>CACYAX010000024.1 GCA_902772435.1 uncultured Coriobacteriaceae bacterium | reverse complement strand
TGACCGTCACCTTGTCATAGGCATCGAGGTGGAAGGGGTCGATGATGTTGCGGTCGTCGAGGTCGGCCGTCGCCGCCTCGTAGGCGATGTTGACCGGGTGCTTGAGCGGCAGGTTCCACACGGGGAAGGTCTCGAACTTGGCGTAGCCAGCCGTCACGCCGCGCTTCGCCTCGTGGTAGAGCTGGGAGAGGCAGGTGGCGAGCTTGCCCGAGCCGGGGCCCGGGGCCGTGACCACCACGAGCGGGCGGCTGGTCTCGGCGTAGTCGTTCTTGCCGAAGCCCTCGTCGCTCACGATGAGGTCGACGTTGGAGGGGTAGCCGTCGATGAGGTAATGGCGGTAGCAGCGGATGCCCATCTGCTCGAGACGCTTCTGCCAGGCCTCCGCGTGCGGCTGGCCCGTGAAGTGCGTGATGACGACGCTCTCGGCGAGCAGGCCCATGCCGCGGAAGATGTCCATGAGGCGCAGGACGTCCTCGTCATAGGTGATGCCGATGTCGGAGCGACGGCGCGCGTGCTCGATGTCCTCGGCGTTGATGACGACGACCACCTCGGCGTCGTCGGCGAGCTTGGCGAGCATACGCACCTTGGAGTCGGGTTCGAAGCCGGGGAGCACGCGGCTTGCGTGGTAGTCGTCGAAGAGCTTGCCGCCGAACTCGAGGTAGAGCTTGCCGCCGAACTGGCTGATGCGCTCACGGATGTGAGTCGCCTGCATCTCGATGTATTTGTCGTTGTCAAACCCGATCTGCATGGCCTACCTCACTCCATAGAGCTCGTAATACGCGTCGATGGCCGCCTTGAGCTCGTCGTCGATGACGACGCGGCCAGCGACCTCGTGGTTGTGGAGCGCCTCGGTGACTTCGGCCATGTCCACGATGGCGGAGGTGGGGAAGCCGTACTTCTCGGAGACCTCGTCGATGGCTGCTATCTTGCCGCCCTTGCCGACCTCCATGCGGTTGAGGGAGACCATGAGGCCCACGACCTCGACGTTTGCCGCCGCCATGAGCTTGGGGTAGGTCTCGTCGATGGACTTGCCGGAGGTGGTGACGTCCTCGACGATGACCACGCGGTCGCCGTCGTGGAGCTTGGCGCCGAGGAGCTGGCCCGCGTCCGCGCCGTGGTCCTTGGCCTCCTTGCGGTCGGAGCAGTAGCGCGCCTCCTTGCCGTAGAGCTCGGAGAGGGCCATGCAGGTGATGACGGCCAGGGGGATGCCCTTGTAGGCAGGCCCGAAGACCACGTCGAAGTCGAGGCCGAAGGTGTCGTGGATGGCCGTGGCGTAGGCAATGCCGAGCTTGTGCAGCTGGCTGCCGGTGACGTAGGCGCCGGCGTTCATGAAGAACGGCGACTTGCGCCCGCTTTTGAGCGTGAAGTCGCCGAACTTGAGGACGTCACTTTCGACCATGAACTCTATGAAATCGCGTTTGTACTGCTCCATGGGGGCTCCCTTCGCGAAGAGGGTTTCGAATCAACCCCTTAATGATAGGCCATTGTGGCAATCGTGGCAGCGAAGATAGTGTGTCTGTTTGGCGAACCCAGACTTGCACGGGTGCCGAGCCCCTGCCGAAGCGTCTCGAGGGGTCTCGGCTGAGGCGCGTTGTGGCTTTCCCGCAGAATCGGGCCTTTTGTATGCGGTGTGAGGTCAGGCCTTGGACGCAAGTGCTTCCTATGCGCCGTTTTATCGGCCAACGTCAAGTAGCTCAGCGTATTTGCGCAGGATTTGGGCATCCGCTACTTGGCATTTCGCAATAAAAGGGCGCATAAGAAGCGCTTGCGTCCATGCGGCGCCTCTCGGCATGCGAATGTGGCCCAAAATGAGGGCGCTAAGCGTGATTTGGAAGCTGCAATGCGCTCCGCCGTGGCGACCCTAGCGCACGCGCGCCTCAAGATAGTCGTTCTCGAGCGCGGCGCGCACGATCACGATGGTCGCGCGGTCAAACCAAGTGTCTGGCGTGGGATCGCGGCGGATGATAGTGATGCGCGTGGGCTCGCTGATGTCGCCCAGGCAGTCGTTCAGAGCACGCAGGTTGCCGCCGAACCACGCGGGAAAGTCCAGCTTGCGCTGGAGGTAGTCCATGAGCTCTGCGGGTCGCGCAAAGTCGCGCTCGTCAACACATATCTCAAGCATCGCAACCTCCGCTAGTAGAGCTGCTCAAAGGTCTGGTAATGGTCGTCGGTGTAGAAGATGAGCCCGTCGTTGGAGAACACGAGGCGCTCCGCTCCACGATATCCCCCGTGGTAGTTGATGTCGCACTCCGTCCACGTGCGCCCCTTGGCCTCCGGGAGCAGCTCCTCCCCGTCCCAGCCCTCGTTGTAGTACACGCTGCCGCCGATGCTCATGCCGGGGCAGACCTCGTCGAGGTTGCCCTCCTTGGCAACCCAGCCGGCTTTGCGGGCCTTCGTCTTGGAGATGAAGTTGCCGGGCAGGCGCCCGTAGGTGTGGATGTAGAGGGCGACCTCCTCCTTGCTGGTATACCAGCCATCTTCGGTTACCGTGACTTTGGAGGCGTTCGAGCTTCCCGAGCTGGTCTGTGTGGCGTCGCCCTCGTTATCCGTGCTGGTCGCGGCCTCGTCCGTGCCCTCGGACTCTCCCTGCGAGCTCGTGGGGTCGCCCGCAGCGGACGCCCCCTCATCAGACCCGTCGGAGTCGTCGTCGTTGTCGAGCTGCAGCGTTACCGACCCCGCCGTTCCGTCGTCGGAGGCGTCGTCTCCCTGCTCGTCCGTGCCGTTATCCGTGGCCTGCGTTTGGGTATCGTAATCCGAGGGAATGGTTCCGCACGCCGTGAGGGCGGGCATGAGCGCCATGCAGAACACGAGGGCGAGCGTCGTGAAGATGCTGACAAGCTGCGACTTCTTCATGATGCCTCCTTTCTAAACATGGTAGCGTGAGCTTTTGCCGTAAAGTAGGACGTCCGCACACGATTCGACGAGGGGCAAGGAGAGCTATGAGCAACGAAGGCAAAAAGGTCAAAGTTCACTACACGGGCACGCTGGACGACGGGACCAAGTTCGACTCGTCGCTTGACCGCGGGGAGCCGTTGGCCTTTACCTGCATGGCTGGCCAGATGATCAAGGGCTTCGACGTGGCCGTGCGCGACATGGAGGTCGGCCAGACCGTGAACGTGCACATCCCGGCCGCCGAGGCCTACGGCGAGCGCCGTGATGACATGGTCCAGACCGTGCCCATCGCCGCGATGCCGGGTGCCGAGCAGGTGCAGGTCGGCGCGCGCGTGATGCTGGGAACGCCGCAGGGCTATCCCATCCAGGCAGTCGTCGCGGCCAAGGACGCCACCACCATCACCTTCGACATGAACCACGAGATGGCGGGCAAGGACCTCAACTTCGAGATCACCCTGCTCGAGGCGGAGTAGTACCTGCGGGGCGGCGGACCCACCCTGCCCGCCGCCCCATGACGCACGTTCGGGACGGAGCAGCCATGCCCTCTTACAAGGCAAAACAGATGATTGTCATGCGCCGCGACCTCAAGATGCGCAAGGGCAAGATCGCCGCGCAGGCGGGCCACGCCTGCGTCGAGGCGACCCTCATGGCGCTGGCGCGCGAAGGGCGCCTGTCCGACGTGCGCGTCAACGAGGAGGGGAGCTGGGTCTTCCTCAAGGAGCACGGCGGCCTGTTCGGCAAGGCGCCCAAGCAGACGCCGCTCACGGACTGGTTCTCGGCGGGCGTCGCCAAGGTGTGCGTGTACGTCGACTCCGAGGAAGCCCTGCTCGAGCTCGCCGAGAAGGGCCGCGAGCTGGGCTTTGCCGTCGCGCTCGTGCGCGACGCGGGCCACACGGAGTTCCATGGCGAGCCCACCTACACCTGCCTGGCGTTCGAGCCGCTGTATCCCGAGCAGATCGACCCGATCACGGGCGACCTCCCGCTTTACTGACGCTAGGAGCTGGGCATGGGAAGCAGGAAGCGATCGGCACGCGAGCGCGAGGTGGCCCGCTTCAAGGCGGAGCTCTTCGACGCGGGCAGCCTCGGTGACGCGTTCGCGCGGGAGGCCGGTCGCGAGCAGGACCTTGCCGAGCGTCGTGATGCCGCCCGCCGCGACCGTGCCTGCGCGTCGAAGAACCGCTATGCGAGCCGCGCCGAGGCGGAAGACGCCATCGCGTCATGCGCTGAGTACGGCCGGCGCGGGCTCGTGTGCTATCGCTGCCCCTACTGCCACGGCTGGCACCTCACCTCCCATCCTACGGCCGCCTCATAAGCCCCTTGGCAATCACGCGGCCCTCTGCCACCAGCTGAGCGGTATCATGTACTGATGGCATGCTGAAGGAGGTGGTGCTGCCGTGATGGACAAACGCCTGTTGGCGCTCGTGCCCGAGGCGATGCGGCATGTGTTGCTCAACGTGGCCTGGCAGTGGGTCTCGCTCATATCAAATGTTGTGGCGGTCTTTGCGGTCTGCCGCGTGCTGCAGGGCCTCGGCGCGGGGGGTGACCTCTCGCTCAACGTCTACCTGCCCATGATCTTGGCGGCCATCGTGGTGCGCGTGGTCGCCACGCACTTCGCGTCCCGCGAGAGCTTTGCCGCCTCGGCCGACGTGCGCCGGCTTCTGCGCCGCCGGATCCTCGAGAAGGTGCTCAGGCTGGGCCCCTCGTATGCGGAGAAGGTCTCCACCGCCGAGGTCGTGCAGCTCGCCGTGGAAGGCACCGAGCAGCTCGAGACCTACTTCGCCAACTACCTCTCGCAGCTCTTCTATTCGGTGCTGGCCCCGCTCACCCTCTTCTTCATCCTCCTGCCGGTGAGCTGGCCCTCGGCCCTCGTGCTGCTCGTGTTCGTCCCGCTCATCCCCGTGGTCATCGTGATCGTGCAGAAGATCGCCAAGCGCATCCTCGGCGCCTACTGGGATGAGTACGCCAACCTCGCGGACAACTTCCTCGAGAACCTCCAGGGCCTCACCACGCTCAAGGTCTACCAAGCCGACGCCGCGCGCCACGAGCGCATGAACGGCGAGGCCGAGCACTTCCGCGTGGTCACCATGAAGGTGCTGAGCATGCAGCTCAACTCCATCATCGTCATGGACATCGTGGCGCTGGGCGGCGCGGCGGCGGGCATCGCCGTTGCGCTCTGGCAGCTGTACGGCGGGGCCACCGACCTCTTCGGCTGCCTCTTCATCGTGCTGCTCTCCGCCGACTTCTTCATCCCCATGCGCCGCCTGGGCTCGTACTTCCACGTGGCCATGAACGGCATGGCGGCATCGGAGAAGATCTTCCGCCTGCTTGCCGTCGAGGAGCCTGCCGAGCGCACGGCCCACATCATGCAGGGCGACCACTTCTCGCTCCAGCGCGTGACCTTCTCCTACGAGGAGGGGCGCACGGCGCTGCGCAACGTGACGATTGACGTGCCCGCGGTGGGCCTCACGGCCATCGTGGGAGAGTCGGGTTCGGGCAAGTCGACCGTCGCGCGCCTGCTCGCGGGGCGTGAGGACGGCTATGAGGGCAGGGCCCTTCTGGGCGGTAAGGAGCTGCGTGACATCGTGCGCGGCGAGCTCGCGCGCTTCGTGACCACCATCGCATCCTCCAGCTACCTCTTCGAGGGGACGGTCCGCGACAACCTGCTGCTGGCACGGCCCGAGGCCACCGACGAGGAGCTCTGGGCGGCGCTCGAGGCCGCCTCGCTTGCCGAATACCTGCGCGAACAGGGCGGCCTCGATGCCGAGGTGGGCCAGGCTGGCGAGCTGCTCTCGGGCGGCCAGCGCCAGCGCCTCGCCTTCGCGCGGGCGCTCCTCAAGGACTCGCCCGTCTACATCTTTGACGAGGCGACGAGCAACGTGGACGTGGAGAGCGAGGCCGTTCTCATGAGCGCCGTGCACGAGCTCGCCCGCTCCAAGGCGGTCGTGGTCATCTCGCACCGCCTGGCCAACGTGGTTGGGGCGCAGCGCATCTACGTGCTCTCCGACGGTGAGGTGGTGGGCAGCGGCCCGCATGAGGAGCTGCTCGAGACCTGCCCGACCTACCGCGAGCTCTGGGACGCCCAGCAACGTCTCGAGGCCTATGGGAAGGAGGTGCGCGATGAAGGGACAGTCTAAGCTTCGCATCATGTGGCGGATGCTCGGTCTCGCGGCCCCGCTCACGGGCTACATGCTCTTCGCCATCGTCTGCGGTGTGCTCGGCTTCGCGTGTGCGACGGCCATACCCGTCCTGGGAGCCGGCTCCGCGTGGAAGGTCGCGCAGGGCGAGCTGGCCGCGGGCACGCTCGTGCAGGTGTGCTGGGCGCTCGTGGGCCTCGCCGTGGCGCGTGGCGTGCTGCACTACCTTGAGCAGCGCACCAACCACTACATCGCGTTCCGCCTGCTCGCGCATATCCGCGACCTCGTGTTCGGCGCCCTGCGCCGCCTTGCGCCCGCCAAACTGGCAGGCAAAGACAAAGGCTCCCTCATCTCCGCCATCACGGCCGATGTCGAGCTGCTCGAGGTCTTCTATGCGCACACCATCTCGCCCGTCTGCATCGCGCTCATCATGTCCTGCCTGATGGTCGCGTTCATGGGCAGCGTCCATCCCTACCTGGGGCTGGTGGCAGCCGCGTCGTACCTGCTGGTGGGCGTGGTCGTGCCGCTGGTCACCTCCCGCCTCACGGGCGAGCTGGGACGCGAGGTGCGCGCGGGTGCGGCAGGCCTTTCCGGGCACGTGCTCGGCGCCCTGCGCGGGCTCTCCGAGCTCGTGCAGTTCGGTGCGGGCCGCCGCTACCTCAACGAGCTTGACGAGCGCTCCTATGCGCTGGTCGGTTCCCAGCGTGCGCTCGCCGACGTGGCCGGCGCGTCGAACGCCCTGGTGAGCGGTCTCATCCTGCTGCTTTCCACGGGCCAGATCGCCTGCGCCGCCCTGCTGTTCCAGACGGGCGAGGTCGACGGCTTCGGGGCCGTGCTGGCGGCGGTCGCGCTCATGAGCTCCTTCGGGCCCGTGGTGGCCCTGGCGAACCTGGGCACGTCGCTCTCCGCGACCCTCGCCGCGGGCGAGCGCGTCCTGGGGATCCTGGACGAGGAGCCCGCGGTCGACGAGGCCGAGGACGGCGTGGACATCAGCTTCAGCGGCGCTGCGGCAGAGCGCGTCTCCTTCGCGTACCGCAGCACGTCTTCCGAGGACGAGCATGTGGTCGAGCGCGTGCTCGACGACGTGAGCCTCGAGGTGGCCGAGGGTTCGGTCGTGGCCATCCAGGGCAAGAGCGGCTCGGGCAAGAGCACGCTCATGCGCCTCTTCATGCGCTTCTGGGACGTCGACCGGGGCAAGATCACGGTCTCCGGCGAGCGCGTCGAGAACATCACGCCTGCCTCGCTGCGCGCCGCCGAGGCGCTGGTGGAGCAGGACACCTACCTCTTCCACGACAGCATCCGCGACAACCTGCTCGTGGCCAAGAGCGATGCCACGCAGGAGGAGCTGGAGGCGGCCTGCCGTGCCGCGTCGGTGCACGACTTCATCGAGAGCCTGCCGCAGGGTTACGACACCATGGTGGGCGAGCTGGGCGACACGCTCTCCGGCGGCGAGCGACAGCGCCTCGGGCTTGCCCGGGCCTTCCTGCACGAGTCGCCCTTCCTGCTCCTCGATGAGCCGACGAGCAACCTCGACGCCCTGAACGAGGGCGCGGTGCTCGAGAGCATCGTGGAGCGCCGTGGCAGCCGTACGGTGCTTTTGGTGTCGCACCGCGCGTCCACCACCGCCATCGCCGACACGGTCTATGCTATGGAGGCGGGCCGCGTGAGCAAGGAGGTGGGCTGATGGCCGATTCGCAGGGCTTCGTGGGGGTGTTCGACTCGGGCGTGGGCGGCATCAGCATCCTCAAATGCCTGATTGACGAGCTGCCGCATGAGGACTTCCGCTTCTTCGGCGACTCGGCGAACGCCCCATACGGCGACCGGTCTGCCGACGAGGTGCTGGCGCTCTCGCGTGCCATCACGGACGCGATGGTGTCTGAGGGGGCCAAGGCCGTGGTCATCGCCTGCAACACGGCGACCGCCGCGGCGGCGGAACCGCTCCGTCGCGCCTATCCTGACGTGCCCATCATCGGGGTCGAGCCGGCGCTCAAGCCGGCGGTGCTCGCCAACCTGCAGGGCCGCGTGCTCGTCATGGCGACGGCGCTCACGCTCTCGCTCGAGAAGTTCCATCGCCTGTCCAAGCGGTGGGGGAGCGCCGCCGAGGTCATCCCCGTGCCCTGCGTGGGGCTCGTGGACCGCATCGAGCACGGCGACCTTGACGCCAACGACCTGCACGCGCTGCTCGAGTCGCTCGTGGGGGAGCACCGGGGCAGCGTCGACGGCGTGGTCCTCGGCTGCACGCACTATCCCTTCGTGAAGCAGCAGATTCGCGAGGTGCTCGGCGACGTGGCCTTCTATGACAGCGGCGAGGGCACGGCCCGCCGCCTGCGCAGCCAGCTCGAGGAGCATGGCCTGCTGGCCACGCGCGACCGCGCGGGCACCGTGAGCTTCGCGTCGAGCAGGGACACCCAGGAGGAGCTCGCCCTCTACGAGCGCTTCTTCGCCATGCAGATCTAGGCGCCTCAGCCCAGCTTCGTGATGCCGCCCGGGACCATCGCGACGGGATTGCACCCTGTGTCGTTGCATCAGTCCGCCCCGCCCCGGCAAGGGGTGTCCTCCCTGCACGGAAGGCGCTACAATGGCGTGGCGCAACCACCGTGGAAAGGACCGACATGAGTGACGTGGTCGAGCGCTTCATGCGCTACGTGCAGATCGATTCCCAGTCAGACCCGAAGAACGAGGAGCAGGTGCCCTCGAGCCCCCATGAGCATGACATGGCCCGCCTGCTGGGCGAGGAGCTGCGCGCGCTCGGCTGCGAGGACGTGGTCGTGGACGAGCATGCCTACGTGACCGCCTCCGTCCCCGCCTCGAAGGGTTCTGAGGGCAAGCCCGCGCTCGGCTTCTGCTCCCACATCGACTCCGCGCCCGACGCCCCGGGCGCCGGCGTGCGCCCGCACATCGTCCACTACGAGGGCGGCGACCTCGTGGCGGGCATCGTTGACGGCGAGCCCATCGCAACATCGCCCGCGCAGGTCCCTGACCTCGAGAAGCTCGTGGGCCAGGACATCATCTGCTCTGACGGTACCACGCTGCTCGCGGCTGACGACAAGGCGGGCGTGGCCGAGATCTGCGCGCTCATCGCGCGCCTCCAGGCGAATCCTGCACTCCCGCACCCCACCCTCAAGATCGCCTTCGTGCCCGACGAGGAGATCGGTCACGGCGCCGCCCTGCTTGACCTCGAGCGCTTCGGTGCCGCTTGGTGCTACACCGTCGACGGCGAGGCCGTGGGCGAGTTCAACTACGAGTGCTTCTCCGCCTGCGCGGCCGAGGTGCGCATCCAGGGCGTGATGGTGCATCCGGGGTCCGCGAAGGACGTGATGGTCAACGCCATCACCCTGGCAGCCGAGTTCGACTCCATGGTGCCCGCCTTCGAGCGTCCCGAGCACACCGAGGGCCGCGAGGGCTTCTACCATCCGACGGGCATCAGCGGCACGGCCTCCGCGGTCACGCTGTCCTATATCGTGCGTGACTTCGACGGGGAGAGCTTCGCGGGGCGCAAGGCCGAGCTCGAGCGCATCGCTGCCTTCATGAACGCCCGCTATGGCGAAGGGACCGTGACGGTCACCATCCGCGACCAGTACCGCAACATGGCCGAGCGCTTCGAGGGACTCGAGTTCCTCATCGACTATGCCCTCGAGGCCAACCGCGAGGTGGGCATCGAGCCGCGCGTGGTCCCGGTCCGCGGCGGTACCGACGGCGCCCAGCTCACCTTCCGTGGCCTGCCCTGCCCGAACCTGGCCGTGGGTGGCTACAACTTCCACTCCGTCCGCGAGTTCATCCCGGTGCGGGCGCTCGAGACCACGGTGGACCTGCTCGAACACCTCGTGGCAAAGTTTGCCTAGCGATACGAAGCGGTGCGTGAACAAGCGCGATGGCCGGTGCGGGAGGTGCCCGCACCGGCCATCGCTTTGTGGCCGCTTGCCGCCGCCAAACGGCCTATCAGGCCGAAATCTGACGCGCATCTACCGCTCGCGGTGCTAAACGCATCGTTCAACTTATTTGTATTACCGCATACGGGATGTGAGCGCCCGCATACCAAGCTGCTTATGATAAGTAGGCGTTTTCGCAGGTAAAGTTAGAACATCGATAATACGAGTATGCGTATTAGATTAGATTATTTATATAAATCAAATCTGATAGCATATGATTTATACTTCTATTGGCCCCGACGTCGTGCAAGCCTTTCTCCTAAGGTCGCTCCTCGATGATTGCTATTCTCCTCACTGTCATATGCCTTGCGGTGCCCGCCGTAGCAGCGCTCGTTGAGTTCGTGGTCAGCGCGGGCCTCTCGGAACGCCATCACAGCCACCATGACACCTACGTGATGTCATCGGCCACCTCGAGCGTGTTCGTGATGGCCATGGTGTTCATGGGGGTCCTGGGGCTCGTGTTCGCCTGGCTCTGCCGCGTGAACGTGTTCAACGCCGATGAGGTCACCGTGCTGGGCTTCTTCGCCTCGTTCGAGGTCGTGGTCTGCATCATGTGGCTCGCCATGAGGCGCTACAACGTGAGCACCTACGACACCTACATGGAGATCACGCCGTTCGTCGGTCCCAAGCGCGTCATCAACTACTCGGACATCGAGCACCTGCGCTGGTCGGGGTTCAGCGGCCTTGCGGGCAGCCGCAGCATCTCCGTCATCGTGAACGGCAAGAACGCCGGCACCCTGCTGGGCTCGCTCGACCTCGAGCAGATCCTGCTCAGGATCAACCGCGACGACCTGTTTGACGACAACTAGGCCCGCGCCTTGAGCAGCGGGGTCATGGCGCCCTGGCTCACCACGCTCACCTGATGCATGGCCCGCGAGATGGCGGTGTAGAGCTGCCTGCGCGCCAGGTCGGTCGCGGGATAGACGCTCTCCTGCGCGTCGGGGATGATGACCTGGTCAAATTCGAGGCCCTTCGCAAGGCCGAGGTCAAGCACGATGACTCCCTGCGCGGGGAGCTTGTCGCCACGGTGCACCCGCTTCACGCCCTCGCCGAGCTTGCGCGCTATCCAGCGGGCGCGCTCCCGGTCATGCGCGATGATGGCGGTGAGCCCCTCTTCGGTTGAGGCCTGCGCCACGAGGGAGCGCAGCGTCTCGAGATAGCCGTCCACGTCGTCGCAGCTCACGATCACGGGTGCGCGCCCGGGGCGGCGCACCGAGGAGAGGCTCATGCGCTCGCCGGCGTCGAGGAGGCTCGCGAAGAGCTCCGTGATCTCGGGCGATGAGCGGTAGCTGGTGCGCAGCAGGCATTCCTCAAGCTGCCCGTGCGTGGTTGCGAAGATCTGCTTGGCCTCCGCGAAGCTGGCCGTTCCCTCGCGAATGGCCTGGTGCTCATCACCGAGCAGGAGGAAGTGCGCGCGGGAGAAGTAGCGCGCGAGCACCATGAGCTGCGTGGTGGTGTAGTCCTGCACCTCGTCGATCATGACGTAGCGCGCGTTGCGGCCGTCCACGCCCGTGATGAGCATGCTGAGGTAGAGCCACTCCGCCGCGCTGATGGAGCTGCGGCCCAGGATGCGCATGCCGATGCGGTCGATACGCAGCCACGTGGCCGCCTCGATGGCGTCGTGCGCGCTGCCGTAGAGATGCTCCACGTAGGTCTGCGTGAGCGCGAGGGTCTCCTGCTCGTCGGGCATGTCGATGGTGTGGCCGAAGAGCTCGACCTGCTCGTCGAGGTCGAGCGAGAGCATCTCCTCCTGGACCTCGTCGTTTGCGGCGAGCTGGGCGAAGCGCCGCTCGAGCCGCGCGTGGAGGTCGTCCTTGACGAGGGCCGAGAAGCGCCTGCCCACGGGGAAGCGGCTGAACTTCTTGACGGCGGCCTTGACCTGCGAGGCCTTGAGCAGCTGGACGTCGCCCACGCTGATGCCGCGCAGGTCCTCCTCCTCGAGCTCGAGCGTGGGCACGGCCGCCTCGAGCACCTCGAGGGAGGCCGAACCGCCGTCCGCACCTGACGAGCGCTCCGAGAGCCCGAGTTCGGCGAGGAAGCTGTCCCAGGTGAAGGTGCGCGGGTTGCGCTCGCCGAGCGAGGGCAGCACGGAGCTGATGTAGCTGGCGAACACGGTGTTGGGCGTGAAGAGGTAGACCTGGCTCGCGTCGAGGGTGTCGCGCTGCCGGTAGAGCAGGAAGGCGATGCGCTGCAGCATGACCGAGGTCTTGCCGCTGCCGGCGATGCCGTTCACGAGCAGCGCGGGCACGTCGTCGTGCCGCACGATCTGGTTCTGCTCGCGCTGGATGGTGGCCGTGATGGCCTGGAGCTTCTCGGTGTGATGGCGCTTGAGGGCACCCAGCAGAAGCGAGTCCTGGATGGCCACCGTGGTGTCGAAGTACATGCGCAGCTGGTCGCGCACGATGTCGTACTGCCGGCGCAGCGTGAGCTCGACGGTGCGCACGCGGTCGTTGACCTTGTAGGAGGTCATGCCCATCTCTTGGTTGTAGTAGGTCTCGGCGATGGGGTTGCGCCAGTCCACGATGAGGGGCGTGCCGTCTTGGGTGGTGACGCCCGCCGTGCCGATGTAGACGTCGCGCGGCGGGCGGCCGGGGCGCATGATGAGGCGCACCTTGGCGAAGTAGGGCTGGGAAAGCAGCAGGTAGACGCGCTGCAGCTTGGCTATGGCAGCGTCGTGGTACTGGTTGTAGGCGTCGATGACGGCGTTCAGCGTCTCCACGGCCGCAAGTGTCTCCATGGTCTCGTCGAGGCCCACGAAGTCGAGCGAGACCTCCTCGGCCATGTCGGCGAGGTCTTTGGCGATGCCCTTGTGGCGCACCTCGATGTCCTGCGTCAGCTCGTCGCGAAGCTCGACGAGGGTGGCGTAGGTCTCGCTGAGATGGCGCTGTTCGGCCTGGAACGTCTCGTCCATGGGACCTCCGGATCGCGACTAGGCGGCATGCGGCAAAAACACAGTCTACCTATGGTACGCGACTTTGCCACGGAGGTCGAGATGGGAGATGCGCCAGGGCAGGGGAGGGTGCGGTGCCTCAGGGCCCCTCAACCGCGAGACAGCAAAAGAGAACGCGCCATAGGGGGGATGCGCGTTCTCTTGCAATGGGACTATGCCCGCTTCTTTGGAGGGGGAGAGGGGCCCTCGTTGGAAGTTAACCATAGTTTACTCAAAGAACCCCGCAACGCAAGTAGGAATTGCAAAAAAGTTAGCTTGACTCAACTTTGTAACAATTCTCTCCACATACGGAGGATTTCGCGGGCTTCCCGCGTGCGTTTCGTGCACTCTCCGTTGGCGATATGATGGTACGTAATGACACGTCTTGGAGAGGGGCGAAGATGGTGCGGTGTGGGGTTCTTTCGACGGCGTCCATCGTGCCGCGGTTCGTGGGGGCGGCGCAGGAGGCGGCGAACGCCGAGGTCGTGGCGCTGGCCTCACGGTCACTGAGCTCGGCGTGCGCGAAGGCCGATGCCCTGGGCATCGCGCGGGCCTACGGAAGCTACGAGGAGCTTCTTGCCGATCCCGACGTGGACGCGGTCTACATCCCGCTCGTCAACAGCCTGCATCACCCCTGGGCGCTGAGGGCCCTCGAGGCGGGCCGCACGGAGAGCCCCATCACCACGGCCGAGCGCACGGTCGCGCACCTCGAGCTCGTGGAGGAGCTGTACCGCAGGTGGGGCTTCGAGGCATAGGGGCCTTGGGCTCGCTCGCTAGAATGGCTGTGAGGTTCCTGGCTCGGCTGAGGAGGACGCATGGACATTACCGAGTTCGTCACGCGCGCTGGCGCGGTCAACTGCCTGGGCGTCGTGGTGTCACAGGGCGGCGAGGAGCGTGTCCGCCACCTCTGGGAGCCGGTCGAGCGGCGCAACGTCTACTCCATCTCCAAGAGCGTGACCTCGCTGGCCGTGGGCATGGCCGAGAGCGAGGGGCTGCTCGCGCTGGACGAGCGCCTCGTCGATGCCTTCCCTGACGACCTGCCTGCGCACGTATCGGACAACCTCGCCGCGGCGCGCGTGCGCGACCTGCTCACCATGCAGCTCGGGCAGGGGCGTCCCTACATGCTGAGCGTCGACAAGTTCTCCTACGAGAGCCCCGACTGGGTGCGGCTCAGCCTCGCCCAGCCCTTCGTCAACAAGCCGGGCTCCACGTTCCTCTACAACAACGTGGGCGCGTACCTCGCAGGTATCCTGGTGCAGCGCCGCGCGGGCACGGACCTCGTGAGCTATCTCATGCCGCGGCTCTTCGAGCCGCTCGGGATGTACCGCCCCACGTGGGAGGTCGACGCGCTGGGCAACACCTTCGGCGCCGCGGGCCTCATGCTGGGGCTCGACGAGCTGCACCGCCTCGGGCAGATGCTGCTCCAGCGCGGGCGCTGGGAGGGGCGCCAGCTCGTTCCCGAGAGCTGGGTCGAGCGCGCCTGTGTAAAGCAAGTGGACAGCACGCGCGATGTGTATGGATATGGGTACCTATTCTGGCGAGGCGCTCACGACAGCTTCGAGGCGCTCACGACAGCTTCTATGGATGGGGAAAGCACGGGCAGTTCGTGGTCGTGTATCCCCACAGGGACGCGCACGTGAGCGTGGTATCCGAAAGCCGACAGGACGGGACCATCCTCAAGGCGGTCCACGAGTGCATCTGGCCCCAGCTCTAGGGCGTCTGCACCGCGGGTCCGTGAGGTCTGGCCCTGTCCTGTGTATGAGGAGGTCAACCCATGGACGCACTGACGATGGGCTCTGTGCTCGCGGCGCTTGCGGCGGGCTTCGTATCGTTCTTCTCGCCCTGCACGCTGCCCGTTTTGCCGGTGTATGTGGCCTTTTTGGCGGCCGACGCCGAGGGTGAGCGCAAATCGGTCGCTTCGAGGCTGCTCAGCTCGCTCGCGTTCACGCTGGGCCTCATGACCGTCTTCGTGGCGCTGGGCTTCGGTGCCGGCGCCCTCGGCAAGGTGGTGAACAGCAGCGCCTTCGGCATCATCTGCGGCATGCTGGTGATCGTGATGGGCATCTACCTCACGGGCGCCATCCGCATTCCCGCGCTTGAGCGCGAGTGGCGGCCCGGCCTCTCCCTGCGCGAAGGCGGGGGAGCGGTCGCCGCCTATCTCCTGGGCCTGGGCTTCTCGTTGGGCTGGACCCCGTGCGTGGGCCCGGTCCTGGCCTCGGTGCTCGCGCTGGCTGCCCAGGAGGGCAGCGCGCTCGTGGGCGGGGTGCTCCTCGCCGTGTATGCGCTCGGCCTCGGCGTGCCCTTCATCGCGCTCTCCGTGGGCTCCGGGGCCCTTCTGGAGCGCGTCTCGGGGCTCAAGCGCTACACGCCGCAGATCAAGGCGGTCGGCGGTGCGCTCATCGCGGCCCTCGGTCTCTGGATGGTGATCAGCTCCGCGCGTGCCGAGGTCGCGAACAGCGTCGTGGAGAACGTGCCAGCCGTATCCGAGAGCACCTCCACCGAGAGCTCTGACGAGTCGTCCTCCACTGATGAGTACGCGGCGCTCCAGGAGGCTGCGCGGTTCACGCTTCGCAGCATGGACGGAGGGTCCGTGGGCCTTGAGAGCTACGCCGGCCGTCCGCTCATCATAAAGGTGTGGGGCACGTGGTGCCCGCCGTGCATGGCCGGCCTTGCCGAGTACCAGGAGTTTGCCCAGGAGATGAACGAGAGCGGCGAGGCCTATGTCGCCTCGGTCGTCATCCCCGGCAGGTACGGCGAGAAGTCCGAGGAGGCCTTCGAGGAGTGGTATGCCGAGCAGGGCATGACGCTGGAGGTGCTCTACGACACGGGCGCATTCGTGGACGGCCTTGGGATCCAGTCGTTCCCCACCTTCCTCTTCTATGACCGCGACGGAGCGTTCGTGGGAGGGCAGATAGGCGACCCGGGCGTCGAGACCCTGCGCGATATCGTGGGCGAGCTCAACGCGGAAGCGGCATAGGGCGCTGCGGAGCCTCTGTAGGAGCTCCCTGCTCGCCAACGGCGCAATTATCCATAACGGCTTTGCTGGGCCTTTCCAGGGGCATGTGGTGGCCTCTGGGGAGGCCCAGCATGTCATGGAGGTAACGAACCTGTCTGGCTTTTTGGGGTGGCGTAGCCGTGGTGAGGCGGGCGGGCTACAATCAGGTGCACTACCACTTCGGCCCAAGGAGGATCCATGAGCACGATTGCCGACGTCGCGACCCAGATGAAGCTCGAGAGCCCCATCATGGCGGCCGCGCCACTGGAGCTCAGGAACGACGCCCTGGCACGCATCCGCGAGGCCCTGATCGCCCACGCCGATGAGATCTTCGCGGCCAACGCGCTCGACCTCGCCGCTGCCGAGGAGTCCGGCGTGGCGGCTGCCGTGACCAAGCGCCTGCGCTTCGACGAGCACAAGCTCGCCGACGTCTGCGCGGGCATCACGGAGCTCATCGGCCTTCCCGACCCCGTGGGCAAGACGCTGCTCGCGCGCGAGCTCGACGAGGGCCTCACGCTCTACCGCGTGAGCTGCCCCATCGGCGTCATCGGCGTGATCTTCGAGGCGCGCCCCGACGCGCTCGTGCAGATCTCAACGCTCTGCCTCAAGAGCGGCAACTGCGCCATCCTCAAGGGCGGCAGCGAGACGCTCCACACCAACAAGGCGCTCTTCCAGGTCATCCACGCGGCCGCCGTCGAGGCGGGCCTCCCCGAGGGGTGCCTGCACCAGGTCGAGGCGCGCTCCGACATCGCGGCCCTGCTCTCCTGCGACACCGCCATCGATCTGCTCATCCCGCGCGGCTCCAACGCCTTCGTGCGCTACATCATGGACAACACGCGCATCCCGGTGATGGGCCACGCCGACGGCATCTGCCACGTCTACGTCGACCGCGATGCCGACCCGCACAAAGCCGTGGACATCGTGGTGGACGCCAAGACCCAGTACGTGGCCGTGTGCAACGCCGCCGAGACCCTGCTCGTCGACCGCGCCGTGGCCCGCGAGATGGTGCCGCAGCTCGTGCACGCCCTGCGCGAGAAGGGCGTCGAGGTGCGCGGCGACAAGGACGTGTGCGCGCTCACCAACTGCACGCCCGCGACCGAGGCCGACTGGGACACCGAGTACCTCGCGCTCACCATCTCGGTGAAGCTCGTGGACGGCGTGGACGAGGCCATCGACCACATCAACCGCCACGGCTCGCACCACACCGACGCCATCGTGACCGAGAACGCCGAGACGGCTGCCCGCTTCATGCAGCTCGTGGACTCCGCGGGCGTCTACCAGAACTGCTCCACGCGCTTCGCCGACGGCTTCCGTTACGGCTTCGGCGCCGAGGTGGGCATCTCCACGAGCAAGCTCCACGCGCGCGGCCCCGTGGGCCTCGACGGGCTCGTCACCTACAAGTACAAGCTCTTCGGCAGCGGCAACGTGGTCGCCGACTACGCGAGCGGCGCCAAGAGCTTCCACTTCCGCGACCTGGACTAAGGCTCCGGCTCAGACTGCGCCCATGGGTCCCGCTTCGAAAGGAGCGGGGCCCTTTTGGTGTCGCGAGTGCCCAGCCCACGTAAGGGCCCCAGGCAAAAAAGCGGCGGCCCCGAAGGGACCGCCGCTCGTGCGTATCGGATGTGCGCGCTTACTCTTCCGGCTTCTCGACGTAGGCAAGCACGTGCTGGCGCTTGATGCCGACGAACAGGGGCACGTCCTCGTAGAGGAGGCTCGAGTTCTGCAGGCCGTACCAGTGGGCAGCCGTGCCGCAGATGCGACGGATGGTGTACTTCATGTTGATGACCGAGAGGTCGAAGCTCGAGAGGTCGTTGGACGCCGACGGCACCTTGCGGATGAGGCAGAAGCGGAAGTCGCCCACGTCGCTCTTCTTGGGGTAGATCGAGTAGCGGTGCTCCTGGGGCTCGAGGCGGCCCTCCTCGACCATCTTCTCGACGATCTGGTAGAGGTACTCGTTCACGCGCTGGTTGACGCGGAAGCCCAGGCGCAGCTGCACCTTGTAGATGCCCGTGCCGCCGAAGTCGTTGACCCAGAACTCGTGGGTGTAGGGCTCCTCGGTAACGGCCACGTTGAGGAACCAGTAGGCCTTGGCGCGCTTGGGGCGCTTGTTGAGGATGGAGTAGAGCACGTCGCGGTCGAGCGTGTTGGACGACGGGTCGTTGGTGAGGAAGACGAGGTTGTCGGCCAGCAGCGGCACCTCTTCGTCCTCCATGAGCTCGTGGAGCTGGTCGGTGTAGTCGTCGACCTCGAGGTTGATGCGCTGCAGCAGCTCGATCTGGGTACCGCGGTGCCAGACGTACATCACGCAGAAGATGGCGAAGGCCAAAAAGACCGTCACGTAGCCGCCGTGCATGAACTTGGTGAGGCTCGAGAAGAAGAAGAACGCCTCGATCGCGCCGAAGAAGATGGCGAAGGGGATGGCCAGGGGCACCCTGTTGCGCACGCGGGCGAGGTAGGCGGTGAGGAGCACGGTGGTCATGAGCATCGTGACCGTGATGGCCAGGCCGTACGCCGACTCCATGCGCTCGGAGCTGCGGAAGAAGAGCACCACGCCCACGCAGCCGACCCAGAGGATGGTGTTCACCAGCGGGATGTAGAGCTGGCCCTTGTTCTCGGAGGGGTACTGGATCTTCATGTGGGGCATGAGGTCGAGGCGAATGGCCTCGGAGACGATGGAGTAGCTGCCGGTGATGAGCGCCTGGCTCGCGATGATGGCGGCGAGCGTGGAGAGCACGACGGCGAAGATGCGCCAGTTGCCGGGGAGCATCTCGAAGAACGGGTTCATGGCAGAGCCCATCTCGATGAGGGCGGGGTTGCCGGAGTTGGCGATGACCCACGCGCCCTGGCCGAGGTAGTTGAGGATGAGGCAGGCCTTGACGACGGGCCAGCTGGCGTAGATGTTGGCCTTGCCCACGTGGCCCATGTCGGAGTAGAGGGCCTCCGCACCCGTGGTGCAGAGGAACACGTTGCCGAGCACCATGATGCCCGCGGCATTGAGCTGGCCGTTGAAGAGGAAGGTGATGCCGCGGATGGGGTTGAAGGCGCGCAGCACATAGGGGGCCATGCCGATGTGCAGGATGCCGACGATGCCCAGGAAGGCGAACCACAGGCACATGATGGGGCCGAAGGCCGTGCCGATGGAGCTGGTGCCCGCGCGCTGCACGAAGAAGAGCACGCAGATGATGGTGATGGTGATGGCCACCACGATGCCCTGGCCGTCGCCGATGAGGCGATGCACGAGGTCGATGGTACGCAGGCCCTCGATGGCCGTGGTGACCGTGACGGCCGGCGTGAGGATGCCGTCGGCGAGCAGGGCCGCGCCGCCGATCATGGCGGGCCAGATGAGCCAGCCGCCGCAGCGCCTCACGAGGCTGTAGAGGGCGAAGATGCCGCCTTCGCCGCGGTTGTCTGCCTTCATGGCCACGAGCACGTATTTGACCGTGGTGATGAGCGTCATGGTCCAGATGATGAGCGAGAGCGCACCCGTGACCACGTCGGGGTCCATCGTGGCGAGGCCGCCGTTGCCGTGCATGATCGCGCGGAGGGTGTACATCGGGCTCGTGCCGATGTCACCGTAGACAACGCCCATGGTCACGAGGACCATGCCCAAACTAAAGGGTATGGCAGGATGCTGGGATTCCGCTTGCTCCTGCTTCACGGTAGTAGTGTCGTCCACCTTCGTTCCTTTCGACGAGAAGACGTTATGCCCGCAAGGTGGGCTGCTGCACTCTATCATTGTACGGGTTCTTAATTGTTTAGGCGAAATCTCTTTATGCCTTCTTTATGGCAGCCCGTTGTCCTCTATGCTTAAAGGTGCAGGCATTACCGCACGAAGCGGTTTTGGCGTGATGAAGGGGAGGGCTGGCACGGGCCATGTTCGGCGCGCATCGGGACATATGGACTGCGCGGAAGGGCTTTCTGCCCAATGCGCTCGCCACGGTCGTGGCCCAGGTGGCCTCCGTCCTCATCGCGCTCGGCCTCGAGCGGCTCCGCTTCCCCGAGCCTGCCATCGTGATCGTGTTCGTGCTCGGCGTGCTGGTCACGGCCATCTTCACCGACGGCCTGGGCTACAGCATCGCCGCGTCGGCGCTTGCGGTGCTCTCCTTCAACTACTTCCTGGTCGAGCCGAGGCTCTCGCTGCGCACGTGGCGCCACGACTACCCCCAGACCTTCATGGTCCTCTTCGTGGTCGCGCTCATCGCGAGCTATCTGGTGTCGGAGCTGCGCAAGAACGCGCACCAGAGGACGGAGGCCCGCATGCTCGCCGAGCGCGAGCAGATGCGCGCCGACCTGCTGCGCTCGGTCTCCCACGACCTGCGCACGCCGCTGACGTCCATCTCGGGAAACGCGGAGATCCTGCTCGAGGGAGGCGACTCCCTGCCCGGGCCCACGCGCGACCGGCTTGCGCACGCCATCCGCGAGGACGCCTCCTGGCTCACGAGCGTCGTGGAGAACCTGCTCGCGATCACGCGGCTCGAGGACAAGAGCGTGCAGCTCAACTGGGGCCTCGAGGCGCTTGACGAGGTCGTCGAGGAGGCCCTGCGCCACGTCCACGATGACGGCGGGGGCCATACCATCGTCGTGGAACCTTCCGACGAGCAGGTCTTTGCCCGCATGGACGCGGCGCTCGTGGTGCAGCTCGTGGTGAACCTCGTGAACAACGCCCTCATCCACACGCCGGCGGGTACCACGGTCACCATCACGTGCGCGCGCCGTGACGGCATGGCCGAGCTTACGGTCGCCGATGACGGGCCCGGCATCACCGATGACGACAAGGGCAGGATCTTCGAGCCCTTTTATACCGAACGGGGCCTTGCGGCTGACGGGAGGCGTGGCATCGGCCTTGGCCTCCCGCTCTGCCAGACGATCGCGCGGGCCCATGGCGGGACGCTCGCGGTGCGCGACGTGGAGCCCCGGGGCGTTGCCTTCGCCTTTGCCCTGCCCCTTGAGGAGGTGCTTGCCGATGAGTGAGAAGCAGACGCGTGTGCTGGTGGTCGAGGATGACGCCGCGGTGAGGAACCTGGTGGTCACGGCGCTCGGCCTGAACGGCTACGAGGCCATGGAGGCCGCGGACGGCACGAGGGCGGGGGCGCTGATCTCCTCCGCCATGCCCGACGTGGTCCTGCTCGACCTCGGGCTTCCCGACATGGACGGTGTGGAGCTCGTGAACCGCGTGCGCACGTGGTCGCGCGTGCCGATCATCGTGCTGTCCGCGCGGACGGCCGACGAGGACAAGATCGCCGCGCTCGACGCGGGCGCTGACGACTACCTCACGAAGCCGTTCTCGGTGGGGGAGCTCATGGCACGCCTGCGCACCGTGGAGCGCCATCTCGCCTACATGGACGAGCAGGCGGCGCCGGAGCCGCACGTGTTCACCAACGGCGCCCTCTCGATTGACTATGCCGTGGAGACCGTGACCGTGGACGGCCAGAGCGTGCGCCTCACCCCCATCGAGTACAAGCTGCTCTGCCTGCTCGCGCAGAACGCGGGCCGCGTGCTCACGCACGGGACGATCCTGCGCGAGGTGTGGGGCACCTCGCAGAAGAACGACCTCGCCACGCTGCGGGTGTTCATGGGGTCGCTCCGCAAGAAGATCGAGCCCGCCTCATCGGGCGTGCGCTATATCCAGACGCACGTGGGCGTGGGCTATCGCATGGTGCGGATGTAGCGCCTGCGTGGCGGGAGGTCGTTTAGCGCGCGCCTGTCACCCAAAAGAATGCGGCACCAGAGGAGGAGAGGGTTCCTCTGGTGCCGCTGCGTTTGGGGAAATCGCAGGTTAGGCTACGGGCGCATGGCTTTGCGCAGGGCAGAGCGGACGGCGGTAGTGGATGCGGCGATGCCCAACGACATGATGACGACGCCAGCGAGTTCCATGTGCCACCTCCAAAAGTTAACTACAACTTACTTTTGATTCATGGTAGCACACGGGTAGGGAAAAGGGAAGAAAAAGTTATCCTTAACTTACTTTTTAACCCTCTTCAAAACGTGCCGCCTTACAGGCCGAAGAGCTCCTCGAGGGTGGTGAGCACGCCCTGTTCCTCGTTGCTGGGGCAAATGGCGTTGGCAGCTGCCTTCACGTCGTCGTCCGCGTTCGCCATGGCATAGCCGTGGCCGCACCAGCGCAGCATCTCGATGTCGTTGCCGCCGTCGCCGAAGGCCGCGCAGTCGGCGGGGTCGATGCCCCAGCGCTTCGCGAGGCGGGCGAGGCCGCTCGCCTTGTGGCAGCCGGGCGTGATGAGGTCGATGGCACCATGGCCGCTCGTGGTGGGGACGAGCCCGTCCAGCGTGGCGCGGATCTCGTCGTAGTACTCGTAGGTGCGTTCCTGCGGCACGGAGAGCGCGAACTTGAGCACGCGGTCCTCGACGGTGCGCAGGCTGTCGGTCCATTCGAGGCGATGGTAGTAGGTCTTCATGAACTCGAAGAACCAGTCGCGCATGTGGCCGCGCTCGGCGTAGGCGCACGACTCGCAGCTCATGACGTTCTCGATCTCGGGGCGTGCGTCGATCCAGGCGATGGTGTCGAGCACGGTCTGGTGGTCGATCTCGCCCACGAAGACCACGTCGGCATGGTCCTTCACGTAGGCGCCGTTCTCCGCCACGAAGGAGAGCTCCTCGTCGTAGCCGGGGAAGTAGTCGCGCAGCTGCCAGTACTGGTTGCCGCTCGAGACCACGAACTCGGCGCCGATCTCGTGCATGTGCGCGAGGATGCGGCGAAAGCGGTCCACGTCAAAGCTGTAGTCGCGGCGGATGAACGTCCCGTCGATGTCGACGGCAACCATCTTGATGTCGGCCATGTGCCCCCCAACGTCTCGTGTCCCTAAAGTATAGAAGACGCGTTTCTCCCCAACCACAGGGGTACGGCCGCGCGTGCCGCCTGTGCAAGGCGTCCACAAACAGGGAACGGGGCCAGCTCCTTCAAGCCGGCCCCGTTGGAAAGGAAAGGGTCTATCTGTTAGCGAGCTCGCCTGTGCAGGCAAGCTCAAAGGACGTTATGCGGCTTCACCAGCCTGCTCTGCCTCGTAAAGCTCGTTGTCGATCGAGCGAGCGAAGGGCAGGTAGATGAAGAAGGAGGCGGCCAGGCAGACGATCTGCCATGCGGCGCCCTGCCAGCCGATGCACAGGAAGCCAGAGAGGATGGGCGGCGTGGTCCAGGGGACCGTGACGCCCGTGGTGTACGGGATGAAGCCGATGGAGGTCATCAGGTAGGCGCTCAGGTTGGAGAACAGAGGAGCGAGCACGAACGGGATGAAGAGCTTCGGGTTCATGACGATCGGGGTACCGAAGAGGATCGGCTCGTTGATGTTGAAGATGCCGCAGCCGAGGCCGAGCTTACCGACCTGCTTGAACTGCTGGGACTTGGCGAAGAACACCATGAAGATAACGAGGCCGATGGTGATGCCGGAGCCGGTGATGGCGTGGAAGCAGGTACGGAACGGCTCGGTGAAGATGTGGCTACCGTTGGCGCCAAGAGCGGCGATGGCCTCGCTGCGGGACATGCCCTGGGCGACCAGGCCGTCGAAGATCTCCTGGTTGGTGAGCATGTTGGTCTGGGCGATCGGGCTGGCGACGGAGCCGACGACGGTGGCGCCGTGGACGCCGAACCACCACAGGAACGGGATGAGGCCCTCGAGGATCAGGACGCCGCCGAAGGTGTCGCCGACGTTCTGGAGGGGAGCCTGCAGCCACTTGTAGATGAGCTCGATCGGGGTGACGCCTGCAGTAGCCTCGCAGATGTGATACACGACAACGGCACCGGTCAGGATGACGGCAGCGGGGATCAGGCCGGTGAAGGCGGCGGCGACGCCGTCAGGCACGCCTTCCGGCATGCGGATGCGGATGTCCTTCTTGAGGAAGGCGCTGTAGATAAGGCCGGTGAGGAGGCCTGCGATGATGGCGCCAACCATGCCCTGGCCGGCGAGCCAGGTCTTGTCGAGGCCGGAGACGGTGGTGACGGCAGCGCCCTCAGCGTCGAGCAGGTCGACGGAGACATAGTCGGGGATAAGGATGAGGAACGCGGCCACGGCGATGATGCCGGAGGAGAGCGGCTCCCAGCCGCCGTTCTTGGCCCACTGATAGCCAATGCCCAGAGCGGCGATGAGGCCGACGATCTGGAACGTGGAGGTATAGCCATGGCGGAGATACGGTACGATGCCGAGGCCGGAGATGAAGTCGGCCGCAGCCTG
>CACYAX010000023.1 GCA_902772435.1 uncultured Coriobacteriaceae bacterium | reverse complement strand
GCGCCCTGGTCGAACTGGCGCTGCCGCCTGTCCCTCTCGGCCAGCGCGGCCTGCCGCTGCGCGGCCTTGCCCTGGCGCTGCGCCCCGGGGGCTGCGGATGGCGCGAGTGTCGTGTCGTTGGAGAAGAGCACCGGACGCGGCATGCTGCTCTCGAGGCGCATCTCGGAATCGGCCTTGATCTCGAGCGTGAGCGGCGAGTCGAAGTCGAGCATCCTGCGCCTGCGGCGGGCGTGCAGGAACGACGCGTCGATCGGAACGCCGAGCGCCGCGAGCGCGCCGAGCGCGTGGTGCAGCTGCGTGAGGCCGGACCTGTGTATCCTGTTCGTTGCGACCGCCGCGCAGCCGCGCCCGCTACTGCAGCAGATCCCAGAAGTCGGACTCCAGCCGCGCGCCATCCAGCAGCTCGTCGGTCAGCGTCACGTCCCACCAGCCGCGCGAGACGCCCCGGTCGTTGCCCAAAAAGTACGTCACGCCGAGGTTGGGCCGGCCCTTCTCGTCCACGAAGAACGTGGTGTTCATGCGGCTGGCGTACTCGCCCTCGCCCATGAGCGCCTGCACCCAGGCCTCGTGGCCAATGATGTCCACGGAGAAGCACTCCTCCTCGGTGATGACGCCGTCACCGTTCTCGTCGCTGCCCGCAGCCTGCACCAGGTTGTCCACGAAGGCGTTCGCGATGGCCTCCGTCATCTTGAACACCTCATCCTGGCGATAGATCTGGCCCGTACGCAGGTTGGCGTTGATGCAGCGCAGCGAGATGAACTCGCCCATCAGCGACCCGAGGCAGTAATTGTCGGAGAACGAGATGCTCACGAAGTCGGGCGTGTTGTAGGTGACGGCATAGCTCACATCGCTCGTGAGGAGCAGGTCAACGCCCTCGGGCACGCCAAGCGCGCCGTTCTCCACCACGGTCTTGACGAGCTCAACTGCCTTCTCGTCCGGATTCTCGTAATAGGAATTCACGGTATCGAGCGCGCACGCCTCGATGGCCTCGTTGAGCGCGTCGGTGTACTCCCCCGCGTTCTTGAAGACGGGATAGCCCACCGAGAACTCCACCTTGGCGTTCATGTCGTAGGCGTCGACGCGCATGGTGCCGTTCTTGCTGAATTGCATGTCGGTGCGGGAATAGCCGCAGTCCGCGTTCCACCCGTCGTGCAGCTCGCCGTCGTCGTCGGAGACGGGTTGCTTTGGCTCGTGCTCCACCGTCTGGGAATCTGGATCGGGATCGCTCGTCGTCCCCTCGGGCGCCCACACGTAATCGTGGCGGTTCTCCTCATCCACGTCCCTGATGATGAGACCAAGGCCGAGACCAAGGATGACGGCGACGCCGACGATGATGCCCGTAATGAGCAACAACAGCGAACCCAAGCTCATCTTCTGCTTTTCCATGGACGACCTCCTCATGCTCCCGCCGTGAACCCCACACCCAACAGACGCGCCGTGCCTACACCGCCACCGACCCGAGCTCGAGCTTCACGCCGGAGAGCAGGCCGTTGAGATAGGCGTCCCACGCCTTGGCAGCCTCGGCGTGGTTGGTGACGTAGTCCTGATAGGCAACCCAATACGCCTGCAGGGCTGCCTCGTGGCTCGCCCCGCTGGCGGAAATCTCGTAATCGGCAAGCGCGCTGGCAAAGGGACCGTCAGGCGAGACCCACGTGCCCGTCTCGCTGTCCCACTCGCTCGCCGCGAGCCCCAGCACGTAGTTCGCATAGCCTTCGGTGAGCGAGAGCTCCTCGCCCACGGCTGGCTCCTGCGGCATGGCCGGCGCCTCCGGATAGGCCTCGGTCATCACCTTCGCGCGCAGCTGCGCCATGAGCGCCGCCTCCGAAAGCTGGGCATGGACCTCTTCCTCGGTCTGGCCGTAGCCCGAGGCGATGCTGGCATAGTCGCTCGTGCCCAGCGTGGACTGCGCGTAGGCCGCCACGTCTGCCTCGCTCACGGTGAGGCCCTGGCGCTCGGCCTCCTTCGCCACCACGATGCCGCGCACGCAGGCGAGGATCGCGTCGGCGCTCGGTGCGTCGTAGCTGCCGTCCTCGTTGTGCGAGCCGCTCAGCATGCCCTCGTGCTCAAGCACCTCACGCGCCGTGAGCTTGGTCTTCTTGCCACCCACGGTGTAGGTGGCCACCACGTGGTTGAGTTCGCCCTCAGAAAGCTGCAGCTTCGTGCTCAGTGAGCCGCCGCCCCCGCCGAACACGTAGCGGAAGAGCAGGAAGCCCAGCACGGCCGCGGCCACCAGGAGCAGCGCGATGAGCAGGAACGACCCCTTCGGCCGCCCGCCGCCCTGCTGGTTGAAGTCCTGCCGCTGGCGCGGGGCCTGCACCGTCCTGCGCTGGCTGGAAGCAGCCTGGCGCTGGGCGGCCCTGCGCCTGGGATCAGACGCCGCGGTACGGGACCGCGCATCGTCTCCCTCGCCGGATGCATCGTTCGAGCGGGCAATGAACTCATCTATATTCATGCACGTTCGCCTTTCGCGACCGCCACGATCTCGGTCGACATGATCTTGATGTAGCCACGGCCGTTGTCGGCGTCAAAGCCCACGCGCGCGAGCAGCGCCTCGCGGGTCTGGTCGGAGAGGCTGCCCCGTGCGAACTCGTCGAGCGCGCCGAGCATGTCGCGGTACTCGGGGTCGCCGTGGAAGCACTGGATGGCCTCGTCCATGATCTGCCACACCTTGTCGGAGCGCTCGGGCGAGCTCTCGCCGAGCCTCACGAGGAAGCGGAAGGCCGCCAGGCGCAGGATGGCCGAGCCCTCGTCGAAGAGCGCCGCCTCGGCACCCTCATAGGCCCCTTCCACGGCGTCCGCATCGATGAGCGCGAGCTCGGAGAGGGTGGAGAGCACTTCCCAGCGCGTCTGGGCCTCGGGGCGCTCCAGAGCGTCCACCAGGTCATCGACATGGGCGAGCAGCGGGTGGGCGTCCACCGACGCGATGAGGGCTATCTCGTGCGAGGCATCCTGCCTGCGCTTGCGACTCGCGCCGGCAAGCGCCGCCACGAGCTCGTCGAGTTCCTCATCGTTTATAGCGGCCGCATCGCGCGCGGCGTCAGTGTGCATCTCGGCATCCATCGTCTAACGTCCTCCCACATCTTTCGTCGTACATGAACAAACGCGGCATCCCGCGTGGGCATTGCGCACGTAACCCCTCTAGTTTACGCCCTCAGACCATGAAATCCATCGACCATGGCCGTTCCGCTTCGCTCATCTTGGTGAATATCGATGAGTTCGAGCTTCGCGGCCTCGCGCAGGAGCACGGTGAACGAGCGGTAACCGTAGGTGGTCTCGGAGAACTGCGGGCGCTTGCGCTTCATGGTGTCCTTGAGGCGCGAGGCGAGCACCGGGCCGTCGTCGTCGCGCTGGGCGGCGATGAGCGACTCGAAGAGCAGCTGGTAGCAGGGGTGCTTCTCCTTGGGGACCTTGCCCTCGAAGCTGGGCATGCCGCTGGCGCCCGCCACGATGTCCTCGTAGAAGAGGAACTCGTCGCAGTTGTCGGCCAGAAGCGTGCTCGTGGCCTCGCGCATGCCCACGCCGATCACGCGCTTGCCGAACTCCTTGAGCTTCGCCACGAGCGGCGAGAAGTCGGAGTCGCCGGAGAGGATGGCGAAGGTGTCGATGTGGTCGCGCGTGAGGCAGACCTCGACGGCGTCCACCGCGAGGCGGATGTCTGCGGAGTTCTTGCCCGTGAAGGCGCGGTCGGGGATCTCGATGAGCTCGATGCCCAGCTCGTGCAGGGGCGTGACGGCGTCGGGGAAGCGCTGCCAGTCGCAGTAGGCGCGCTTGGAGACGATGCGGCCCTTGTCCACGAGGCGCTCGAGGATGAGCGCCATGTCGGGCGCGGGGCCAGCCTCCTGGTGGCCGTTGCGCTTGCGCTTGCCCGTGCCAAGGGCGAGGTTCTCATAGTCAACGAAGACCGCGATGGATCTCTGTGCGGTTGCTTCCATAACGAATTACGTTCCTTTCTGATACGCCACCGTGCGGTGGACATTGGGGATACTCCCCAATGTCCACGCTAGTGGTTGAAGTGGTACTTGCTGAAGTCGGTGGCGGGCTTTGCGGGCTCCGGCTCGGGCAGGAGCGACCAGTCGAGGCCGGCCTCGGCGCAGGTGTCCTCGTCCTCGTAGAGCAGGGTGAGGGCCTGGGTCCCCAGCCGCGCGCCGCCCACCTCGCAGATGGTGTCGACCATCTGGAACGCGGTCTCGGTGCCCGGCAGCGTGAGCTGCAGGTCCTCGGCGCTCGAGATGGCGAGGCCAAGGTCCTTGCGGAAGTGCTCCATGAGGAAGCCCGGCTTGTAGTCGCCCGCGAGCGAGCGCGGCGCGAGGCGCTCCATGGCGACCGAGCCGCCCATGCCGCTGCCCACCATCTCGAGCATGCGCGCCACGTCGATGCCCGACTGCTCGGCCAGCGCCATCGCGTCGGCGTAGCCCACCATGCACGCGGCGAGCGACACCTGGTTGCAGAGCTTGGCCGTCTGGCCCGCGCCGGCCTTGTCGAAGTAGAAGATGCGTCCCGAGAAGCTCTCGAGCACGGGCAGCACCGGCGCCGCATAGGCCTCCGTAGCTCCCGCGATGAGCGTGAGGGTGCCCGCGATGGCGCCCGCGTCGCCGCCCGTCACCGGGCAGTCGAAGGCGTGCTTGTCCATGACCTCGGCCGCGTCGTAGAGCTCGCGCGCGAGCGTGGGGTCGGAGGTGGTGAGGTCCACGAGATAGGCGCCCTTGGGAGCCGCAGCCAGCACGCCCTCGGAGCCCAGGTAGACGTCCTCCACGTCGCTGGGATAGCCCACCATGGTGAGCACGAGGTCGGCCTCGCGCGCCGCCGCGGCCGGGCTCTCGGCCCAGTGCGCGCCGCGCGCGATGAGCGGCTCGGCCTTTGCCTTGGTGCGACTGTAGACCGTGAGGTCGAAGCCGGCGTCCATGATGTGGCCGCAGATCGGCGCGCCCATGATGCCCGTGCCGATGAACGCCACCTTGCAAAGCTTGTACCTGCTCATTTGTGCGATCTCCCTTCTCGTGCAGAGGGCTGCTGGATGTGGTTGCGCACCAGCGCAAGCATCCGGCAGCCCAGAGCGTTCCTTGGGTTTGGCCCAATCGCTACTCGCGGTTGCGCACCTTTCGCGCGATGCGGTCGGTCAGCGACATCTTCTCGCGGCGGTCGTTGCCCCAGAAGATGAGCGCGACCATGCCCGGCCCCACGTGGGACCCGAGCACCGGCGAGATGGAGCTGCGGATGATGCCCACCGCCTCGCAGCCCTTCTCCTTGCGGACCTGCGCCTCGAGCCAGTCGGCGTCCTTCTCGGCGTCGGACGACACGATGGCCAGCGGCAGCGAGGTGTCGAAGCAGTAGTTCTCCTTGAAGTCGGCGATGATGGCGCGCAGGGCCTTCTTGCGGCCGCGGCACATGCCGCGCAGCGTGAGGGCGCCCGTCGTGTCGTAGGAGAGCTCCGGCTTGATGTCGAGCTTGCCGCCGATCTGCGCCGCCGCGGGCGGGATGCGGCCGCCGCGGGCCAGCGCGTCGAAGCTGTCGAGCGTGAAGTAGCCGTGCACGAAGTAGCGCGCGTCGCACGCCCACTCGTAGACCTCCTTGGCCGAGAGGCCATGGGCGGCTTGGCGCATCATCTCGATGCAGAGCAGCTCCTCGGCAGCCGAGTCGCAGCGCGAGTCGAGGATGTAGAGCTCGAAGTCGGGGTACTGCTCGCGGATCATCTCCGCCGCCTGCTCGGCGTTGTAGATGGAGGAGGAGAGGCCGGCCGTGAGGCCCAGGTAGATGGTGGGCGTGCCCTCCTTGGCGGCCTTCTCGAAGACCTCGAAGTACCTGCCGGGGCTGACGGCGAAGGTGCTGTAGTGGCCCTCGGTGTTCTTGCGCATGGCCTCGTAGAACTCGTGCGGGGTCTGGTTCTCCCACAGGTCGTCCTCGTGCTCGCCCTCGGGCGTCATGAACGAGAACGGCAGGAAGTCAACGCCGAGGCGCCTCAGCACCGCCGGCGAGAAGTCCGCGCTCGAGTCGACGATGATCTTGCACGAACGCTTCTGGTGGAACTGCTTGGCGACGCGGTTGACGTCCGCACCCGCGCTCAACAAGTCCATGTCCGCCGGGAGGGTGGTCTCGGCGGACATGGACTCGGCACCTATGTTGGTGTCGTTATTTGTCATCTTCACTCTCAATCTGCGGCTTGATGATGCCATAGCCGCCGTTCTTCCTACGGTAGATCACGTTGATGAGACCCGTGGTGGCGTTCTCAAAGACGTAGAAGTCGTGGCCCAGGAGGTCGGTCTGCACGAGCGCCTCCTCCTCGGTCATCGGGGTGAGCTCGACATACTTCTCGCGAACGAGCTGCTCATCCTCCGGGGCCTCCTCGATGAGGTCGGCCAGGTCCTGCACAGGAGTCTCGACGGCCTTGGGAGCCTTGGTACGACGGTCGAGCACCTTGGTCTTGAACTTGCGGAGCTGGCGGGTGACCTTGGAGCCTGCCTCGTCGATGGCCTCTTCCATGTTATCGGCGGAGGAGGTGACGCGCACCACGCGGTCACGCGCGAAGACCGTGACCTCGCACGTGCGACGATCGGGATTGGAGGGGTTCTTATCCACCCTCAGCACCACGTCGGCCGACATGGGCGTGATGTCAAATACTTTGAGAGCATCCCCGATCTTATCTTCCACGCGATCGCGCATCGCGTCAGTCACGCTGAGCTTGCGTCCCGAGATCTTGATGTCAGCCATCATTACTCCTTCGTCGAAGTGATAGGACATATGCCAGAGAGCCTGGCACTTATAGTTTACTTCATACCCACGTACCCACAAAAGAGCGAACGGCAAAGTGACGTTTGCGGCAAAAGCCCACAGGCAAGCGGTAGATGGGTAACTTCTTTGTGCGGCGAAAGTTCAGTACTTGATGATGGGCGGATATGCAGCGCGCCCCAGCCGAAGGGTTGGGGCGCGCGGTTTCGCGATGCGCGGGAAGGCCTATGCAGCGGCGTCGGCGTTCTCGGTGTTCTCAGCGTTCTCGGTGTTCTCCGCCGGCTCGGCCTGCTTGGCGGGGATGTTGGCGATGACCTCCTCGGGGGTCACGGCCTGCATGCCACCGATCCAGCTGCCGCGGATGATGTCCATCTGGCCGTTGACCATGACCTGGTCGAGCGCGTCCTTGACGGCCGTCTGCACCGCAACGTTGCTGGTAGAGGACGCGATGCCGATGGTGGACGGCGCGCTGATGGCGCCCGCGAAGCTGATGTCGGAATAGGTGGAGGCGAGGTAGGCGCCGGGATAGGCGTCGCAGAGCACGAAGTCGACCTCACCGGCCTCGAGGGCGTCAAACGCCTCGTTGAGGTTGGAGTAGAAGCTCTGCTGCATGTTGAGGCTCGTGCCGTCGAGCGCGCTCTGGGAGACCGAACCGGCCTGCAGGCCCACGGACTTGCCGTCAAGCTCGCTCACGTCGACCGCACCCTCGGACCCCACATGGAAGAAGGCGGTCGCGAGCTCGCTGTAGCTGCCGAGCACGGTGGAGGAGTTCACGCGGTCCGCCGAGGCGCTCATGACCACGTCGCACTCGCCCGCGGAGAGCGCGGAGTCGACCGTGAGCACGGGCACGAAGCGCACCTTGAGGCCGAGCTGGCTCGCGATGGCGGAGGACAGGTCGACGTCGATGCCCTGCAGCTTGCCGGTGTTGCTCTCGATCACGAAGGGCGCGGAGACGGTGGAGTTCTGCAGGCCGACGGTGAGATAGCCGGCCTCCACGAGGTCCGCGTCATCGATGGCGGGAGCGGTCTCGGCGGCGCGGGCGGCGAACGCCTCGTCGTAGGACGGGCCGCCGACGTTCTGGAGAAGCTCGCCGAGCTTGTCGCCGGCGATGCCCACGAGCTCGCCGAGCTTGTTGATCGGGCCTGCGACCGGGGTGCCCTCAAGCGGCGTTCCCTGCGTGCAGGCAACAAGTGAAAGTGCGCAGACGAATGCCACAGCCGCGCGAAGTACAGTTTTGCCACGCGTTTGCGTCTGGTTGGGCCTCTGCTCCATAAGACGTCCTCGTTCCTCTCGTATACGGTGCCGCGACCTCACTGCGGCACTCGTGCAGTACCAGCGTCTCTCCCAGCTGACCTGGTTTTCGACCCCACACTCGCGTACTGGGACCGTTGCTCAGGGCTGCAGGCCCATCACTTTTGGCCCTCTCGCCCGCGAGGCCGGATGCCTCATTGTCTCACGGGCGGTACGACTTACCTCTAGGACGAGCCGTGATCGTCGCCGCGCGCACGCGGAGACTTACGTGGATCCTTTTGACCTCGTCTGCCTTGGACTAGGGCGAGCTCTTGGTGGCCCGCCCGCAACCACAGACCTGGGTAGAGACTTCTGCATTATAGCGCGAGAACGGCGTGGTGCTGCGCGGATAGGGCGAGGCTCTAGGCATTATCACAAGGTTATAGGCAAATGCGGGACGGTGTTGGGGGTGGGGGGCGGCGCTCGCGGGACGCGCCATCGGGTGGAACAGGTGGAACAAGGGACGGGTGGAACAAGGGACGGAGGTTTGTTCCACGCGGCAGGCATGCGTGTGTGGAACAAGGGACGGAGGTTTGTTCCACGCGGCAGGCATGGGTATGGAATAGATGCGGAACGTGGAACAAACCTCCGTCCCTTGTTCCACTCACCAAACCCGGGCGAAGGCGCAGGCTGTCACCTCGCGCGCGCCGCGGGCCAGCAGGGCGTGCGTCGCCGCCGCGATCGAGGAGCCCGTAGTGATGACGTCGTCCACGAGCAGCAGCCTGAGGCCCGTGAGGTCATCGAGCGCCGCGACGTTGCCCGAAAGGTTGGCGGCGCGAGCCTCCTTGCCCAAAAGTCGCTGGTCACGGGCATCGGCGCGGGCCAACACGTCGGCCAGGGGCAGTCCGAGCTTCTGGGCGAGAGGCGTGGCGACGAGCTCCATGTGGTCGAAGCCGCGACGGGCGTATGCGGCGGGGGTGGCGGGGACGAAGCACACGGCGTCGATGTCTTCGGACGCGAAGCGCGGACGGCCGTCGAGCGCCGGCACGTCGCGGGCGTCCTCGAGCGCGCGGACGAGCGCGCCTGCCATGAGCGGGGCAAGGCGCAGCTCATGGGCGTCCTTGAGCAGGGTGACCATGTGCGCCGGCGTGCCGTCGAAGGGGAACGCGCAGATGGCGGCGCGGGCGGGCCAATGCGCGCGCAGCTGTTCCTCGTGCGCCTGCGGCTCCCCTTCCGCGTCGTTGTCGCGCGAACGGTCGCATTCAGTGCAGGTGAGCCATCCGTAGGGCGCGCCGCAGAGCGGGCAGGACCAGCGTTGGTCGATCCAGGGGAGCTCCTCCTCGCAGGAGGGGCAGAGGAGCGCTCCCGGCATGTTGCACCCCACGCAGCGCGTGGGCCAGAAGAACTCCGCTGCCTCCTCGCGGAAGTGTTGTGCTCTGCGTGTCACCGTGGGCTCCTTCCTCGCGTAAAGGAGGAGCGTAGCAAAGCGAGTTAGCACGAGGCTCGCTGTTGTCTGCACGCGTTTGCGCAGGTAGCGCGGGGACTGGACCGGGGGGCGATTTGTCGCCATATTCGGGCCAGACTGGCGACATCCGGCAGGGCCGAGGGCGATTTGTCGCCGGAATGGCGGTCAACTGGCGACATCCGGCAGGGCCGAGGGCGATTTGTCGCCATATTCGGGCCAAACTGGCGACATTTGGCAGGGCCGAGGGCGATTTGTCGCCGGAATGGCGGTCAACTGGCGACATTTGGCAGGGCCGAGGGCGATTTGTCGCCAAATTCGGGCCAGACTGGCGACATCCGGCTGGCCGCCCGCCGTTCGCAGCGGTGCGCTACAGGTTGAAGAAGGCCAGCGCGTTCTCCCAGAGGGAGCGGTACGTCTCGGCGGCCGTAGCAACCCCCGCCTCCGCACGCGCCTGCGCCACGCAGGCCGCGGAAAACGCGATCATCGCCGGCTCGCACTCCTGCCCGCGCAGCGGCACGGGCGCCATGTACGGGCTATCGGTCTCGGAGAGGATACGCTCCGCCGGACAGCGCACGGCAGCCTCGCGAATGTCCGTGGAGCGCCCGAACGTGGCCGCCCCACCAAACGCGATGTGGCAGCCCAGGTCCACGAACGGCTGCATGATCTGCGCGTCCGAGGTAAAGCAGTGCAGGTCGCAGCCTGCCTCGGGCACGCCCTCCTCCTCGAGGATACGCAACGTGAGGTCGTGCGCCGAGGCATGCACCCCGTCCTCCTCGTCACGCAAGTGCAACTCCACGGGCAGCCCATGCGCATGGGCCAGCCGCAGCTGCTGGCGAAACGCCGCCTCCTGCGCCTCCAGGGGCAGCTCGCTCCACGGACCCACGTCCAAGCCGAACTCCCCCACGCCCACACAGCGCTCGTCCGCGAGCAATATCTCCAGCTGACGCTGCGCCTCATCGTCGAGCAGCAGCGCCCCATACGGGTGCACGCCACCAACAATGCGCAGGTCAAGCGGCCAATCAAGCCCGTCACGACACTCAAAGCCCGCCACGTCGCGCGGCACGAGCCCCGCCGTCTCGCGCAGCTCGTGCAAGCGCTCGGGCAGCTCCTCCTGCCAACGCGAGAGGTCGTCCAGCACCGCCCGCGCATCGCGCGCATCCCCCACGGGATCGAGCGGCACCACGAGCAGGCGCACGCCCGAGACTGCCGCGCGCGCCAGCTCCTCGGCAGGGTCATGCTCCCTAAAGTGCGTCAGGTGCCCATGGCTGTCGGCCAGCGGCGCAAGCGGCGCGGGCATCTCCACCGGCGCACCCTTGCCCGAATGGAAGAGCGCCCCATCCTCAAGCGTCAGCGCGTCCAGCGTGCGCGAAGAGAGCTGCTGCTTATGGTGCTTGGACATGGCCTTCTACCTCGCTAAACACTCAGCGCCTGCGCGAGGCGCACGAAATCTGCGGTCGCCAGGGTCTCCGCGCGGCAGCGAGCGTCGATGCCCGTCGCCGCAAACGCCGCGTCGAGCGCAGCCTTGTCGAACCCCGAGGAGCCCATCGAGTTGCGGATCGTCTTCCTGCGCTGCGCGAACGCTGCGTCGATCACCCGCGTCGTAGCCTCCCGTAGCTCCGGCGCAAGGGCCTCCCCGCTCGCCTCGTCCACCAGCTCGCGACGCTCGATGCGCACCACGGCGGAGTCCACGTGCGGCGGCGGGAAGAAGTTGCCCGGCGACACGTTGAAGCGCCCGGTCACATGCCCATAAAGCCCCAGCTTGGCCGTGTAGGCACCGTACTCGCGCCCGCCCGGCGTGGCCGCGATGCGGCCCGCCACCTCGGCCTGCACCATCACCACGATGCGCCGCACGGACGGCAGCTCCTCCAGCGTGCGCAGGATGAGCGTCGCCGCCACCTGGTACGGCAGGTTGGAGACGAACGCGGTCGGCATGGTGGGGAGGTCATCGCGTCCCAACGCGGCAACGGCCTCGCTCAGGTCGTCCTCCCCCACCTTGAGCGCGTCGCCCAGCACGAGCGAGAAGCCCTCGTCAACTCCCCCGCAGGTCTCGGCCAGCACGGGCGCCAGCGAGCGGTCGGCCTCCACGGCCACGACCGCCCCCGCGCTGCCCAGCAGCGCAACGCTCAGCGTGCCGATGCCCGGCCCCACCTCGAGCACCACGTCGGACGGGCCAAGCTCGGCCAGGCCCAAGATCTTCCCGATCACGTCGTCGTTCACGAGGAAGTTCTGGCCCAGATGGTGCTTGGTCCACAGCCCGTGGCGTTCGAGCACGGCGCGGGTGGCGGAGACGTTTGCAAGCGGCGAGTTCACGTGGTTCCTTTCATGGGTTGACGTGCGGGCGAGCGGGTGCGAGCGGACGCGCGGGTACGTGGACGGATGCACGAGCGTGCGGGGATCCGGTGCGCGTACGGGCAGGCGGCCAGACACGCGGGAGTTCGATCCAGCGGCCGGCCTCACGCGGCCCCGCCCGCACCACGCGCGCCCGCAGGATGGAAAGGGCACTCCCCACCAACGACAACCTGCATCTGCGCAGGTCAGCGCCTCAGAAGGGAGTGCCCCGCATACCGCGGATCGCGCGGTCAGCCTACTTCTTGTCGCTCACCAGGCGCGGGAAGAGCGCGTTGCCCTTGGTCACCGTGACGCCGCCCTTGAGGCCGCCCCACGCGCAGGCGCCCACGAGGTCGGTGGTGCCGATCTCGTCCTCGAGCGACATGCGCCTCAGGACCTCGGCCGAGGTCTCGGGCATGAACGGCGCGAAGAGGTGCGCGCAGATGCGGATGGTCTCGAGCAGGTCGCAGATCACGCATGCCAGCTCGTCGGCGCGCGCGGGATCCTTGGCGATGGTCCAGGGCGCGGAATCCTCGATGTAGTGGTTGGCGGCGTGGATGAGGGTCATGACCTCGTCCTTCGCCACGCCGTAGGCGATGCGGTCCATCGCGGCGGTGTAGCGCTCGGCGATGCCTGCGGCGGCCTCGGCCAGCACGCCCTTGCCCTCAGCCCAGCCCTCGGGCAGCTCGGGCGTCTTGCCGCCGAAGTATTTGGCGCTCATGTTGAGCGAGCGGCTCACGAGGTTGCCCCAGCTGTTGGCCAGGTCGGCGTTATAGACCTGCTCCATGCGGCCGAAGGAGATGCCGCCGTCCTCGCCGGGCACGCAGTCGGTCATGAAGTAGTAGCGGTAGCCCTCCACGCCGAGCAGGTCGATGACGTCCTGCGGGGCGATGGCGTTGCCGAGCGACTTGGACATCTTGCGGGTCTGGCCGGTCTCGTCGTCGCGGACCATGAGGAAGCCGTGCGCGAAGACGTGCTCGGGCAGGGCCTCGCCGATGGCCATGAGCATGGCGGGCCAGATCACGCAGTGGAAGCGGATGATGTCCTTGCCCACGACGTTGAACTGCGCGGGCCAGCGACGGGCGTACTCGTCGGCCATATCGGGGTTGCCGAAGCCGACGGCGGTGGCGTAGTTGAGCAGCGCGTCGAACCACACGTAGGTGACGTGCTTCTCGTCGAACGGCACGGGGATGCCCCAGTCGAAGCTCGTGCGGCTGACGGAGATGTCGCGCAGGCCGCCCTCGACGAAGGTGCGAACCTCGTTCATGCGGAAGTCGGGCATTACGAAGTCGGGATGCTCGTCATAGAGGGCAAGCAGCTTGTCCTGGAAGGCGGACAGCTTGAAGAACCAGCTCTCCTCCTGCACGCGCTCCAGCGGGCGGCCGCAGTCGGGGCAGAGGTGCTGGCCCTCGGTGTGGCGCTCCTCGTCGGCCTTGGTGACCTGCGTCTCGGTGAAGTAGGTCTCCTCGGGCACGCAGTACCAGCCGTCGTAGCTGCCCTTATAGATGTAGCCGGCCTCCTTCATGCGCTCCCAGAGGTGCTGGACGGCCTTGATCTGGCGCTCCTCCGTGGTGCGGATGAAGTCGTCGTTGCTGATCTCGAGGGTGTTCCAGATCTCGTGGAAGGCGGGCGCGAGGCTGTCGCACCAGGCCTGCGGGGTCATGTTGTGCTCTTCAGCGGCCTGCTGGACCTTCTCGCCGTGCTCGTCGAGGCCGGTCAGGAACTTGACGTCATAACCCATGGAGCGCTTGTAGCGGGCCATGACGTCGCAGAGGGTCGTGCAGTATGCGGTGCCCAGGTGCGGGGCGGCGTTGACGTAGTAGATGGGGGTGGTGATGTAGAAGCTCGGCTTGTCGGCCATGGACTCCTCCTAATGACGAAGGTTTTGCAACCGTTTCATGATAGCGCACTCGCTTTGGCTTGGGCCGACGAGCCGCCGTCACTACAGGAGCCACAGGGTTGGGGTGAGACGGAGAATACGGAGGGCGTTGAGCTCTTAAAAAAGGGAAAGGGGACGCTCCTTCGCCGTGAAGCGTCCCCCAGAAAGGAAGGCAAGTCCTTGTGTGAGGCAAGTCCTTGTTGTTGTCGTCAAGTTATTCGTGCGGGCGAGGGACTTGTCCCGATTATTATTTGAGCGGAAGACGTGGGTTTGTTCACGCGCCCAGTTTGAGTGCATGAAGAAAACCCACGTACCCCACTCAAGCCGTTCCGAAGGCGAAAAAGTGCGCCTTGGTGCCCGCTTTATGCAACAAATATGCGGCATAGAGTCGTTTGTACTTTCCGAATCGTACACAAACGGAACTAAATTCACGTTTGCGCAGGATTCGCTGCAAGATTTTTCGGTTGTGTACGATTCGCAAAGTACACCTCGAAATTTTTATGCGTTTCTCCGTGAGCAGGGACCCAGGCGGGAAGCAGGGGCAGCAGGAATGAGGGCAAAGGGACATCGTTACCTGGACTACGTGAGAAAAGGGAAAGGGGACGCTCCTTCGCCGTGAAGCGTCCCCCAGAAAGGAAGGCAAGTCCTTGTGTGAGGCAAGTTCTTGTGTAAGGCAAGTCCTTGTTGTCATCTAGTTATTCGTACGGGCGCGGGGTTTGTCCCAAAGAAGTTTGGAACAGGGGACGGGGTTTTCCAACCCGTCCCCTGTTCCATCCAAACGCTCTCTGTGATTCCCGCAGGGCACGGGCGTGGGATGCCCGTCCTCGTCCACGCAGACCTCCGTGAGGTAGGCGTGGTTGACCATGCGGCGCTCGCCCGTGGCAGGCTCCTCCACGTAGGAGTCCACCCGCACCTCCATCGAGGTGCGCTCCACGTGCGTGACCCACGCGTCGATGAAGATGATGTCGTTCAGCAGGGCGGGGTGCTTGAACTCCAGCGTGTCAACCGCCGCCGTGGTGATGGCCGCGCCCGAATGGCGACGCGCCGCGATGCCCGCGAGCTCGTCGATCCACTCCATGAGGCGCCCGCCGAAGAGGCGGTGCGCGCCGTTGATGTCCTCGTTGCGCACCAGATGCGAGGCCGAGACGTGCGTCTCGCTCACATGCTTGATGCCACGCCATCCCGAGGTGGTGTGCTTCTCGTCTGCCATGTTCGCTCCGCTCTAGCGCAGGGTACCAAAGATGCCGCGGGCGATCTTCTTGCCCGTGGTCTTGCCGAAGACCGGCGAAAGCAGCGTGCCGACGGCCTCGGTGGCCGCGCGGTTGCGCGCCTTGCGCTTCTGCTCCGCGCGCTTCTCGGCCTCACGGGCCTGGCGCGCCGCCTCCTGCTCGCGCTTACGCTCGGCAGCCGCGATCTCGCGCTCGATGCGCCTGCGCTCGGCCTCCGCCTCACGCTCGAGCTGCCTCTGGCGCGCGGCCTCGGCCTTCTCAGCCTCGCGACGGCGGCGCTCCTCCTCCTTGGCACGCTCGATGCGCTCGGCCTCGGCATCGGCCTCGTTCTGTTCGATGATCATCTCGAAGGCGCTCTCGCGGTCCACCGCGTCGCCGTACTTGAGCATGAGGTTGGACTGCTCGAGGTAGACCTCCTCCATCAGCTCGTCGGAGGCGGCGTTCATGTTGCAGGCCGGGAAGAGCACCTTGGCGCGCTCCACGACGGAGGGACGGCCCTCGTCGTCGAGGAAGCTCACGAGGCCCTCGCCCGTGCCGAGGTCCTGCAGAGCCTCCACGGAGTCGAACTTGGGGTTGGTGCGGAACGACGCGGCGGCCGCCTTGACGGACTTCATCTCGGCGGGCGTGTAGGCTCGCAGGCCGTGCTGCACGCGGTTGGAGAGCTGCGCCAGCACCTCGTCGGGGATGTCGGAGGGGCTCTGCGTGATGAAGTAGACGCCCACGCCCTTGGAGCGGATGAGCTTCACGACCTGCACGATCTTGTCGGTCAGGCTCTTGGGCATGTCGTCGAAGAGCAGGTGGGCCTCGTCGAAGAAGAAGACGAAGCGCGGCTTGTCGGGGTCACCCACCTCGGGCAGGGTGTCGAAGAGCGTGGAGAGCATCCAGAGCAGGAACATCGAGTAGATCTGCGGCATCTGGATGAGCTTGGCGGCATTGAGGATGTTCACGTAACCGCGGCCGTCGGGCGCGCAGGCGAACCAGTCGGCGAGGTCGAGGTCGGGCTCGCCGAAGAAGATGTCGCCGCCCTGGTCCTCCACGGAGATGAGCGCGCGCTGGATGGCGCCCACGGACGCGGACGAGACGCGGCCGTAGACGGTCTCGTAGTCCTTTGAATGCTCGGCCACGTAGTTGAGCATGGCACGCAGGTCCTTGAGGTCGATGAGCAGCATCTGCTGGTCGTCAGCCACGCGGAAGACGATGTTGAGCACGCCCTCCTGCACGTCGGTGAGGCCGAGCAGGCGGCTGAGCAGCACGGGACCCATGTCGGAGATGGTGATGCGCACAGGCAGGCCCTTGTCGCCCAGCATGTCCCAGATGCGCACGGGCACGCCCGTGAAGCGGAACTCCTCCTCCTTGATGCCGAAGAAGTCCATGCGCTTGCGGATGAAGTTGGTGCAGGTGCCGGCGTCGGCCATGCCCGTGACGTCGCCCTTGACGTCAGCCATGAAGACGGGCACGCCCGCCTCGGAGAAGCCTTCGGCCATGACCTTGAGCGTCACGGTCTTGCCCGTGCCCGAGGCGCCGGCGATGAGGCCGTGGCGGTTGGCTTGGTTGAGCAGCAGGCAGCAGGGCAGGTCGCCTTGGGCCATCCAGATCTTGTCGTTCACCAGCATGAGGTCTCCTCCTTCTTTGCGTTCACGCTGCTAAGAGTAACACGCTTTGGAGGCCTCCATGCCGTTCTTGTCCGTCACGACACGAAGCTGGGGGTCATAGGGAGGGTAAGCGCCCACGGACGTAGGCGCCGCGGCGCTCGTGGGGCACCTACTGCGCGGAGGAGCGCGCGACCACCGTGTCGTAGACTTCGGCGCGGTTGAGCGCGAAGGCCTTGGCCAGCCGCTTGGCGAGCTTGGTCTTGGGCTCTCCCGCCTCAAGGCCGGCATCGATGGCCTCCTCGAGCGATTGGGGCTCCTGCGCGTCGACGCGCCCGAGGGCCTGAGCCGCGGCCGCTAGCTGCTCGGAGGTGGGCATCTCCACCACGATGACGCACTCGCCGCGCAGCTCGCCCTGCTCGGCGATGCGGGCGGCGACCATGCCCGCCAGCTCGCGCGCTTCACCGCGCAGGCACTCCTCGTGCAGCTTGGTGAGCTCGCGCAGGAGCGCCACACGGCGGCCTGCCAGGGCATCGGCTATGCGGCTGAGCGTGTCTTCCGCGCGCCGCGGGGACTCGTAGATCACGAGCGCTCCCGGCACCACCGCCAGCTCGCGCAGGCGCGCACGGGCCGCACCGTCCTTGCGCGGCAGGAAGCCCTCGAAGAAGAAGTGGTCGGCCGCGAGGCCCGAGCCCGCGATGGCGCAGGTGACGGCGCTCGGCCCGGGGATGACCTCCACGGGCAGGCCCGCGTCGAGTGCGGCGTCCACCAGGCGCTGGCCCGGGTCGGAGATGCCCGGCATGCCCGCGTCCGAGACGAAGGCCACCCGCTCGCCCGCCTCCACGCGCGCCACGACCTCGGCCACGCGCTCTGCCAGCACGTTTTCGTCCGCCCGCACGAGCGGCACGCGGATCTGGAAGCGCGCGAGGAGCTTGGAAGTGACGCGGGTGTCTTCGCAGAGCAGCACGTCGGCGGCCCGCAGCGTGTCGAGCACGCGCGGCGACGCATCAGAGAGGTTGCCGATGGGCGTGCCCACCATGGAGAGCATGCCAGCCATCAGTCGAGCATCCTCCGCTCGAAGGTGGCGAGCGAGACGCGGGCGTCCCAGCCGGAGATGCGGCCCTCGGTCTTCCACGTCTGGAAGAACCAGGCCGGGCATTTGCGGAACGCGGCGATCTGCTCGGAGAGGTAGACGCGCTCGAGCGCGATATGGCCCTCGGGCGTCATGAGCGAGTCGGCGAAGGGCAGGGCGCCCGACCAGGCACCCACCATCGCGGGAAGGCCGCTCTTCTTGGTGGCCTCGAGCGACGCACGCGACGCGTCCGCCAGGCGCCGCACGCCCGACGGGCCGGTGATGTTGACCTTGTCGCGATGGTGCGTGAGGTGGCAGTCGAGCCAGACCTTCTGGTACTGGCTCTGGGCCATGAAGGCTCCCCAACCGCCCGGCACGCCGCCGTCGGGCAGGATGACCACGGGGTCGTCGCCCGCCGCCGCGCGCACGGCGTTGTAGGCGTCACGGTAGTAGTTGCGCAGCACGTGGATGGGAACGCCGTCCGTCACCTGCAGGAAGTTGCGGCGCTGCACCACGGGCTCCTCCAGCACCTCGATGCCGAAGAACCCCTCGCGGTGCGCATAGCGGGCGGACAGCGCCCGGACCACGCTCGTGAGGTGGTCACGGTAGCCGCGGAAATCGGCCTTGCCGCAGATGGTGAGGTTCTCGTCCTCGCGCGAGCCCGGCGAGACGGAGAGCACCAGCACGAGCTTGAGGCAGACTTCCTCAGCCCATGAGAAGGCCTCGTCCACGTAGTCTATGCAGCCCACGTAGGGACCGGCGTCCGGCCCGTCAGGCCCGAAGACGTACCAGGGCACGGGCAGGCGCACGGCGTTGAAGCCGCGGGAGGCGATCTTGACGAAGTCTGAGGCGCCGATGAACGAGCTGCGGTGCTCCTCGACCAGGGCGGCATAGCGCTTGCGGCCAAGCACGGTGATGAGCGCCTGCTCGTCGAGGGCGCCGGAATCGGCAAAGAGCGACGGCGTCACCCACGACTCAAGCTCCAGCCAGCCGGTCAGGTTAACCCCATGCAGCGCGCGCTCGCCCAAAACACCACCCCCACGTCATCTACCTGCTTCTCTTGTATCACTTCTAAGTATAGTCCCTCGCGGGACACATTTTGCCTCGCGAGGGGTCGACGTCAGGATCGGCGCGAGCGGCGGGGTGGCCGAACGCCGGTGATGTGGCTGTTTGGGCCGCTACGCGCGCCAGAACGCACGGTTGTTGGGGGTCTCGTCGCACTCGACCTCCACCACGGGCAGGCCGTGGGCCATGAGCTGCTCGGCCACGTAGCGGGCCAAGTTCTCGGCCGTGGTGCGGAACGGCAGGATGGTGAGCTTGAAGCCCTCATCCTCGAGCGCGGCGAGGGTCGCCGGCTTGAGCGAACCCTCCTCGATCAGGAAGGTGTGGTCGAGCGAATCGGCGAGCTCGCGCACCGTACGCTTGAAGACGCCGAAGTCAAGCACCATGTCCTTCATGGTGCCGTCGGTCTGCAGGCTCTCCTGCGCGATCGTGACGACGATGCGCCAGCGATGCCCGTGGAGGTTCTCGCACTTGCCGTAGTAGTCGGTGAGGAAGTGCGCGCTGTCAAAGCTCGCTTCGGTCTGTAGGGCGTACATGGGCCTCCCCCTCAAGTGGTGGCTGCCAGCTGCTAGGCGTTGTTGGCCTGGTTGGACGCGCCCTGGGCATCGCTTCCGCCCTTGCCGCGGCCGCGACCGCCGCGATGCCTGCGACGGCGCTTCGGCGCGTTCTCAGCGGAGTCGTTGCCCTGCTCGGGCTGGGCCTGGTGCTTGGGCTGCGGCGCGGGGCTGTTCTGCTTCTCGGCAGCGCCTCCCTGCGCGGCGGCACCGCCCTTGTCGCCAGGACGCCTGCGCCTGCGCTCCGGACGGGCGGGCTTCTCCTGCTTCGCGGGCTTGTTGGCTGCCGTATTGGCGTTCTGGGCACGGGTGGCACGCGTCTGCTCCTGCTTGGGCTGGGCCGCGGCCTCCTCGGTGGAGTGGTGCCTCCTGCGATGGCGCGTGCGCGTGGTGGCGGCGTCGGCCGCGGTGGCCTCCTCGGCGGCATGCGAGCGGCGCGAGGCACGCACGACCTGGCCCTGCGCCGGCTGCATGCCGGCTGCCTCGGGCGCGGCGGCCTCCCCACGCTTCTTGCGACGCCTGCGCGAGCGCGTGGAAGAGGTGCCCTCGGAGGCCTGGTCCTGCGCATCTGCCTGCCTGGGCTCGGAAGCGGCCGTGGCGCGCGAGCGGCGCTTGCGCGGCTTGGGCTCCGCGAAGATGTCGTCCATGCCGAACGAGTCGTCCACGACTTCCATCTCGCGGTCGAGTTCGGCGAGCGCGAGCTGCACCTCGGGCGAGGCCAGGCGCTCGAGCGCCGCGCGGGGCGCGGTGTCGGGGCGGCAGGGGCAGTTGAGCTCCTCGGACTTCTTGACGGCGGCCTCGGAGGTCTCCATGTCGGCGAGCGCCACGCGGAGCTGCTTGCCGTTCTCGAGGCGCAGCGTGAGCTGCTCCTTGGGGGTGTCGTACTCCTGGATGCGCGCCTTGCCGAGCGGGGTCTCGATGATCGCGTTCTTCTTGGGAGCGCGGGTCTTGAAGTCGCGGTAGGCCTCGAACTCGTAGCGCAGGCAGCACATGAGCCTGCCGCAGGCACCGCTGATCTTGGTGGAGTTGAGGGGCAGGTCCTGCTCCTTGGCCATGCGGATGGAGACCGGCTCGAACTGGCGGCCGAAGCGCGCGCAGCAGAGCTCCTGGCCGCAGTGGGCGAACCCGCCCACGATGGCGGCCTCCTCGCGCACGCCGATCTGGCGCATGTCGATGCGCATCTGCAGCTCGCGGGCCATGTCGCGGACCAGCTGGCGGAAGTCCACGCGGTCCTCGGCGGAGAAGTAGCAGACGGCCTTCTCGCCGCCGAAGAGGTACTCGACGCCGACGGGCTTCATGTCGAGCCCCGAGTCGGAGACCAGCTTGCGGAAGACGGGCAGGGCCTCCTCTCCCCTGTCGGCGAGCTCGTCGGCCAGGGCGAGGTCCTCGTCGGTGGCCACGCGCAGCACGGGCTTGAGCGCCGCGTCGCCGCAGATGGACTTCTGGTACTCGTCGGTAACGACCTGCGGATCGCCGGTCACGAGGCCGATCTCGGTGCCGCGCTCCGTGCGGCAGATGGCGTAGTCGCCCCCCGCAATCTCCACATCTTCGGGGTCAAACCATAGGTCGCGGGCCGCATACTTGAACTTCACCGGTACGACGGTGGGCATGCGAGGGCCTCCTTTATCTGAAGAAGCATGGCCTCCAGGGCCAGCTGGGGTGTTACGTTACGGGCGAGCCAGCCTTCGGCCTCAGAGATGGCGTCGAGGGCTTTGAGCACTCCCTTTGTGCAGGTAGAGGACGCAATGCGGTCGACGACCTCGGATGCGTCGGCATTCACTATGGGAAGCGCCGTGCCCTCGGAGACCAAGAGCACGTCGCGCAGAAGCGACTCTGCAGCTGCGAGTGCTTCCATCATACCCGAACGCTCGCGCGCGGTCAGTTCGCGCTTGACAACGTCATTAAGCTGCTTGAGCGCTGCGGCGGAGTAGTAGTCTTCCTCCCCCGCCGTGCGGCGCTCGACCTCCTCCTTGACGATGTCCTCGCGGCGGCGCTTCTTGTCCTTGCTCACGAGGCCCACGGACTCCTGCACGGCAAGCGCGAGGTCGCGGCCCATCTTGACCACGTCCCAGGCGTCCGCCCGCGCGAGCTGGCCCAGCGAGCGCACCATGAGCCGGCGCACCTGGCGCCTGTCCGGCGAGGAGAGGAACGCGGCCGCGCGCTCGGGCGTGCCCGTGACCGCCAGGGCCACGCGGGCGTCGGTGCCCGAAAGGCCGCTCAGCTTCTCGACCGCACGCTCCGCCGCCTCGGGCGAGACGATGCGGAACGGGAGCTCCTGGCAGCGGGAGGCGATCGTGGGCAGGACCGCCGCGCTCGAGCGGGCTATGAGTATGAAGATCACGCCCTCGGGCGGCTCCTCGATGGTCTTGAGCAGGGCGTTTGCCGCCGTGCCCCGCAGCAGGGCCGCCTGCGTGACGATATAGACCTTGTGCTGCGCGCGCACGGGTGCCAGCGAGACGTCGGCGATGAGGTTGCGCACCTGCGCGACGAGGTAGCCGTTGGCGCTCTCGGGGGCCAGCACGTGCACGTCGGGATGCGTGCCGTGCGCCACGCGGATGCACTCGTCGCACCTGCCGCAGCCGCCGTTGGGGCACACGACGCACTGGGCGAGCGCCTTGGCCGCCCGCTCCTTGCCCGACCCCGGGGCTCCCACGAACAGGTAGGCATGCGACAGCCTGCCCTCAGCGAGCGCGCTGGCAAGCAGGTTGCGCACGGCCGGCTGGTTGGAGATGACCTCGAGGGCCTTGGGTATCTGGGGGATGGCGGGCATGCACGCGGTCCTTTGGCTCTAGATGGTGGGAAGGACGCCCGTGTCCTGCAGCGCCTCGGCCTGCTCGGCCGCGGCCGTGACGAGCTCCATGGCCTTCTCGAGGTCGTGCTGGCGCGCGAGGAAGGCGGGCACGTCAAAGCCCCTGAGCTCGGGGACGGCCTCGCAGAGCACGGTGGCGATGCGGGTGAAGACCTCGTCGGGGGTGCCCTCGGCGCTCACGATGCGCACGCGGTCGGGCTCGAGCGAGGCGAGGCGACGGTATCCCGCACGCACGCGCTGCTGGAACTGTACGCCCTCCGCCTCGAGGCGGTCGGCACCTTCACGCGTGGCACGTGCGAAGGCCCGCTCGGGGTCGAGGTCGAGGACGATGGTGAGCGTAGGCGCGTAGCCGCAGCTGCCCAGGGCGTTGGCACTGATCACCGACGCCTCGCTCAGGCCGCGCGCGGCGCACTGGTACGCGTAGGTGGAGTCATAGAAGCGGTCGCAGATGATGAGCTGGCCCTCGGCGAGCGCCGGCGCGATGACCTCGCGCACGAGCTGGGCGCGCGAGGCCTCGTAGAGCAGAAGCTCGCACTCGGCCGCCATGCCCTTGTTGGCGGGGTCGAGCAGCAGGTCGCGGATCTTCTCCGAAATGGCGGTGCCACCCGGCTCGCGCAGCTGGACGGGCGTCAGGCCCACCTCGGCCAGGGCCGCGATGACATAGGAGAGCTGCGTTGACTTGCCGCAGCCGTCAACCCCTTCGAAGCTGACGAACGTGCCCGTGAAGGTGGCCTCTGCCACGCGGGACGAAAGACTGTTCATACCATCTCCTGACGCTTGCGGGACGTGCCCGCACCTGTGTGTTTGGCGTCTAACTCTAGCAGGTCGATGTGGCGGTAATTTGGGCGAACGGCGCCAGGCCGCGGGATGGCGCGGGATGCGCGCCGCGCGGGCGGGCGTTGGGCGAACGGCGCGGGGCCTAGGGGCGCGACGCGGTTCCGCGCGGACGGGCAGTGCGGGGCCTGGGGACGCGACGCGGTTCCGCACGGGCGTGCAATTCGGAACCCAAGAGCGCAACGGCTCCGCGCGGGCGGGCGCCAAGCGTGGGCCCAGAGCCCCCAAGCGGAACGTGGCGTGCATGCCGCCCGCACGCACGCCACCTCTCTCGTTACGAACTGCGCTTGCGCGAGCCCTTGCGCGACCCGCCGCGGGCCTTGCCTTTGCCCTTGCCCTTGGCAGCGGCCTTCTCCTTGCCCGGGCAGTCCATGTTGACGCAGATCTTCCAGGGACCGCGGGCCGTGGTGACCTCCACCATGGGAGCGCCGCAGTCAGGGCAGGTCTCGCCCGTGGCCCTGAGCTCCCCGCGCGCGGGCAGCGGATAGCTCGTGCCGCACTCCTCGTAGTTGGTGCAGCGGATGAAGCGCTTGCCCGTGCGCTCGCTCTTGTGCGCGATGAGCTCGCCGTGCTTTCCGGCGGCCGCGCAGGCAGCGCACTCCCCCACCTTCACGTCTGGCTCGACGTTCGTGGGGCAGGCGGGGTTGACGCAGACCTCGTAGGCCTTCGCGCGGAACGGCTTGCACTTGATGCGCGGCGCGCCACAGGTGGGGCACACGCTCGCCTCGCCCTCGAGGGGCTCGACCTTCACGCCGCTCGGCACGGGATAGGTCACGTCGCACTCGGGCCAGCCCATGCAGCCGATGAAGCTGCCGCGGGTCTTGGCCGAGTTCTTCATCACGAGGTCGCGACCGCACTTGGGGCAGGCGCCCACGCGGGCGTCCGCCGTCACCGCGTCGGAGATGGCGTTGCCGAGGTCGTCCTTGTGCTCGATCAGGTCGTCCATCATGCCCGCGAGCAAGGCGCGCGAATGCGTGACCACCTGGTCCTGCGTGGCGCCGCCCTCAGAGACGCGCGTCATGTCGCCCTCGAGCTCCGCCGTCATGTCGGGCGAGGTGATGTGCGGCGCGTAGGTGGTGAGCGCGTCGATGACCGCCATGCCCAGCTGGCTCGGCTCGATCGGGTCGTTCTTGAGGTACTTCACGTTGTAGAGGCGCTCGATGATGGAGGCGCGGGTGGACTTGGTGCCGAGGCCCAGGCGCTCCATCTCCTGGATGAGGCGGCCCTGGCTGTAGCGCGCGGGCGGCTCGGTCTGCTTGGCCTCGAGCTGCATGGAGCGCACGTCGCAGACGTCGCCCTCGGCAAGCGCGGGCAGCTGCTCGTCCTTGCGCAGGCCGTACGGGTAGATGGCGCGGAAGCCCGGCTTCACCAGCACGTTGCCCGTGGCGGTGAACGGCTCGCCCTCGATGTCGAGCGAGACCTTGGTGCCCTCGACCACGGCAGCGTCCATGAGCGTTGCCAGGAAGCGGCGGGCGATGAGGTTGTAGAGCTTCCACGCCGCGGGCTGGAGCTTGTCGGGGTTGGCGACGCCCGTGGGGTAGATGGGCGGGTGGTCGGTGGTCTCCTGCTTGCCGCGCGTGGCCGTGAGCTTGGGCTGCCCGAGCAGGTTCGAGCAGGTAGGCGCGTACTGCGGCACGCCCGAGAGCATCTTGACGACGCCCTTCAGGTCGAGCGAGCGCGGGTAGACCGTGTTGTCCACACGCGGGTAGGAGATGAGGCCGTCCATGTAGAGGCTCTCGGCGAGGCGCATGGTGCGTGCCGGCGAGATGCCCTCGGCGGCAGCGGCCGCCTGGAGCGACGTGGTGTTGAACGGCGCGGGCGGCTTGACCGTGCGGCTCTTGCGCTCGACGCCGGTGACGGTCGCCGTGCGGGCGTCGCGCACGCGGGCAAAGGCAGCCTGGGCCGCCTCCTCCGCCTTGAAGTGCGCCGTGGCATGCGTGACCTTGAACGGCTCGTCGTTCTTGGCCGCCTCGCCCGAGATGACCCAGTAGTCTTCGGGCACGAAGGCCAGGCGCTCGCGCTCGCGCTCGACCACCAGCGCGAGGGTGGGGGTCTGCACACGTCCCGCGGAGCGCACGTTGCCAAAGCCGCCGTAGCGGGCCATGGTGAGGTAGCGCGTCAGCACGGCGCCCCAGATGAGGTCTATGTACTGGCGGCTCTCGCCGGCGTCGGCGAGGTTTTGGTCAAGCTCGACGAGGTTGGCGAAGGCGTGGTCAATCTCGTTGGAGAAGGCGTGGTCGATCTCGCCCTTGGTGAAGGCGGAATAGCGGGCACGGCTGACGGGCGTGTCAGGCGCGACCTCGCGCATCTGGCGCAGGGCGTCGGAGCCGATGAGCTCGCCCTCGCGGTCGAAGTCGGTGCCGATCACGATGGAGTCGGCCTTCTTCGCGAGGTTCTTGAGGGCGCGGATGATGCCCTTCTCGGCGGGGCGCTTCTCGATGGGCGCCCAGACGAGGTACGGCAGGCTCGGGACCTTCCAGCCCTTGATGTCGATGCCGTCCTTGAGATAGGGCTTGCGCTTGCTGTCATACGGCGGGCGCGCGAGGCCGTCAGGCAGGTGGGCGGGGAGCTTCTCGCCCTCCGCGGTCAGGCCGTACCAGCCCTCCTGTTCGTCGAAGTGCAGCTCCGGCGGGAAGTCAGGCGCCAGGATGTGGCCGCGCAGGCCGATGGTCACCCAGTCCTCGCCGTCGCGCGTGAAGCGGTAGACCGGCGTGTCATATACCTTGTCTGCCTTGGGACGTCCGGACTCGCTCAGGAGGCGGGCGATCTGCTGGGCAGCGTCATTTTTCTCTGTAACAACTAGCTTCAAAGCGTGTTCCTCTCCTCTTTTGTGCCACGACACTATACCAAGTCGTGCGCACCTGGGCGGCAGAGTGCCCGTATTCCACATATGTGCAGAGCCCTCTTGAAAACGCCAAAACCGACAAACGCGCTGCCGAGAACGCCAAATCTGACAGTCCGGCACCCGAAGTGCGGGAGTTGGCTGTCGATTGTTGCGTACTTGGCGTGCGTTTGTCAAAAACTACGTATTCGGTGAACGGTCGTCCACGAACCGCACACCGTTCGCATTGTGCGAAGTGGACAAAAGGGAGTATCCCCAATGTCCAAGTGGACAAAAGGGAGTATCCCCAATGTCCAAACGAGCAGGGGCCACTCCGCGTTGGAGTGGCCCCTGTCACACACTTATATATAGGTGACTACGAGCGTTCGGCGTAGTCCTCGCGGCTCCAATAGAGCGCCTCCTTGCCCTCGCGGGCGGTGATGACGAGGCGCGCGATGGCGAGGGCCACCTCGTACAGGCTGATCAGCGCGGCGAACATCAGGACCATCGTCACCGGCGAAGCGTCCGGCGTGACCGTGGCCGACAGGATGAGCAGGCCCACGTAGACGTAGCGCCACTGCTCGCGGAAGGACTTGTACGGCACGAGGTGGAGGATGGACAGGTAGAAGATCACCAGCGGCAGCTGGAAGGCGATGCCAAAGCCCAGCTCGAGCAGCATGAAGATGTTCAGGAAGTCCTCGGCGTCGGGCATGATCGTGGCGAACTCGGCAGTCTGGTCGAGCAGCCAGCCGAAGGCGGCGGGCTGGATGATGAAGTACGAGAAGACCATGCCGAAGAAGAACAGCGCCACCATCGCGCCCACCGTGGGCACGACCCACTTGCGCTCTTTCGGCTTGAGCGCGGGCAGGAAGAAGCCCATGGCTTCCCAGATGATGATGGGCGTGCAGACGATCACGCCGAAGAACACGGCCACCTTGAAGCGGATGGTGAAGCCGCCCAGCGTGGTGAAGATCATCAGGTCGGCGTCAGAGGGCATCACGCGACGGATGGGGTCCATCATGATGTCGATGAGCGTCGGCGTGGCGAAGTAGATGATGACGGCCGTGATGACGACCGACACGATCACGATGGTCAGACGGCGGCGAAGCTCGCCGAGGTGATCCATGAGGGGCATGCGCCCAGGTCCGATAGGCATATCACGTTGGGAGCGCGGCGCTTAGGCCTCGGGGCTCCCGCCCTCCTCTCCAGCGGTTTCGTGGGCGGCAGTCTCAGGCTCAGCGGCGGCCTCGTGTGCGGCGGCGGGCTCGGGCTCGGTTGCGGCCTCAGCGGCCTCGGGCTCAGCGGCGGGCTCAGGCTCGGCAGCGACCTCAGCCTCGGCAGCTGCCTCCGCCTTCGGGGCACGTTTGCGCGGCGAAAGCGCATAGAGCGCCGCGGCGCTGGTGTCGGGCTTCGCCGGCTCCTCAGCAACGGGTTCCTCGACCTCGTCAGCCTCAGGAGCGGTGGCCTCAGCAACCGCGGGGGCCTCCTCGGCCGCAGGCTCCTCCGCAACCGCGGCCTCAGCGGCAGCCTCAGCCGCAACCTCGGCCTCAGCGGCAGCCTCAGCCGCAACCTCGGCCTCGGCAGCAGCCTTCTCGGCCTCGGCAGCGGCCTTCTCGGCCTCGGCAGCCTTGGCCGCGGCCTCGCGCGCCTCGCGCTCGGCCTTGAGGCGCGCCTTGCGCTCGGCGAAGGTCTCGCCCGCATGCGACCTCTTTGCGCCGGTGCCGTCCTCAAGGTCGGCATCCGCATCAAGCTCGGCCTGGTCAACCTGGTTGTCCTTGCCCGGCTCGTTGAGCACGTCGTTCAGCGGGTCCATGACCTCAGCCTGCACGACCTGCGTGAAGCCCTGCTGCGCCTCGCGGAACTGGCGCAGGAAACGTCCAACCGTGCGCCCCATGCCGGGCAGCTTGTCGGGGCCAAAGAGCAAGAAGCCAAAGACCACGATGATTACTAGCTCAGTTTCTCCAATGCCAAACACGCGCTCTCCTCTCGCGCTGACACGCGCTGTAGCTGACTACTCCTCGGCGGCGATTCCCAGCTCATCGAGCAGGCCCAGCATCCCGAGGATGCGGCGCACGTTGCGCTGGGGGTTCTTGACCGCAAAGCTTCGGCCCGCGTCGGCCGCACGGTGCGCGGCGCCCACGAAGACGCCGATTCCCGTCGAATCCATATAGGGCACTTCGGCGATGTCCACCTCGATGGCGGCGTCATCCGCCTCGGCCGCCTCGAGGGCCTCCCGCAACTCGGGGGCGTTCGAGACGTCGAGTTCGCCGGCAACGGAGACGACCAGCTTGTCGTCAACCGTGGCGGTGGTGATGGAAAGGGACATGGTTCCTCCTTGCAAGACGCGGGCTCTTAGAAGCCGATGCCCGTGCTGTCACTCAGGGTGTCCGTCAGGCCCGTGCCCGTCGTGGTGGTCTCGACGCTGTCGGACGAATTCTCGAGCTCGGCCTCGTTGAGCGAGGCGAGGCGCGAGCTGGCATAGCTGCTGGCACCGTACTCGTCGTTGGGGTCGGTCTCGATGGCCTTCTGGTACGCGGCCTTCGCGGCCTCGGTATTGTAGCTGTACTCGTAGATCATGCCGAGGTTCGCCCACGCCAGGCCGTAGTCCGGCGCGTGAGTTGTCCTCGTTGATCTCGAGGTAGCGGTCGTAGTAGCCGATGGCCTTCTCGAAGAGCTCGGCCACGTGGGCGTTCTCCTCGTCGGTGGACGCATAGTAGCTCGCGCCGGCGCCCCACTGCATGTACAGCTTGCCCAGGTTGAGCAGGGCGGCGAGGTTCTTGTTGTCCGACTCGAGCTTGGTCTCGAGGGAGCTGACCTGGGTCTCGTATGCGGCATCGATCTGCGCGACGCCCGTCGCGGTGTCGACGGTTTCGCCCTCGGACTCCTCGGTCTCCGCCGTCTCGTCGGTCGCCGTCTCGTCGGTCGTCGTCTCGTCGGTCGTGTCGGCCTCAGTCGTGGTCTCGGTCTGCGCAGAGGAGCTCGCCTGCTGGGCGCCAGAGACGATGCTGGCAAGCGACGGGAGCATCATCGAGAGGGCCATGAGAACGGCAAACGCGCCAATGCCCACCTTGATCCAGAAGCTCTTGCGGTCTTCGGCGGTCGCCTTGGCACTGCTCTTGCCCGTCGTGGTTGCCTGGGCGCTCTTGGTTGCGGTGCCCTTTGTTTTGGCGGCACCCTTCTTGGTGTCGGCCTCGGTCACGGGGTGCTTGACCTTGGCGCGGGCGAGGCGCTTGGGCGCCGTGCGGGAGGTGTTGTTTGAGGAATCTTTAGAAGCCATGCGAGATAACTCCCTAGCGTAGGTTGACATACGCGCAATAGCATACGTCGAGCGCTGTCCGCGCAAGCCCGTGGGCCAAATTCTTTACCGAAACGCTATCTTACCAAGGGGCCGCGCGCCATTATGCGACACTTCCGCATCCTTGACGTGCACCAGTGGGAGGCACGCGCTCCCAAAACCTCCTCGTGTCGCTATCTCCTGCCGAAAAACGGGCAATTGTCCTGTGCGGCAAATCAACTTCATGCCTATCCTTACAGTGATGGTGTTTCGTCGCGAGAAAGGACACCCATGGGACTCTTTGACGGGCTCTTTGAGAAGAAGTACTGCCTCATCTGCGGCAAGGAACTCGGCGTCTTCGGCAAGACCAAGATCTCCGAAGGCCACATCTGCAAGGAGTGCAGCGGCAAGCTCTCGCCGTACTTCCACGGCTATCGCAGCGCCACCGCCGATGACATCAAGGCCCAGCTCGCCTATCGCGAGGAGAACAAGGCCGCCGTCGCCGCCTTCAACATCACGCGCACCCTCGGGGCGGACACCAAGGTCTACCTCGACGAGGACAACGGCAAGGTCATCATCACGCGCACGTCGCCCTCCAACTGGGGCAGCTACAACCCCGACGTCTTCGACTTCTCGCAGATCACGGGCTGTGAGAGCGAGATGGACGAGACCAAGACCGAGATCAAGCGGGAGCTGCCCGATGGCAAGAAGGAGAGCTACAACCCGCCGCGCTACGACATCGACTACGACTTCTACGTCACGGTCTTCCTGAGCCATCCCTATGCCAGCGAGATCAAGTTCAAGACGAACCCGAGCCGCATCGAGAAGTTCAACTCGCCCGAGTACCGCAGCGCCCAGACGGCCTGCAACCAGATCAAGGACGCCCTGAGGGGCATCCACAGCGAGCAGCGCGCGGCCGCAACCCCCAAGCAGCCCGTGTCCTGCCCGTATTGCGGCGCGACCACCACGCCCGACGCCAATGGCTGCTGCGAGTACTGCGGCAGGCAGCTCTCAGAATAGCGACGCGTTTCGCGGGCCAGGCCGTGCCCGGGCCCGTATAACTCTGTATGAACGGAGGGCCAGCGCGGGTGCGGCGGCCCCATCCCAGGAAAGGGGTATCACATGGGTCTTCTCAAGGCAGGTCTTGGTGCGGCAGGCGGCGTCCTCGCTGACCAGTGGCGCGAGTACTTCTACTGCAACTCCCTCACGGCCGACGTCCTCGTGCAGAAGGGGCAAAAGCGCTCCGCGGGCGGCGGCTCCGACAACATCATCTCCGACGGCTCCATCATCGCCGTCAACGAGGGCCAGTGCATGATCATCGTGCAGCAGGGCGAGATCATCGAGGTCTGCGCCGAGGCGGGCGAGTTCGTGTTCGAGAGGCCTCGTTCGAGCGCATCGGCCGCCGCTTCACCTTCGGTGGCAGCACCGCCAACGACCAGCGCATCTACTTCTTCAACACGAAGGAAATCATGGGCAACAAGTACGGCACCCCCACGCCGGTGCCGTTCCGCGTGGTCGACGCCAACATCGGCCTCGACATCGACATCGCCGTGCGCTGCAACGGCGAGTGGTCCTACCGTATCGCCGACCCACTGCTCTTCTACAAGAACGTCTGCGGCAACGTCGAGGGCGCCTTCACGCGCGACAAGATCGACAGCCAGCTCAAGAGCGAGTTCCTCGGCGCCCTGCAGCCCGCCTTCGCGCGCGTGTCCGAGATGGGCATCCGCTACAGCTCCGTGCCGGGCCACACCCTCGAGTTCGCCCAGGCACTGAACGACGTGCTCAACCCCAGCTGGGGCCAGCGCATGGGCATCCAGATCGTGGCCGTGGGCATGAACTCCATCGCCACCACGCCCGAGGACGAGGAGCGCATCAAGGAGCTGCAGCGCCTCGCCGTGCTGCGCGACCCCAACATGCGCGCGGCCTACGGCGCCCAGTCGCAGGGCGAGGCCCTCAAGACCGCCGCGGGCAACGAGGCCGGCGCGATGATGGGCTTCATGGGCGTCAACATGGCGGGCGCCGCCGCGAACGCCATGGGCAGCACGGGTCTGTACGACCCCAACCAGGCCTATCAGCAGCAGAACGCCTATGCCGTGCATCAGCCTGCCCCGGCTGCCGCCAACGCTTGGACCTGCCCTGACTGCGGCACCCAGAACACCGGAAAGTTCTGCGGCGGCTGCGGCAAGCCCAAGCCCGCCCCCGCAGGCACTTGGATCTGCCCCAACTGCGGAACGCAGAACAGCGGCAAGTTCTGCGGCGAGTGCGGCACGCCGAAACCCCAGCCGCAGGCCCCTGCCGAGTGGACCTGCCCTGACTGCGGCACCACCAACACCGGCAAGTTCTGCGGTGGCTGCGGGCACCCGCGGGTCTAGGCACGCGTCACACGCCTCAAACACGAGGGCCCTGGGAGCTACGTCCCAGGGCCCTTCTTATACTGTTTGGTGCAAACATCCGTCGGTCCTTTGTGCCAGTGGACGTTGGGGATACTCCCTTTTGTCCACGGCTGGAGCATACATCCGTCGGTCCTTTGTGCCAGTTGGTGCAGACATCCGTCGGTTCTTTGT
>CACYAX010000022.1:15147-16204 GCA_902772435.1 uncultured Coriobacteriaceae bacterium | reverse complement strand
GTCGGGATCCCGATCTCCGCGTGGACGCGCCCGGTCAGCTGCTGCTCGAGGTCGTCCGGGTGGAAGCGCGGCGCGTTCTGCGACCCGCCCACGCTTCGGGCCAGCTCGGCATACGCGCGCTCGGTGAGCTCCGCATCGAGCCTGGCCCGGGTATCGATCTGGGACTCAAGCCAGTTCATGCTAATCACTCCTCACGAGCGTCGCGTAATAGCCGTCCTGCGCGAGGAGCTCGTCGTGCGTGCCGCGCTCGACGACCTTGCCGCTGTCGAGCACGATGATCTCGTCGCAATCACGGATGGTGGACAGGCGGTGTGCCACCACGATGCAGGTGATCTCGCGGTCGCGGATGTGGCGGATGACGGCCTCTTCGGTCTGGGCGTCAAGAGCGCTCGTCGCCTCGTCGAGGATGATGATGGTGGGGTCCTGGGCAAGCACGCGCGCGATCTCAAGGCGCTGCAGCTGGCCGCCGGAATAGTTCCTGCCTCCCGGCAGGATCATGCTCGAATAGCCGCCGTCGCGCTCGGCGATCACCGAATGGATGTCGGCGTCGCGGCAGGCCATGATGACCTCGTAGTCCTCGATCGACTGGTCCCAGAGCTTCACGTTGTTCGAGACGGTGTCATCGAAGGTCACGATCTCCTGGTCGACGACGGCCAGCGAGCCGCGCAGGACCGCGCGCGGGATCTCGTCGGCCAGCACGCCGTCGAAGCTGACCGTGCCGCTCCACGGCTTGTACAGGCCGCTCACCAGCTTGGCGATGGTCGACTTGCCGCAGCCCGAGGAGCCCACGAGCGCGACCCACTGCCCCGGCTTGAGGTGCAGGTCGAAATTCTCGATGAGCGGGCGCTCGAGTGGCGAGTAGCCGAAGGTCACGTCCTCGAGGTCAACAGAGCCGCTGAGCTTCTCGCGGTCGAAGTCGCCCACGGTCGGCTCCTCCTCCTCGGGCACGTCGACCTCGTAGCGCATGACGTCGTCGACACGCTCGATCTGGGTCTGTGTCTCCTGTACGGTCTGTCCCAAGCTGATGAACTGCGAGACGGGCAGCATGAACGCCGCG
>CACYAX010000022.1:0-15138 GCA_902772435.1 uncultured Coriobacteriaceae bacterium | reverse complement strand
GATGTTGCCCAGCTGCGTGAGGATGAGCGGGATGGAGCCCAGGTACTCGTTGATGGTGTTCATGCGTGCCAGGCCGTCGCTCACGTTCGCCTGGTAGCCACTCCACCGCTGGAAATAGCCGTTCTCGGCACCCGCCGACTTGATGGTCTCGACCATCTCGATGCCGCCCACGGTGGTCGCGTAGAGCTTGCCGGCATCCATCATCAGCGAGCGCGCGATGTTCACGCGCTTCTTGGACGTGTAGCGCGCCACCATCGCGTTGAGGACCACCGTGGCGACGCCCACCGCCGTCAGCACGAGGCTGTAGCGCAGCATGAACACGAGGTAGAGCACCAGCATGACCACGTTGATGACGACCGGGGCGAGCTGGCCGATGAGGGTGTAGGCGATGGTCTCGTTCGCCGACTGGCGCTGTTGCAGGTCGCCGACCATGCGCTGTGAGTAGAAGTCGACAGGGAGGTGGAGCAGGTGGCGCATGAACGTCGACGACGAGACGACGGCAATCTTTCCCTGGATGCGCGCCAGGTAGATGGCATTGAGCACCGAGACCACGGCGATGATGAGGGCCACCACGAACAGGATCGAGACGATCGGCATGAGCCAGTCGGGGTTGTCGCCCGAGAGCACGTGGTCGACGAAGACGCGCGAGAGCGACGTGGAGACGACGCCGAGCAGCGACGTGATGGCGGCCGTGATCATGACGAAGGCGATGGGACCCTTCATGTTGCTGAGCCGCTCCTTGATGGCCTTGAGCGGCGAGGGCGGCTCCCCGCCCGGCACGAAGTCGTTGGTCTTCTCGAAGGTCAGCACGACGCCCGTGAACGACGACTCGAACTCGTCCATGGACACCTTGACCTGGCCGCGGGCAGGGTCGTTCAGGTAGGCGTACTTGCCCTTGAAGCCCGTGAGCACCACGAAGTGATTGAAGTTCCAGAACAGGATGCACGGCATGGACCCCTTGCTCCTGAGGGAGTTCGCACCATACGTCATGCCCTTTGCCTTGAGGCCATAGCGGCGCGCCGCCTTGAGGATGTTCACGGCCTTGCTGCCGTCACGCGACACGCCACATTCGGCGCGGACCTGCTCGAGGGGCACCCAGCGACCGTAATAGGCCAGGATCATCGTGAGGCAGGCGGCTCCGCACTCGAGCGCCTCCATCTGCATGACCTGAGGGACCTTCGCGATTCCTTTCGTCATGGCCATTCCTATCTGCCCAGAGCGGCCTGCAGGGGCGAGACCCGCTCGGTGGAGATGATCACTTCATAGGCAGTGCCCTTGTAGAACTCGTCTTCGTCCAGGGTACTGGTATCAAGCGAGACCTTGAACGACCAGCTCTGCGTGGCAACCCTCTCGTAAATGTAGCTATCGACGACTATCTCCTTGACCTCTTCCTTAGACAGGGGGATCTCCGAGATTTCCTTAACGCTGGTGGGGATTCCCGCGATGCTTGCCAGATCGCCCGCACGTACCTCGGAGGCCAGATTTGGCGCAAGGAAGCACTCGATGACCAAGCCGCCGCTGTCCTTATCGGAAACCACCACACCCCACGCGTTCACGTTCGTGCTCACCGCACCGAATACGCCCCATGCGAGAAGGCCCAGGACCAGGGCCACGGTCGCGCCGATCACAGCCCACCCGCTCGGATTGGGAACGCGAACGTATTTGTCGAGGTTGTCGACGCTGCAGAGCTTCTCCGTAGCCTTCTCGTTGAAAATCGATCGGTTCTGTTCTGCCATGGCCGGCCTCACTGCCCAAAGATGAGTTGGATGGGTGCGACGCGCTCCGTGACGAAGGTCGCCTCGAGGATGCGATTCTCCGTAAACGTGTAGGCGGAAAAGTCAACGGCATCAAGGAGCGTGTTGACGGCGGCATCCGTTTCGGCCTTGGCTTCCTCCTCGCTTATCTCAGAATTCGCCTTCAGCTCTGCAGTCGACATGAGCAGATCAACCGCCTCTTGGTACTTTGCGCCGTATCCTGGGCGCACGATCTCCACGAAATACAGGGACTCGTTTTTGAGGAGCTCCTCCTTCAGGTAGTCAGAGCCGATCAGGGTCTTCAGGAACTCCTGGTCGAGCTCGGAGGTGGTGGGCTGATGCGAGATCTCGCCGACCTCGAGCGGCACGCCCTCAATGTAGACTGTGTCACCTACACTGATGCGCTCGGAATCGTCCTTCGTCACAAAGCAGAATAACTGCTTGGAATCCTTTTCGAACACGACCGATGCGGTGATCTCGGTTGAGACGGTCCCGAAGATTCCCCACGCGAGAAGTGCCGCGACCAACGCGAGGCAGATGCCCAGCGTGGCCCAGACGACGGGACTCATCACCTGGATGTAGTTGTCGAGGTCCTCGGGACTGCGCAGGCTGTTCGCAGCTTTGCCCTTCGCGGCCGGCGCTTGGGCGTTGGCCATAGGAGACCCCTCCCCTCTCTTCTGACAGGCGCCAAGAGCGGCTAGACACGCCCTTGGAACCCTCATCGTGCTGCTTGTCTGGCACCGCCAGGCATACTATAGACAGACGTTAGTAGCATAACACTTGGGCGGGCATGTCATCGTTCAAAGACAACGCCGCAGGTGACGGGAGAGGTCACCTGCGGCGTCGTGAATAGCTGTGGTTGTCGGGGTCGCGCGTAGGGAAGCTTGCGCGTTATGCCTTCTTGCCCTTGGCGGCAAAGGCCTTGATGAGGCGCCAGCCGAAGCGGATCTTGTAGAGGGCGTTGTGCTTGTCCATCGCGGCATCAATTGCGGCGTCGAGCTCGTCAAACCCGAAGTTGTAGCCCATGACCTCGGAGGCAGCCACGATGTATCCGATAAACGGGACGCTGTCCTTTTCAGGGTTGTCACCCGCTTCGGGCTCGCCCTCGCCCTTCGCGCTGGCCTCTTCGATCATCTCGTCAGGAACGGCGGCAACGACCTCAAGCATGTAGTCCTTGTCGTTGACGAACTTCTCGGCAAACTCGGTAACGGTCATATCAGCCATGATATCCTCCAGCTCTTTCTCGGCCCTGAAAGGCTCCGAGCCTTTCCTCGTGTGTGGGGCCGCTCAGTTGCTTGTGTCGCCTAAGTATACGGAGCGTGGCTCGACCTGTCTCAGAATAAGGGCGGCGGCTGCCAACAGGACAACCGCCGCCCGACAAAGGCTCTGGGGTATGAGGTGCCAGCTTGCCGCTACACCGCGATGACGCGCAGCTCGTGCGGGGACTGCGTGAAGGGCTGGTAGCCTTCCTCCGTGACCACGCCGCAGTCCTCGAGGCGGATGCCGAACTCTCCTGGCAGGTAGATGCCCGGCTCGACCGTCACGACCGAGCCCGCCGGCACGGGCTTGTCCCAGCGCATGCCGAAGCCCGGCAGCTCATGGATCTCGATCCCCACGCCATGGCCCAGGCCATGGCCGTAGAACTCCCCATAACCCGCATCGGCGATGACCTTCTTGGAGTGCAGGTGCACGTCCTTGCCGATGATGCCGGGCCGCACCAGGGCGGCACACTCCTCATGGGCACGGCGGACGATGTCGTAGACCACGCGCTGCTTGGCGCTCGGCTCGCCCACGCAGACCGTGCGGGTCATGTCGGCGTGGTAGTCGTGGTACAGCGCGCCGTAGTCCATGACGATCATGTCACCTTCCTGCACCACGTAGGGGCCAGGCTGGGCGTGCGGGTTCGCGCCGTTGGGACCGGCGGCGATGATGGTGCCGAAGGACAGGCCATCCGCGCCATGGCTGAGCATGTAGTTCTCCAGCTCCGCCCTGATCTGCTGCTCGGTCAGCCCCGGCTTGATGTAGGTGCAGATGTACTCGAAGGCCTCGTCGGTGATGCGCTGCGCCTCGCGGAGCAGCTCGAGCTCCTCCGCGTCCTTGACCATGCGGAGCTTCTGGATGTCGGCATGCAGGCGCGGCAGCGCGGGTGCCACGGACACCGCCCCGAGCTCCGTTTGGAACTCATCATAGAACGCGAGGTCAACGGTGTCCTCGATGGCGACTACCCGTGCGCGCGCTGCCAGCACGCGCGCCGCAGCCCACGCGGTGGCAGCGATGGGTTCCTGGTCGAGGACCCAGGCGGTGTCGGAACCAAGGCGCTCGCAGAAGGTGTTGTAGTAGCGCGAATCGGTGTGCAGCCAGAGGCCCTCGGACGTGACGAAGGCGGTATGGGCGGTCTCGTCGTCGAAGGTGCGCTCGGCACCCGTGAGCCAGCGCAGGTCGGGATTGTTGCGCAGGATCACGGCATCATAGCCGCGCTCCTCCATGAGTGCGCGCAGGCGTGCGACACGGCCCGCGCAGGCAGCAGCGTCAGACATATACGTTCCTTTCTCGTCGTGTGATGCACATGGATTGTAGCAGTGCAGGCACACGATGGCCGCGACAGACGAACACGGGAACGGGACGGATGCGACACCGTCTCGTCCCCGCCACAATGCCGGAAGGGCTGGGGCTATGCGGGCCTGCGGGACGCACACCAAGCCGTGGCGTGCTCGAGGAGCAGCTCGTCCTCCACCGCCGAGGAGCGCACGCGCCCCGTGGCGCGCGGCAGCTCGAGCAGGAAGCGGCTCGAGCGGGCGAAGCATGCCGCCTTGAGGGCATCGACCATGGCCTGGGGATCGACGTCGCAGGTGATGGGATCGAGCGCGAGCAGGTCGAGCAGCTCATCGGACGTGAGCACGTCGTCGACCTTGAGGAACTCGAGGCCACAGGCGATGCGCGACTGGAAGCGCACGCCCTCAGCGATGATGAGCCCGTCGGGCACCTCCGGCGCGATCAGGTCGCGCATGCCGCGCAGGAACGTGGTACCGAAGGTCAGGGACTGGCGCACGGCGATGGAGGTGGACGAGATGACCTTGCCGCGGCTCTTGACCGTATCGGCCAGCTGCTCGCAGACGGTCACGGGGTCGCCCTCGGCCAGCAGCTCCGCGCGGTCCCAGAGCCGCTCGACGGCAGCCTCAGACTCGATGAGCGCAGACGTCGCCATGACGGCGCGCGCGTACAGCGAGCTCGCCAGCTGGGGATCGAGGTCGATGACGTCCGCGTCGCAGAACATGTACTTCGCGGCGGGACGGGTCGCCAGCATCTCGCTGCTCCCCGCCACGTCGATGCCGCGCGGGGAATTGGAGGCCTCGACACAGGCCGCGAGGTCGGTGGGCACCTGTACGAGCTGGGTCCCGCCACACCAGGACGACGTGACGAACGAGGCGGCGGAGAGGGCGTCGAGCCCGCCGAGCACGCACACCATGTCATCGGCGGTGATCTTCGCGCTGCCCAAGGTGTCGCAGAGCGCCTCGACCGTGGCCAGCGTGCGGGCCTTGGGACCTGCGGGCATGCCGGAGCGGCTCACCACGAAGCCCGCGTCGGTGAGCTGGCGCGTGATCTCGGCCGCCACCTCCTCGGGTGCCCCCTCCTCGCAAACGAAGGCACAGCGACGCGAACCCGCCGACGACGAGACGCGCATGACCTTGCTCATCACCTGGATGGCGCCCGCCCCGACGCGGATGTCACACGAAGAGCCGGGAAGCGCGACCCACTGGCGCTTGACCTGAGGTGCCTCTGCCGTCATAGCAGCCCCTCCTCCCAGAGCAGGTTGCCTGCCTCAGCCGCCACCTGCTCAAACGTTTTGCCACGGATGTCGATCACATAGTCTGCCGCACGCTCGTAGAGCGGACGGCGATGCTCATACAGTTCGGCGGCCTCCTCGACCGTGCCCAGGTCGGGACGCTTCTCGGGATGCTGTATCTGGCGCAGCGAGTCGTCGAGGTCGCCGTCAAGGAAGACCACCGAGCCCATCTCGTGCATGAGCGCACAGCTCTCGGGAAGCTCGATGATGCCGCCGCCGCAGCTCACGAGGAGGGACTTGCGCTGCTTGAGCCGCGCGAGCACGCGCAGCTCGACCTCGCGAAACGCCTCTTCGCCGTCCTGCTCGAATATGTCGCAGACACTCTTGCAGGCCAGCCGTTCGGCCATGCGGTCGGTGTCCACGTAGCTCCGGTGGAACAGCTGCCCCAGATTGCGCGCGAGCGTCGACTTGCCCGCGCCGAGAAAGCCCACGAAGAAGATGTGGTCACATCCTTCGTGGACGACGTACCCGTCCGTCTTATGCATCAAAATCTCCGTCAGAATCGTTTTACGAGCTAGATTCTATCAGAGACGGACCCCGCCTCGGCGAGATGCACGAGGTTGCCACGGGAAAGCCGTGCGGGCAAAACGCCGGCCCCGGGCGGATGCCCGAGGCCGGCGTGAAAACGGGCGGTGTGCCCCGCGCTATATGCGCATGTCGTGGTCGCGCTCGCCGAAGACGCGGCGCTCGACCTTGCGGAAGATGATCGTGTACCAGAGGTCCTTCTCGGACTGGGGGTCCACCAGGATCGTGCGTACGCGCGCCAGGTTGCCGGCGATCACGTCAGTGAAGCGCTGGTCACCGACGAGCACGGTCTGTGCCGCGCTCACGCCGTACTTGCGCATGGCGAACCACACGGCGAACGGCACGGGCTTCATGGCGTGATGTACCACTTCGCAGCCAAGCTCGCGGGCGGAGCGCTCCACGTCCTTGGAGTGGAAGTTGTTGGACACGACGCAGGTGGCGATGCCCGCCGCACGCACGCGGTCGAGCCATGCCGCGATCTCCGGCGGCGCCTCGGTCGCGTCGCGCGGGACGCAGGTGTTGTCGCGGTCGATGAGCAGGCAGCGCACGCCTGTCCGCACGAGCGCTTCCACCGGGATGAGGTCGACTGACCTCACGCAGCGCCAGGGCCTGAAGACGCTCATGACTACTCGCCGTTCGCCGCGGACTCGGCCTTGGAAATCGCCTCGAGGTGCTCCTCGTAGGTCTCGGAGAACACGTGCAGCGAATAATCACCCTCGTACAGGTAGAAGTAGTAGTAGTCGGTGTCTGCCGGCTCGAGGGCGGCCTTGAGGGACTCGTAGCCCGGGTTGCAGATGGGCGTGGGCGTGAGACCGTAGTTCAGGTAGGTGTTGTACTCGCTGTCAAGCTCGAGGTCCTCCGCCGTCACGTCGTGGTCGAGGACGTAGCCGACGGTCGCGTCACTCTGGAGCGGCATCCACGAGGCGAGGCGGTTGTAGAAGACGGACGCCACGTTGGCGCGCTCGCCCTCGTCGTCGGTCGCCTCCTTCTCGATGATCGAGGCGAGGGTCACGATCTGGTATTCGTCCAGCTCGACGCCGTACATCTCGTTGACCTTCGCAATGCAGGCGTCGAAGTCGAACTGGGCCATCTCGGCCTGGTACTGGCTGAGCATGGTGCGGATGATGGCGTCGATGCTCTTGTCCTTGCCGCCGAAGTCGTAGGTCTTGGGGAAGAGGAAGCCCTCAAGGGAATCGTTGGCGGCATTGCTCAGGAACGGGTAGTCGTTCATGTAGTTGGACGCCGTGGCGCGCGCCATGAACTCCTCGGCGTCGATGCCCAGCTTGTCGGCATAGACGTCGGCGATCTGGCGGACGGTGTAGCCCTCGGGGATGGTCACCACGTCGAGCGTGGAGTTGGGGCCGCTCACCAGCTGCTTGACGACCTCGCGCGTGTTGGCGCCCGTGATGAAGCTGTACGAACCACTCTTGAGCGTCATCTCGGCCTCTTGGCTCTTGACCTCGCGGAAGAACTCCGCCGAGTCGGTGATGACGCCGTTGTCGAGCAGGATCTGGGCGATCTCGGAACCGCCGGCACCCTCGGGAATCGTGATGTTGACCTCGAGACCCGGCTGGATGGTCGTGCCGCTGTCCTCCGGCACGAACAGGCGGCGCGAGAAGAAGGCCGCCCCGCCGAAGATGAGGAGTGCGACCAGCACGAACGCGACGATGGGAATGCTGTGGTGCTCGCGGACGCGGCTGTCATAGCGACCGACCTGCTTGGCCGCGCGGCGCGTGGCCTCGGCCGTGCGGCGCGACACACGGTTGGAGGGCATGACGGCGCCCGACGAGGGGCCGTCCACGCGGAGCACGCCCGGCGTCTCGACCTGGCGCCTCACGCGACGGGTATCCGTTGCGGGCGCAGAAGCGGGCGCCGCGACCGGCTGCTCGGCAGCCGCGTAGGACACTTCCTGTGCGGGAGGGTCTACCGGGCTGGGGATTGAGTCGAGGCTCGGGACCGAGAGCTCGTCATAGTCGGAGACGCCGCCCTGTGCAGAGCCGACATAATCCGCGCTGTGCTTGGGGGCGTTGCTAGAATCAGCCATCACTTTTCCTTTATCCCTGCCTGGCATCCAACCAGGACTGCAAGAAGAGGGACGCGGCCACCATGTCGATCTTGCCGCGCATCTCCTTCTCGGACAGGCCTTGTGCTCTCAGGATACGCTTAGCCTCAGCCGATGACAGGCGTTCGTCAGCAAACTCCAGAGGAAGTGCGCAGGCCTGAGCGATTTGGGCGGCCTGCTCCATGATGCGCTGGGCCTGCGGGCCGTCCTCCCCCGCCATGGTCTTGGGGCGACCACAGACGAGGACGTCAGGCTCGTGGTCCTCGAGGATGCGCCTGAAGCTCTTGGCCATGCCGAGCACCTCGGCAGCAGGCAAGACCTTCACGGGCATGGCGATGCTGCCCGTGAAGTCGCTTGCGGCGATGCCGATACGGACCTCCCCTATGTCGAGCGCGAGGGCCCTCACCGATGCCTAGGCACCGAGGCGCTCGCGCGCGGCCTGGAGCGCGGCGTCGATGCCCGAGACGTCGGAGCCGCCGGCCTGGGCCATGCTCGGCTTGCCGCCGCCACGGCCACCCACAAGGGAGGCGACGTTCTTGATGATGTCGCCGGCCTTGAAGCCCGCGGCGATGGCGGCGTCGGTGCCGGCCGCCAGGAGCGCGACCTTGCCGTCAGGCGTGGCGGAGGCGAGCACGCAGGCGCAGGCGTCGCCGAGGCGGTCGCGCACGGAGTCCCAGGCGCTCCTGATCTCCTTGCCGTCGACGCCGTCGAGGCGCGAGACCACGAGCTGGTAGCCACCCATGTCGATGGCGGAGGCCACGGCGTCGGCGACCTTGTTGGAGGAGCCGCCGGTCACGGCAGCCTTGAGCTTGCGCTCGGCCTCGTTCTTCTCGGCGACCAGGGCCGCGACGCGGGTGGGCAGGTCGGACGGGCGGCACTTGAGCGAAGCGGCGACCTCGTCGACCATGGCGAGGCGCTCGTCGACGTAGTGGATGGCGCCCACGGAGGTGACGGCCTCGATGCGGCGGGCGTTGGAGCCCACGGAGCCCTCGGAGAGGATCTTGAAGAAGCCGATCTCGGCAGTGTTGCGCACGTGGGTGCCGCCGCAGAACTCGATGGAGAACGGGTTGGGGTCGGAGGTGGTGGAGACCACGCGGACCACGTCGCCGTACTTCTCGCCGAACAGGGCGATGGCACCGAGCTCGCGGGCCTCGTCGATGCCGCAGACGCGGGTGACGATGGGCTCTGCGGCGAAGATCTGGGCGTTGACCAGGCCCTCGATGCGCTCGAGGTCATCCTTGGTCAGGGCCTCGAAGTGCGTGAAGTCGAAGCGCAGGCGGTCGGGTGCGACGAGCGAGCCGGCCTGCTTGACGTGCTCGCCGAGCACGATCTTGAGGGCGGAGTCGAGCAGGTGGGTCGCGGTATGGTTGCGGCGGATGAGCTCGCGGCGGCCATGGTCGACCACGGCGGCGACGGTATCGCCCACCGCGATCTCGCCCGCCATGACCTCGGCGAGGTGCGCGGAGATGCCGTTGTGGTTCTTGGTGTCGGTCACGCGCACGGAGAGGCCCTCGGCCACGAGCTTGCCGGTGTCACCCACCTGGCCGCCCATCTCGGCGTAGAACGGGGTGCGATCGAGCACGACCTCGACCTTGGTTCCGAGCGCGGCGCGCTCGACCTCGGTGCCGTCCACCACGAGCGCGAGCACGCGCGCCTCGTCAAGCGCGTCGTCCTCGTAGCCGGTGAACTCCGTGTCGTCCAGGCGGTCGGAAAGGGCCACCCACACGTCGTTGAAGTTGCCCCAGGCGTCGCGGTTGGCCTGGGCCTGGCCCATCTCGCGCTGGTGGGCCATGCAGCGGTCAAAGGCGTCCATGTCAATCTCGTGGCCGGCGTTCTCGCAGATCTCGCGCGTGAGGTCGATGGGGAACCCATAGGTGTCGTGGAGCATGAAGGCGACCTCGCCGGAAAGGGCGTCGTCGGCACCGAGCTCGACCAGGGCGGCCTCGAGCTTGGCCTCGCCCGCGTCGAGCGTGGCGTTGAAGCGCTCCTCCTCGGCCGTGAGCAGACGCAGGATGAGGGCCTTGTTCTCGGTGAGCTCGGGGTAGACGTCGGCCATGAGGCGCATGACTTCCTCGGAGTAGGTGGAGAGGAAGAGGCCCTCGATGCCCAGCAGGCGGCCGTGGTACACGGCGCGACGGAGCAGGCGGCGCAGCACGTAACCGCGGCCCTCGTTGGAGGGCAGGATGCCGTCGCCAATCATGAAGGTCACGGCGCGGCTGTGGTCAGCCACGATGCGCATGGAGCGGTCGGCCTTGGCGTCCTCGCCGTAGGTGCGGCCCGAGAGGCTCGCGCCCACGCCGATGAGGCTCGTGAGCACGTCGCCGTCATAGTTGGTGCCCTTGTGCTGCATGATGGCGGCAATGCGCTCGAGGCCCATGCCGGTGTCGATGTTGCGGTGCGGGAGGTCGGGCATGGAGCCGTCCTCCTGGCGGTCATACTGCGTGAAGACGAGGTTCCAGAACTCGAGGAAGCGGTCGCCGTCATCGCCGGGGGCCTCGCCCTCGAACTCCGGACCCTGGTCGAAGTAGATCTCGGAGCAGGGACCGCAGGGGCCGGTGGGGCCGGCGGCCCAGAAGTTGTCGTCAGCACCGAGGCGGCTGATGTGGCTGTAGTCCACGCCGTGGGAGTGCCAGAGCTCGATGGCCTCGTCGTCGTCCTCGAAGACCGTCATGTAGAGGCGGTCGGTGGGCAGGCCGAGGTGGTCCTCACCGGTGATGAACTCCCAGGCCCACGCGATGGCGTCGGCCTTGGAGTAGCCACCGAAGGAGAAGTTGCCGAGCATCTCGAAGAAGGAGAGGTGGCGGGAGTCGCCGATGTTGTCGATGTCGTTGGTGCGCAGGCACTTCTGGCAGGAGCACGCGCCGATCTCGGGCATGGTCTTGATGCCCTGGTAGTACTCCTTGAACTGGTTCATGCCGGCGTTGGTGAGCAGCAGCGACGGGTCGTCGGGCACCAACGACGAGGACGGATAGAGCTTGCAGCCCTTCTCCTCGAAGAACTTCAGGAAGTCATCACGGATCTGGGCCGTGGTCATGGTCTTGTAATCAGCGCTCATATCTCTCCTTGCATTGCTTTTGCATGGGTGCGGTCAATCCACAACTTGCCTATTGTAGCAGGATGGGCGCACGTCACGGCCATAATGGGCGCTCTCCCCGTTGTTATCACAGCATGCCGAAAGCCGCCGTGCGCAGCACGCTGCCATGCACCGCATCCCAACACAAAAACGGGGCGAGGAAACCCTCGCCCCGTAACTGTTCTTGTCCAAGCCGCTAGCCCATCTGGCCGTCGGGATCGATCTTGCCCTGGATGGCCTTCAGGGCCTTGCGCAGCAGGCGGGACACCTGCACCTGCGAGATGCCCAGCTTCTCGGCGATCTCGACCTGCGTCATGCCGTCCACGAAGCGCATGCGGATGGCCTCCTGCTCGCGCGGCGTGAAGTCGGCGATGGCGTCGGCGATCACGATGCGGTCATCGGTGCCGGCGAGCTCGGCGTCCTCCGTGGCGAAGCGGTCGATGACCGAGGGGGCGTCGTCCTCGCCCATGCCGCCACCCTCGAGGGGCACGGAGCTGTAGGCGCTCGACGACTCCATGGCCTCGAGCACCTCGTCAATGGAGGCATCGAGGCTCTCGGAGATCTCGGCCACGGTCGGGGTGCGGTTGAGCTCGCGCGTGAGGTCCTCCGTCGCCTGGGTGACCTTGGCGGAGAGCTCCTGCAGGCGGCGCGGCACGCGGACCGACCAGCCCTTGTCACGGAAGTGCCGCTTGATCTCGCCCATGATGGTGGGCGTCGCGAAAGTCGTGAACTCGAGGCCACGCGACGGGTCGAAGCGGTCGATGGCCTTGATGAGCCCCAGCGAACCCACCTGGATGAGGTCCTCCATGGGCTCGCCGCGGTTCTTGAATTTGGAAGCCAGGAAGCGCACGAGGTTGAGATGGCTCTCGATCAGCTGGTCGCGGGCCTCCGCGTCGCCCTCTTCCTTGTAGCGGCGGAAGAGTTCGCGCGTGCGGTCTTTGTCCCAGGCCAACTTGCCACGGCCGCGCCGTGCCTCGAGCCTGCGCTGCCTGCGCTCGGCGGCCGCCTCCTCACGACTGACGTCGGTGGCGGCGTCTACCTCACTCGGCATGCGCACCTACCTTCTTGGCGAGGCAGAGCTCGCCGCCGTCGTCCGAAACGTAGAACTCATCACAGACGGACGAGAGCAGCAGCTCCACGAGGTCGAGGTCCGCCCCGTCGTCTGCCTCGTCGAGATCGGCGTCGCCGAGGGAGAAGGCGATGCGCATCTCGTCATCGTGGAGGTCGAAGGAGACCTCGCAGGCAGCGGGCTTGGTGGCGCATGCGTAGATGAAGCCCTCCTCGGCAACCATGCGCACGTCCTCGACCGTGTCGACGTCAAGCTCCTGCACGACCGCGAGGTTGGCCGCCACCATGCGCACGGTGCGCGCGAAGGCGGCCTCAGCGGGGACGCTCAGAGAAATGTGCTGCATGAGGGCCCCCTACTCGGCGGACTCTTCGGCAGCGGGCTCGGCGGGAGCCTCGGCAGGGATGGTCACGTAGCTGACGTAGCCAGAATCGGCGGGAGCCGCGTCCTGGTCGAGGCCGAACTGCTCGGCAGCCGAAAGCTGCGCAGGCGCGGGCTCGGGATTGCTGCGGCCCGCGATCTTGTTGACGACCGTCGCGACGCCCGTGACCGCCGTGCCGGCGACGTTCTTGACGGTGCCCGTGACCGAAGCGACGCCGTCAGAGACGTGGGAGACGTCGCCCAGGATGCCGTTCACGTGCCCCAGCGAGGCATTGGCGGAATCGAGCGTGGTGCCGACGCGCTCGAGCAGCGGCTGGACCTCCTTGAGGGAGGGCTGCAGCTCGTCCATGGCGCCGTCCACCTTGCCGATGATGGGCTGGACCTGGCCGATGGTGTCGTTGGCGGACTGCGCGACCTCGCCAAGCGTGGTGCGGGCCTTGCGGATGGTGAGCGCAAGCTCCACGACGGCCCAGATGGCGGCCACGATGAGGCCAAGCAGGAGGATGTTCAGAGGCGTGGGTTCAAATGACATGGCGAGGTCCTTATCCCGAAAGATGGCAAAGCGGCGGCAAAAGCCGTAGATGCGAAATATTCTACCCGTTCCGTGCGGAAAACGCATCTGACAGGTACTGCAGGGTGCATGCCTACTCGTCCGAGCGGTCGCGACCCGACGCCTCTTCGCGCCAGAGCTCCCAACCCCGCTGCGCGCCGTGGTAAAACGCGCCGTGCTCGAGTCCCTCGGGCAGATAGCGCTGCTCGACCCAGCCCACGGGATAGTCGTGCGGGTAAAGGTAGGGGCCATAGGCGTCCGAGCCGGGGCGGTGGCGGTCGCGCAGGTGGTTGGGCACCTCGCGTGCGGGGCCGCTGCGCACCTCCTCGCGGGCGCGGTTGAGCGCCATGTAGCTCGCGTTGCTCTTGGACGCGAGGGCCATGTAGGTGGCTGCCTGGGCGAGGTTGATGGCGCACTCGGGATAGCCGATGACCTCGGCGGCCTTGAACGCCGCCTCCGCCACGAGGATCGCCTGCGGGTCGGCGTTGCCGATGTCCTCCGAGGCGAGGATGAAGATGCGCCGGGCGATGAACTTGGGGTCCTCGCCCGCATCGATCATGCGCGCGAGCCAGTAGACGGCGGCGTCGGGATCGCTGCCCCGCATCGACTTGATGAAGGCGGAGATGATGTCGTAGTGCATGTCGCCCGACTTGTCGTAGGTGAGGCCACGGCGCGGGTTGGCCTCGCGCACGTGCTCGAGCGTGATCTCGCGCGGGTTGTCGGGCGTGGGGTCGGGCTCACCGGCATCGGGCAGGGCCATCTGGCTTGCCAGCTCGAGCGAGGTGAGGGCGGAGCGGCCGTCGCCACCCGCCAGCATGACGATCTCTGCCAGGGCGTCATCGGCCAGCGTGAAGGCACCACCGAGGCCGTCCGCGTCGGCCACGGCACGGGTCACCAGCTCCCGGATGGCCTCGTCGTCCAGGTGCGTGAGCTCGATCACGCGCGAACGGCTGATGAGGGCCGAGTTGACCTCGAAGAAGGGGTTCTCCGTCGTCGCGCCGATGAGCACCACCGTGCGGTCCTCCACCGCATGGAGCAGGGCGTCCTGCTGCGAGCGGTTGAAGCGGTGGATCTCGTCCACGAACAGGATGGTGCGCTTGCCGCTCATGAGCAGGCGGCTCTCGGCCGCCTCGGTCTCGCGGCGCAGGTCCTTGACCGTGCCCGTGACCGCGGACACCTCGACGAACTCGGCATGCGTGGTGTTGGCGATGATGCGTGCGAGCGTGGTCTTGCCCGTGCCCGCGGGCCCATAGAGGATGATCGACGAGAGCGCGTCGCGCTCGATGGCGCGGCGCAGCCACGACCCCTCCCCCACGGCCTGCTCCTGCCCCACGAAGCCATCGAGCGTCTGGGGCCGCATCCGTACGGCGAGCGGCGCGTTCGCCTTGCGCTTGTAGCGTTCCACGCTTGTGAATAAGGTTTCCATGCGCTCCATTGTAGCGGAGCCCACGGACAAGAACCGGGCAGAGCCCCGCCGGCCTCCCCCTGCAGAGACACACCATGAATTACGACAATTTCCTATGTTTGCCCAAGGGTGCGCGGACAGCAAGCGCTTCGCCTACAATGGGGGGTGTGACGTCACAGACGAGGAGGCCCCATGTCCACCACCATCTATCTCATGCGCCACGCCGAGACGCTCTTCAACGTGCAGAACAAGACGCAGGGATGGTGCGACTCCCCGCTCACCGCGCGCGGCATCGAGCAGGCGAAGCTCGCGGGCCGCGAGTTTGCCCGCCGCGGCCTGTGCTTCGACCACGCCTATTCGTCCACCTCGGAGCGCTGCTGCGACACGCTCGAGCTCGCCACCGAGGCTGCCTTCGGCGCACCCCTGCCCTATGAGCGCATGAAGGGCCTGAAAGAGCTCAACTTCGGCGTCTTCGAGG
>CACYAX010000021.1 GCA_902772435.1 uncultured Coriobacteriaceae bacterium | reverse complement strand
TGTCGGCCATCGCCAACGCCTACGACGATGACCTGCTCGTGCGCGCTGCCGACGTCTGCGCCAAGGAAGGGCGCAAGGTGGTCCTCGTGCCCCGAGAGATGCCCATGAACCGCGCACACTGCCGCAACATGCTGCAGGCGTGCGAGGACGGCTATGTGATCATGCCTCCCGTGCTCACGTTCTACAATGGCTGTGAGACCACGATGGACCAGGTCGACCATGTGGTGGGCAAGATCTTGATGCAGTTCGGTCTGGAGTACGACCGTTTTCACCCGTGGGAGGATGACCAAGCATGAAGACGTTTTCCGCGTCGGCAGGGGAGGGGCGGTTTAGCGTCACATGCGAACTGCGCTCAACTGACGGCAATGGTCTGGCCTGCTTTGTCTATGGCGGCGAGCTGCCGCACGTGGGAGGGCATGCGCTCGCGAGTCCCGGACCCAAGCTGCACGGCGAGCAGCTCTCGCACTGCGACGTGTGGACCGCCACCGTACCTGGACACAAGGATGCCGAGGCCGCGGCAGCAGTCGCGCGCCTCGTGTGTCTGGCAACAGGTGAGGCGGTTTCCTGCGCGGCCGGCATTCACGTTGACCATGCCTCGCCAGAGCAGATCAAGATCCTGCTCGCCAACATCACGACGGCTGCCCAGGCAGCCGTCGATGCCTATCGCTCCTCATGAACCATACAAGGGCGGTAGGCATATCTGCATGATTTAGTTCCACCGCGAGTTTGAGCCACGCTTAGCTGAAGGAGACGTCCATGACACGTGAAGAGCTCACCACGGCTTTACCCACGATTCCCAGGTCCCCGAGGGCTGCACGGTCATCGAGCTGACCGATGACCTGCCCTTTGCCGTGGAGCATCGTGACTATATCTACGCTACGCGCGAGGTGGACGGCGAATCCTACGACCTGCACCTCTACGCTCTTGTCCCGCGCCCGAACGACCCTATCGCGGCCCGCGACGCCGACCCGAGGCCCTGCGTGGTCTTCTGCCAGGGGTCGGCATGGCACAAGCAGTGGTTGTACGGTCACTACGTGCACCACGTGCGCCTCGCCGAGCAGGGCTACGTGGTCGTATGCGCCGAGTATCGCCCCAGCGACGTGGCGCCGTTCCCTGCCCAGGCAATCGACTTCAAGACCGCCGTGCGCTGGGTGCGCGACCATGCTGGCGAGCTGCAGGCCGACCCCGAGCGCCTGGCCGTATGGGGTGACTCGTCTGGTGCCCACACCGCGATGATGGTGGGCTTCACGGGCGACGGTTGGCCCTCTGCCGATGATGACCCCGAGCAGACTGCGGCCGTGTCCGCCATCGTGGACTGGTACGGCCCCACCTCGCTCAAACACATGAACACCGTGCCCAGCTCGCAGGACCACACGGGCCCCGCGAGCCCCGAGGGCATGGTTATCGGCCGGCTGAACGTGCTCGAGCACCAGGATGAGGCCGATCAGGCTTCGCCCGTGACGTACGCGCGCCCGGGGTTGCCCCCCGTCCTCATGATGCATGGCGGCCGTGACCAGCTGGTGGCCTTCGACCAGGCCTGCCGGCTATACCAGCGCCTGCGTGAGGTCGGCGCCCAGGTGGAGTTCTACAAGCTCGATAACGCCTGCCACGGCCGTGACGGGTTCAACAGTCAGGCCGCCGTCGGCCTCGTGCTTGTTTTTCTGCGTAGGACCATCGGGGAGTGACGGTTGCAGCTAGGCTGCCTTCGCGCGACAACGGCGTACCTAGACAGCGTGATTGCGGCTTCACTCATCGCTGACAGCACTACGATTGTCCGCGTCTCGCGTGCGTCTACCGAAGGAGGCTCTCCAAATGCCGAGGGAATATGCAGGTTGCTTAACCCTAGCCGATGATGAGATTACTATTAATGGAGCGAACTGGTGTCAATTGAGAGGGGAAGTGTATGCTGGTCAGTGTTGATGGAGTTAACGCGAGTTTCAAAGACAAGACGATTGCGATTGTTGAGGCCATCCCCGAGCCCCACTTCACTTTCACCACGGTGAAGGGACAGAAGCCGACGTCGGTGGTGTTCGAGTGCGACAGCGAAGACGAGAACCTCGTCATTCCCCTAGTCAAGGGTACCCTCAAGAAGTCTGAGCTCGGCAATATCATGATGTTCCGCGTGGTTCCCTACGGCCAGATCATGTGGTTCCCCAAGCGCTAGACAGACCCTGTGGCACGCCATCAAAACTGAAAGGGGCGCGGACGACGAGTCCACGCCCTTTTTCCATGTGAGCGACGAGAGCGGCATCACCTCTTGCCGCGTATCCTATCCCAGAACTTAGTTGACAGGCTCGCACGGTGGGTAGTGCCGTCCTTGATGCCCCGCAGCTTGGAGCCGTGGCCGTACAGCGAGAGGGCGACGAAGCAGAGTGATATGATCACGCACTCGAAGGGGAGCGTGAAATACGCCGCGATGGTATAGAAGCAGATGGCGACGATGGCGGCCACGCTGAGGTAGCCCGACAGCACGATGGTCGCAACGCCCACCACGCCCGCGAGGGCGCCCAGAAGCGGATTCATGAGGATGATGGCCGAGGCGATGGTGGTCACGCCCTTGCCACCCTTGAACTGGTGCCAGAAGGGAAAGTCGTGCCCGAGCGTGGTTCCGAGGCCTGCCCAGCCAAAATGCGCCACGCCGATGCCGGGGAAGAGCGCGCCCGTTATGAGAACGGCTGCCACGGTCTTGAGGATGTCACCCACGAGGCAGATGAGCGCAGCCTTGAGTCCCAGCTCATGGCCCACGTTTGCCATGCCCGGATTGCCGTCGCCAAGCGCGAAGATGGATGTGCCCGCCCATGCGCGGGCAACGACCTCAGCCGTGAGAAAACTTCCGCAGAGATAGCCAATCAGCAAGGTGATAACGCGTGCGAGCATGGGCTCTCCTCATGAACCTGTGGTTACGCTTTCTCCCATTGTAAGAATTAGGCGTTTGGGGATGTCATATTTGGCTTGTCGCTCCGACGAGTGGAGTGGTTAAGAGATAGGAACCGGAGGGGAGGGACATGCACGAGAGGGACGAAAGGAAAGCGACGCTGAGTTTGGTGGCTGCCGAGGTCATCTTCGGTACGCTGGGGCTCTTCGTGCGGCTCATCCCGCTCAGCTCCGCGGCTCTTGCGGCATCGCGTGGCATCGTGGGCGCACTCTTCTTGTTCATCTTGGTGCGGCTGCGCGGGCATGGCTTGGCGCTGCCCGAATCGCCGCGCACGAGGGCCGTTCTCATTGCCTCGGGCATATGCATCGGCCTCAACTGGGCGCTGCTCTTTGAGGCGTACCGGCTGACCACGCTTGCCACGGCAGAGCTTGCCTATGAGATGGCTCCCGTCATGGTCATTGCTGCCTCACCCTTCGTGCTGCGTGAGCGACTCACGTGCACGCGCCTCGTGTGTCTCGTGCTCGCGCTCGTGGGCATCGTGTTCGTGTCGGGCGTGCTCGAACCGGGCGCTACCGTAGGCGTCACGCTGGCGGGCGTGGGGTTCGGGCTTGCGGCGGCGACGTTCTATGCGGCAGTGATGATCCTCAACCAATTCCTGGGTGAGGTGGAGCCCTATACGCTGACCATCGTGCAGCTTGGCGTGGCCGGCATCACGCTCGTGCCGCAGTTGTTGGTTACGGGAGATCCGGGCTGGCTTGTTCTCGACGGACGCTCGGCAATCCTGCTCGTCAGCGTCTGCTTGGTGCACACGGGCCTGGCGTTCGTGTTCTGGTTCTCGTCCCTCGGACAGCTGTCTGCCCAGAAGGTGGCGATCTTCGGCTACATCGATCCTGCCGTAGCGCTCCTGACCTCCGCGCTTATCCTGCATGAGGGGATGACGCCCCTTGCCATGGTGGGAGCGGTGCTCATTTTGGGTTCCACGCTGGCAAGCGAGCTGCTCGAACAGCGGGCCAAATAGGGCCCCTGACAGTCTTCCCTCAGTTGGTCCTGTCTTCAGATGCGGGTCAGTCGTAACAAACTACTACGTTTCATGTTGAAGAACAGGACTTGTGCAAACGTTATAGACGGGTAAAGTACCAAACTAATTGAAGAGCACGGCAAACCGATGACGCGGAAGGTAGATGTCATACGCGCGAAGAGCGAGCCTGGGACGGTGTGAGCCAGGACGAGATGCGGGGCGTTGAATGGGCCGCGGAGGGCGCACCAAACGGGTTTCCTAGTAGGCTGCGACGTTTGGCACACGTTACGTGCCAGGATGTGTTGGCATCCCATCGAGCACCATCTTGGGCGCTAAAGCATCCGCAAAGTGCGTGGGTTTCCCACGAACCAAGGTGGCACCGCGAGCCTACTTCGGCCCGCCCTTGGACGATTCATACGTCTGGGGCGGGTTTTATTTATGCCGAGCCTGCCCCGCAATGAGTGGGAAGGAACAGACATGATCAAGGAAGCCATCGAGAAGATCGTCAACAAGGAAGACCTGAGCTACGACGAGGCCTACGGCGTCATGAGCGAGATCATGACCGGTCAGTCCACGGCCACGCAGAACGCCGCCTTCTTGGCCGCGCTCTCCACCAAGAGCGCCAAGGCCGAGACCAAAGACGAGATTGCGGGCTGCGCCGCAGCCATGCGTGCGCTCGCCACGCCCGTGGAGCATCCGGGCATGGAAGTCCTCGAGATCGTGGGCACGGGCGGCGACCGCGCGGGCACCTTCAACATCTCGACGACGTCGGCCATCGTGGCAGCCGCCGCGGGCGTGAAGATCGCCAAGCACGGCAACCGTGCGGCAAGCTCGTTCTCGGGCACCGCCGACTGCCAGGAGGCCCTGGGCGTCAACATCGCGCAGGATCCCGACAAGGCGCGCGAGATGCTCGACAAGGTGGGCATGTGCTTCTTCTTCGCGCAGCAGTACCATCCCGCGATGAAGTACGTGGGCGCCATCCGCCGCGAGCTGGGCTTCCGCACCGTGTTCAACATCCTGGGGCCGCTCACCAACCCCGCCAAGCCGGAGTACTTCGTGCTCGGCGTGTACGACGCCTATCTGGTGGAGCCGCTGGCTGAGGTGCTCAGCAGCCTCGGCGTGAAGCGCGGCATGGTGGTCTACGGCAACGACAAGATGGACGAGATCAGTGCGTCGGCCCCCACGATGGTCTGCGAGATCAGCAACGGCTTCTTCCGCAAGTACACCATCAGCCCGTGGGAGTTTGGCCTGGAGACCTGCACGAAGGACGAGCTGGTGGGCGGCACGCCCGAGGAGAACGCCGCCATCACGCGCGCCATCCTCGCGGGCGAGGAGCGCGGCGCCAAGCGCACGGCGGTGCTCATGAACGCGGGCGCGGCCATCTACATCGCAGGCAAGGCCGACACGCTCGCTGACGGCATCGCGAAGGCCGCCGAGCTCATCGACTCCGGTGCCGCCGCCGCAAAGCTCGAGGACTACATTGAGGAGTCGAACAGGTAATGACCGGTAGGCAGAACATCCTGCAGACGATTGCCGAGCACAACCGCGCGCTCGTGCGGGAGGCCGAGGAGGGCCTCTCGCGTGAGGAGCTGCGCGCCCGCGCCTTCGCCTGCCACATTTCCACGGAGCGCCCGTTCGAGCAGGCGGTCGCGCGTGCGGGCCTCTCCTTCATCTGCGAGGTCAAGCGCGCGTCACCCTCCAAGGGGCTCATCGCGCCGGAGTTTGATCATCTGGCCATCGCGCGCAGCTACGAGGAGGCCCGCGCTGATGCCATCAGCTGCCTCACGGAGCCCAAGTGGTTCATGGGCAGTCTCGACTATCTCGCCGACATCGCCCGCGAGCTGGTCACGCCCGTCATGCGCAAGGACTTCGTGGTGGACAGCTACCAGATCTTCGAGGCCAAGGTCGCAGGCGCTTCGGCCGTGCTTTTGCTCTGTGGCGTGCTGGATGACGAGCAGCTCGCCGACTACATCGAGCTCTGCGATGATTTGGGGATGTCTGCGCTGGTAGAGGCCTATGACGAGGAGGAGCTGCGCCGCGCGGTGGCCGTGGGTGCGCGCGTCATCGGCGTGAACAACCGCAACCTCCGCGACTTCAGCGTTGACTTCGAGAACGCGCAGCGCATGCGCGAGCTCATTCCCGATGACAGGCTCTACGTGGCCGAGAGCGGCGTGTCGAGCCTCGCCGACGTGACGACCATCGCGCGCATGGGCGCCGATGCGGCGCTCGTGGGCGAGTTCCTCATGCGCGCCGACGACAAGGTGGCCCTGCTTGCCCAGATGAGGGAGGCGTCGCATGCCTGACACGTGTCGCATCAAGTGCTGCGGGATGTTCCGCGAGGAGGACATCGCGGCGGTGAACGCCGCCCGGCCTGACATGGTGGGCTTCGTGGTGGACTTCCCGCGCTCGCACCGCAGCGTAACGCCCGAGCGTCTGGCTGCGCTGGCGCCGCTGGTAGATGAGGGCATCTGCCGCGTGGGCGTCTTCGTGGACGAGCCCGTCGAAACCGTGGCTGATCTGGCGGCGTCGGGCCTGATTGACATGGCCCAACTGCATGGCCACGAAGACGGGGACTATGTCGCAGAACTCCGCAGGGCAGTCCCTGGGATGCGCATCATCCAGGCGTTCAAGGTGCGCAGCGGCGAGGACATCGAGCGCGCCGAGGCAAGCTCTGCTGACATGGTGCTTCTCGATAACGGCCAAGGCACGGGGGAGCGCTTTGACTGGACACTCGTGCGCTCCGTGACGCGCCCGTTCATGTTGGCAGGTGGTCTCACGCCAGAGAATGTGGGCGAGGCCATCACGGCCGTGCACCCGTGGGGCGTGGACCTTTCCAGCGGACTTGAGACGGGCCGCCTGAAAGACGCAGAGAAGATTGCGGCCGCCGTGCGGGCGGTTCGGAGCCTGGGGAACTGAGGGACTACGAGTAAGGGGAGGAAAGGCATGGCAAATTCGCCCAGCTCACGTGGACGCTTTGGCATCCATGGAGGGCAGTACATACCAGAGACGCTGATGAACGCGGTCATCGAGCTCGAGGAGGCTTACGACTATTACAAAGATGACCCGGCCTTCAACGCCGAGCTCACGGAGCTCTTCAACAGCTATGCGGGCCGTCCGAGCCTGCTCTACTATGCCGCCAACATGACGGCTGACCTCGGCGGCGCCAAGGTCTACCTCAAGCGTGAGGACCTCAACCACACGGGTGCGCACAAGATCAACAACGTGCTCGGGCAGGCCCTGCTTGCCAAGAAGATGGGCAAGACGCGCCTGATTGCCGAGACAGGCGCGGGGCAGCATGGCGTGGCCACCGCCACGGCCGCCGCGCTCATGGGCATGGAGTGCGTGGTCTACATGGGCGTAGAGGACATGGAGCGCCAGGCGCTCAACGTCTACCGCATGCGCCTGCTCGGCTCTGAGGTACGCGGCGTTTCCGCAGGTACGGGCACGCTCAAGGACGCGGTCTCGGAGACCTTCCGCGAGTGGACCAACCGTATCGACGACACCCACTACTGCCTGGGCTCCGTCATGGGCCCGCACCCGTTCCCGACGATTGTGCGCGACTTCCAGGCCGTCATCAGCCGTGAGGCGCGCCAGCAGATCCTCAAGGCGGAGGGAAAGCTCCCCGACGCCGTGCTGGCCTGCGTGGGCGGCGGCTCCAATGCCATCGGCAGCTTTTACCACTTCATCGGCGACGAGGGCGTGCGCCTGATCGGCTGCGAGGCTGCCGGGCGCGGCATCGACACCTGGGAGACGGCAGCCACCATGAACACGGGCAAGCTCGGCATCTTCCATGGCATGAAGAGCTACTTCTGCCAGGACGAGTACGGCCAGATCGCGCCGGTGTACTCCATCAGCGCGGGCCTCGACTACCCGGGCGTGGGTCCCGAGCACGCGATGCTGCACGATTCGGGCCGCGCGGAGTACGTGCCCGTGACCGACGACGAGGCCGTGGACGCCTTCGAGTACCTGAGCCGCACCGAGGGCATCATCCCCGCCATCGAGAGTGCGCATGCGGTTGCCCACGCCATCAAGCTCGCGCCCACCATGGGCAAGGACCAGACGATCATCGTGACGCTTTCGGGCCGCGGCGACAAGGACGTCGCCGCCATCGCCCGCTACCGTGGGGAGGACCTCCATGAATAAGATTGCAGACGCATTCGCGGCAAGCCCCAACGGCAAGGCGTTCATCCCCTTCATCACGGCGGGCGACCCCACGATCGCCGTGACCGAGCAGCTGGTCAAGGCCATGGCCAGGGCCGGTGCTGACCTCATCGAGCTGGGCGTTCCCTTCTCCGACCCCACGGCCGAGGGCCCGGTCATCCAGGACGCCAACATCCGCGCGCTCAAGAACGCGGTGACTACCGACGACGTCTTCGACATGGTCGGCCGCCTGCGCGCCGAGGGCTGTGTCGTGCCGCTCGTGATCATGACCTACGCCAACGTGGTCTTCTCCTATGGCATCGAGCGCTTCGCGGCGCGCGAGCGTGAGGTGGGCCTGGCTGGCGTCATCCTGCCCGACGTGCCGCACGAGGAGAAGGCCGAGTTCGCCGAGGTCTTCGCGGCGCAGGGGCTCGACGTGGTGAGCCTCATCGCCCCGACCTCGCACGAGCGCATCCGCGAGATCGCGGCCGATGCGCAGGGCTTCGTCTACATCGTGAGCTCGCTCGGCGTGACCGGCGTGCGCAGCGAGATCACGAGCGACATCCCCGGCATGGTCGCGCTCATCCGCGACGCCAACCCCGGCATTCCGTGTGCCGTGGGCTTTGGTATCTCCACGCCCAAGCAGGCGGCCAAGATGGCCGCGGCATCCGACGGTGCCATCGTGGGCTCGGCCATCGTGCGCATGATTGGCGCCCAGGGCGAGGCCTGCGTCGAGCCCGTCACGGCCTACGTGCGCGAGATGGCTGCGGCAGTGCATGCGGTGTAGCCGCCCTGTTCCACGATGAGTCCAGACCTGTCTCATTCGAGCTGCGGGGTCGTCTTGATAGGCGGCCCCGCTTTTGTGTGAGGGACGCCTTGGCCATCGTGCCTGGCCAAACGAGCTTCGCTGGCCGATAGGTCAGGTGGGCGCGCTGGCTTCTGCACGATACTGGTGCCACGTGACACACGACGGACCGGGGAGGCACCCATGCATCGCATCGCTATCGACATCGGCGGCACCCAGCTGCGCATCGCCCTCGTGGACGAGAGCTACCGGATCGTGGAGGTCCACAAGACGGGCAACGACCGCAGCTGCGACGCGGAGGCCAACTGTGCCCCGCTGGTCGCGTGGATCCGCGCGAAGCAGGAGGCGGGCATCGAGCTGGCGGGCATCGGCATCGGCAGCCCCGGCCCGCTCGACCTGCGTGCGGGCAAGGTGCTCAACCCGCCCAACCTCGTGGGCTGGGACAACTTCGAGATCGTGCGCTACTTTGCCGAGGCGACGGGCCTGCCCACCTTCCTCAACAACGATGCCAACGTGGCCGGGCTCTCCGAGGCGCTGCTCGGTGGCGGCAAGGGCTACGAGTCCGTCATCTTCGTGGGCCTGTCCACGGGCTTTGGCGGCGCCTTCGTCTACCGCGGCGAGCTGATCAACGGTGCGCACTGCAATACGGCCGAGTACTGGAACTCCATCGTGTGCGACGACCCCAATGGCCGCGGCAGCGCCAACCCCGGCTCGCTCAACGAGAACGCGGGCGGCACGGGCATCGCGCGCGTGGCGACAGTTCGCTATGGCCGTCCGATGGAGCCCAAGGAGCTCTTCGCCCGCTACTACGCGGGCGAGGAAACCGCCGTCGAGGTCTTCGAGTACTGCACCGAGATGCTCGCGCGCGGCTTGGCGAACATCTACTGGAACTTCGATCCCGACGTGGTTGTGGTGGGTGGCTCGATTGACCAATATCACCCTATCTACCTGCAGAAAGCGCTCGAAAAGGCCGCGCGCTACCTGCCTGCGCCCGATGCGCTGCACATCGAGAAGGCACGCTTCGCCGATGACGCGGGTCTCATCGGGGCTTCGCTGCTGGTGAAGTAAGCGTAGGGGCGCTAGGCTTTTCGGGAAGCGCCTCGGGCATGCACTACTATGGATATTGATGGGGGCGTGGGCCGCGCCCGTCCTGTTTGCGGCGCCTGTGAGGAGTGACTGATGGCTGCCATCAAAAACGTTGTGTTCGACATGGGCGGTGTCCTCATGGACTGGGACCCCGTGAAGATCAGCCGCGCCCTCTGCCCTGACCCCGACGACGCGGCGTTGCTTGCCCACGCGGTCTTTGACTCGCGCGAGTGGGGATGGGTCGACGCGGGCGTCATCGCGCCCGAGACCGTGGCCTGGACAGCCAAGCTCAAGCTGCCCGAGCGCCTGCACGACCTCGCCGACGTGTTTGCCCTGCGCTGGTACGAGGCGTTCGATCCCCTGCCCGAGATGGGCGAGCTGGTGCGCGAGCTCAAGGCAGCGGGCTACGGCGTCTACCTGCTCTCCAATGCGGGCGTGACCTTTGCGGAATACCGCGACCGCATCCCCGCCATCGACAGCATGGACGGCATCCTCGTCTCGTGCTACGAGCGTATGGTCAAGCCCGATGAGGCCATCTACCAGCTCTTCTGCGAGCGCTTTGGGCTCGAGCCCGCGAGCTGCCTCTTCGTGGACGACCTGCTGCGCAATGTGGTGGGTGCCCAACGCGCGGGGCTTCAAGGCTACGTCTACGAGGGTGACGTGGATGCCCTGCGACGCTTCATCCGAGCCCAGGAGAGCTAGGGAGAGAAGCGTCCTACGCGGCTGCGTCAGCGTACGTCGCTTCGAAATTAGACATAGGAAGACCCCCGTCTATCAGCCATTGGTAGGAAGAGCTGATTTAGTACGTCATGTACGGGAATACTGAATGTGTTGACTTTTTATCAGGGAGCCAAATGGGAATCTTCAAGTACGTGCGCATTGATTGGCGCCAGGTGGTGGCGCTGCTCGTTCTTACGCTCTTGGGAGCGGCTACCGAGATGGGCCTGCCCACCCTGCTCGCGCGAATGATCGACAACGGCGTTGCGGCAGGTGCGCAGGAGGTCATCGTGAGCGTGGCGGTGGCCATGGTGGTGCTTACGTTGGTCGGGTGCGTCGCCTCACTCGCTTCCACGGTGCTTTCGGCGCGCATCTCCACGCGACTTGCGGCCGACCTGCGCTCGCAGATCTTCCGCAGGGTGCAGAGCTTCTCCTCCGCCGACATGGACCGCTTCGGCACGGCGAGCCTCGTCACGCGCTCGACTTCCGACGTCTCCAACGTGCAGATGTTCGTGACCATGCTCATGATGATCGGCGTTATGGCGCCGCTCATGTTGGTGGCGGGCGTGGTGCTTTCGAGCGCGACGGGTGGCCGGGTGAGCATGGTGCTTCTGGTTACCGTGCCGCTGCTGTTCATAATCGCTGGCCTCATCATGAGCATGGTGTCGCGGCTCTCGAAGCTGATGCGCAAGCGCCTGGACGACCTCAACCGCGTGTTTTTGGAGACGCTCGAGGGTGTGCGTCCCATCCGTGCCTTTGGGCGCGAGGCGTATGAGGTCGGGCGCTTCGGCGAGGCCAACGCCGCGCATGCGGGCGTGGCCATCGAGCAAGGGCAGCTCATGGCACTGCTCATGCCGGTCGTCGGCCTCATCTTCGGCTTCACGACCACGGGCGTCCTGTGGCTGGGGTCGGGATTCGTGGTCGAGGGCAGCATGGAGGTGGGTGCGCTCGTCGCCAACGTGCAGTACGTCTCGATGATCCTCATGTCGATCATGATGGTCTCGGCCGTGATCATGATGTATCCCAACTTCTCGGCATGCGCGGGCCGCATCTGCGAAGTGCTCGACTCGGAGCCTTCCATCAAGGACGGTGCGGGTTCGCTTGCGGACCGCACGAGCAAGGGCAAGCTCGAGTTCCAGCACGTGAGCTTCCAGTACGCCAACGCTGAGGAGCCCGTGCTGCTTGACCTCACCTTCACCTGCGAGCCGGGCACCGTGACGGCCATCATCGGTCCCACGGGCAGCGGCAAGTCGAGCGTGCTCAGGCTGATCCCGCGCCTGTTTGACACGACGCTCGGCAACGTGATGGTGGACGGCGTCAACGTGCGCAAATACCGCCTCGAGGACCTGCGCTCGCTCATCGGCTACGTGCCGCAGAAGAATGTGCTGTTCAAGGGCGACATCTCCGCCAACCTCAATTGGGGCGACGCCGAGGGAAACGAGGAGGCCTGGCGCCGTGCGCTCGCCATCTCGTGTGCGAGCGACTTCGTGGCCGAGAAGGACGGCGACGTGCACGCGGAGGTCGCGCAGGGAGGCTCGAACTTCTCCGGAGGCCAGCGCCAGCGCCTGGCCATCGCCCGCGCCCTCATGCGCGACGCGGAGTTCTACCTGTTTGACGACTCGTTCTCGGCGCTCGACATGAGGACCGACCGCACGCTGCGCGAGAACATCCGCCGCGAGCTTGGTGACGCGACGGTCATCATCGTGGCGCAGCGCGTGGGCACCATCATCGACGCGGACCAGATCATCGTGCTCGACGACGGCATCTGCGTGGGCAAGGGCACGCATCGCGAACTCCTCGCGAGCTGCGACATGTACCGCGAGATCGCGACGCTGCAGCTCGGCGAGCAGGCCGTGGTCGACGAGCTCCGCGCCTCGCAGGGCCTTCCCGCACAGGGGCGCAGCAAGAAGGCCGCTGCCGTGCCTGCACAAGCTGTGGAAGGAGGTGAGCGCTGATGCCCGGTCCCCATGGAAACCGCGGCGACCTGCGCCGCGCACGTGATACCAAGGGCGCGGCGCTGCGCCTGCTCGGCTACCTCAAACCGTACACGGTCCAGCTGGTGATCGTAGTAGTGATGACGCTCGCCTCGTCGCTCTTCTCGGTGCTGCAGCCGAGCATCACGGGCAACGTCACCACCGTGCTCTACGACGGCGTGACCACCGGCTCGTTCGACTGGAACCTCGTGGTTCAGCTGCTCATTACGCTTGCGGGCATCTACGTGGCATCCGCGGTCTTCCAGGCGCTGCAGGGCGTCATCATGAACCGCACGACCACCAAGGTGCTCCAGGGCATGCGTGACGAGATCGACGAGAAGGTCCACCGCCTGCCGCTTGACTACTATGACGCGCGTACGAGCGGCGAGATCCTCTCGGTCATAACCAACGACGTGGACATGGTGGACGGCGCCATCAGCCGCAACCTCACGCAGCTCGTGAGCCAGCTCATCACCGTGGTGGGCGTCTTCGTCATGATGGCGCGCATCTCATGGTGGCTCACGCTCATTGCGGTGGTCATGGTGCCCATCTCGCTCATCGCCTCGCTGGGCGTCATCACCAAGAGCCGCACCCTCTTTGCCGACCAGCAGAGCCAGCTCGGTGACCTCAATGGCTATATTGAGGAGCTCTACGACGGCCAGAACGTGGTGCAGGCGTTCAACTACCAGGGACGGGCGACTGACCGCTTCGACGAGCTGAACGAGCGCCTCGCCACTACGGCACGCAAGGCCTCGGTAGCTGGTGGCGCGATACGGCCTATCACCATGACGGTGACCAACCTGGGCTACGCGCTTTCGGCGGCTCTGGGTTGCCTCTTCGCGCTGCAGGGAACAATGGCGGTCGGCGACGTGCAGGCCATGCTGCAGTACTCGCGCCAGTTCTCGCAGCCCTTCACGCAGATTGCTTCGATGGCGGGTAGCCTCGCTGCGGCGATTGCGGCTGCAGAGCGCATCTTCGATCTGCTCGACGCGCCGGAGCAGCTGCCCGACCCCGAGCCGGCGCAGGTGCCGGCCACGCACGAGGGACGCGTGGCCTTCGAGCACGTGCGCTTTGGCTACACAGAAGACAAGACCCTCATGCACGACGTGAGCTTCGCGGTGGAGCCTGGCCAGAAGGTGGCCATCGTGGGTCCGACAGGCGCGGGCAAGACCACGCTCGTCAACCTGCTCATGCGCTTCTACGAGGTGGATGGCGGCCAGATCGTGGTTGACGGCGTGCCGTCTACTGCGATGACGCGCGAGGAGCTGCGTGGGCGCTTCGGCATGGTGCTGCAGGACACCTGGCTCTTCGAGGGCACGGTGAAGGAGAACCTCGCGTATGGCCGAGAGGGTGCGAGCGACGAGGACGTGGTGCGCGCCGCCAAGGCCGCCAGCGTCGACCCCATCATCCGCACGATGCCCGGCAGCTACGACATGGTGCTCTCGTCAGGCGCGAGCAACGTGAGCCAGGGCGAGCGCCAGCTGCTCACCATCGCCCGCGCGCTCGTGGCTGACCCCGAGGTGATGATCCTCGACGAGGCGACCTCCAACGTGGACGCCCGCACCGAGCAGCTGATCCAGGAGGCCATGGCGCAGCTGCTCAAGGGACGCACGAGCTTCGTCATTGCCCACCGCCTCTCGACCATCCGCGACGCCGACAAGATCCTCTACATGGAGCACGGCGACATCCTGGAGACGGGCACGCACGACGAGCTCATGGCCCAGCACGGGCGCTACGAGGCGCTGTACAACTCGCAGTTCGCCTAGTGCCCAAACGGGCCGAAGACGCGCCTCCAGGGGCGCTACGAGGCCTCTAGGACCCAAAGAAAACGGCCCCGACAGCGTGTCTGTCGGGGCCGTAGCTGTGCGCTGAGGCGGTTCCTAGCAGATGTCGCCGAAGTCGAAGCGGCCCATCTCGTAGGCATAGGTCTCGTCAGCCTTGAAGGTGGAGCTGATGCGCAGGTTGGTGATCTCCTGCGGCCACCAGCGCGTGGACATGGTGAACTCGCCGCCGTTGAGGAAGATCTCGATGGCGGAGGTGTCGATGACCATGCGGATGTCCTTGAGCGTGCCCGCGGAGAACTCGGAGAGCGGCAGGCGGCGCACGGTGCGGTAACCACCGGCGATGCCCTTGAAGGAGAGCTCGAGCATGTCGCCGATCACGGCCAGCTCGAGGTCGGCGTTGAGCAGGATGCGGCCGTCGCCCTCGATGCCCTTGAGGATGAGTTCGGCCGTGCCGTTGGCGAAGCGCGCGCCGATGGCGCCCGTGATGTCGAAGGCGTCGTAGTTCGAGCTGCCGAGCTTGCCGTTGGTGTCCTTGGCACCCTCGGCCGTGAGGGCGACCTTCGCACCGCGCAGGGCCTCGTACTCCTTGAGCGGCCACTGGCAGATGCGGCCGGCGTCGTTGAGGGAAAGCTCGCGCAGCCACGTGAGGGTGTGCAGCCACTCGTAGGTGGGCACCTGGTACTGGCCCTCGATGTCGGGCAGGCCCATCCAGCCCACGAGGATCTGGCGGCCCTGCTCGTCGGTGAAGACCTGCGGGGCGTAGAAGTCGAAGCCGTAGTCGAGCTCCACGAAGGTGTTCTCGTCGATGCAACCGTAGGGCTTCTCGGCATCCATGAGCTCCTTGTCGCCGGAGAGCAGGTCGATGACCGTGCCGTCGACGGGGAAGTAGCCGCTGTTGAAGTTGTTCTGGAACTTGGTCATCTGGCTGGGCACGCCCTGCGGGCACACGAAGAAGAACTCACGGCCGCCGAGCGTGACGATGTTGGGGCACTCCCACATGTAGCCGAAGGGCTCGCCGCTGATGGTGGTGCAGGAGCCGGCGAGCTGCCAGTCGTTGATGCCGTCGGGGCTCTGGTAGAGGAGCATCGCGGGGTGGTCGTCCATGGTGCGGGCGCCGAGGAGCATGTTCCAGGTGTCGTTCTGCCACCAGACCTTGGGGTCGCGCACGTGGCAGGAGCAGTAGGCGGGGTAGCCCTCGTTGCCGAGGACGAGCTTGCGGTCGGAGAAGGTGCGGCCGTCCTTGCTCACCACGAGCGTCTCGTTGGCCTGGCGACCCTCATAGTCGTAGTTGCTGTGGCCGGGCTCGAGCACGTTGCCGGTGTAGTAGCACCACATCTCGCCGTCACGCACCACGGCGGAGCCAGAGTAGGAGCCGTTCATGTCGAGTTCCATCTCGGGGATGATGGCGCCGCGGTGGAACTGCCAGCTGATGAGGTCACGCGAGGTCCAGTGACCCCAGCCATGGCCCGGCCACGGCCAACGAGGGGCGTACTGGTGGAAGATATGGTATTCGCCATTGAACTGGCAGAGGCCGTTGGGATCGGAAAGCCATCCCGTGGGGGTCTGGAGGTGGAAACCGAGCCTCCAGTTGTGCTGACGATAATCAAGATTTACATTCATCTGCATGGGTAGCTCCTCTCGAACTGCCGGCCCCGTGATGGTGAGCTGAGAACGTTCTCAGTATGACACTACCCGCGGGAGTGGGGGAGAGCGCGATTGATTTTGCGCGTATACTCTCGGTGGATGCACATGTCATAATGAGTTGATAATATGCGTATGGCATGGCGGTTGTTCCTGACGGGTGCCGTGCCAGGGGGGAAGAGGCGCGTCGTGAAGGTTGTCATCCAGCCGGTGAACCCGGGCTTCAAGGACTATGTTCTGCAATATGTTTCGGAGCTAGAGGAGCCCCACTACACGTTCGTGGGCGTCGAGGGCTTCGGCACCTACGTGTTTGACTGTGACTCCGACAACTACTGGACGGCAGTCGATGGGCTGAAGTCCGCCATCCGCCGCCCGCCGCTGGGCAACATCATGTTCTGCCAGGTCAAGCCCTACGGCATGGTCACCTGGCCTCCGCTCTTCGACAAGGACAAGTACCCCCGGCCCTAGGGGGCCAGGGGTACCTTCCCGTGCTCTATAGTTCGATTTCTGCCTAGTCTACGCTGACCTCACCAGCAAGCACGCGCTGGTAGTCGGCGTAGTTCTTTTCGAGCAGCGCGGGCGTGTCGAGCTCGTAGGGACACTTGCTGCTGCAGCGGTTGCAGTGCAGGCAGTTGGCGATCTTGGCCATCTCTGTCTGCCAGTGCTCGCTCAGCCAGCTCGCGGAAGGGG
>CACYAX010000020.1 GCA_902772435.1 uncultured Coriobacteriaceae bacterium | reverse complement strand
GGGTTACGCCGGCCTGTACGAGTGCGTCAAGTACATGACGGGGTACAGCCACACCGACCCGAAGGCCACTGACTTCGCGCTGTCCGTCATGCAGCACATGAACGACAAGTGCACCGAGTGGAAGCTCGCCGAGGACATCGACTACTCCGTCTATGGCACGCCCATCGAGTCGGTCACCTACAAGTTCGCCAAGTGCCTCCAGCGCCGCTTCGGCATCGTGGACGGCATCACCGACAAGGGCTACATCACCAACAGCTATCACGTGCACGTGACCGAGCAGATCGACGCCTTCAAGAAGCTGCAGTTCGAGAGCGAGTTCCAGCGCCTCTCCCCCGGCGGGGCCATCTCCTACGTGGAGGTGCCCAACATGCAGGACAACCTCGAGGCCGTCATCCGCGTCATGCAGTACATCTACGACAACATCATGTACGCCGAGCTCAACACCAAGAGCGACTACTGCCAGTGCTGCGGCTACGACGGCGAGATCCAGATCGTGGAGGACGACGGCAAGCTGGTCTGGGAGTGCCCGAACTGCGGCAACCGTGACCAGTCCAAGATGAACGTTGCGCGCCGTACCTGCGGCTACATCGGAACGCAGTTCTGGAACCAGGGGAGGACGCAGGAGATCCGCGACCGCGTGCTGCACCTGTAGGTGAGGGTGGCCCCTCGCTAGCCCGGGCGGCCCCGTCTTCCACGCGCTCATTCGCGGGCTGCGCCCGCTCAAAAGTCGCGCTTAGGAAGACGGGGCCGCCCGGGCTAGCGAGGGGCTCCCGCGCGCTGCTGGGCAGCGCGCGGGTCGGGTTCTCGCTGCTTGTTTCGGTTTTGTTGGTTGGTTTGCTGGGGCGTGCTTTGGGGTTGCTTGTTGAGGACTATTTGGAGAAGAGCGAGCTTCTTCGTTGCGGCCTGTTCGTGGGCATTTACCGTCTTTTGCTCCTGGCGCCTGACTTCGGGGTTGTGGCTTGCTCGGAGCGTGATGGGTCTCAAAGGACCATATGAGGGGTGTGTATGAACTATTCGGGAATCAAGTACTTTGACATTGCCAACGGCAGTGGCGTGCGGACGGTGCTGTTTGTTTCGGGATGCCGGCATCACTGCCCGTATTGCTTCAACCCCGATACCTGGAGCTTTGAGGCGGGAGACCCGTTCACGAGCGAGGTGGAGGACGAAATCATCGAGAGCATGAAGCCCGCCTACGTTGACGGCCTCACGGTGCTCGGCGGGGAGCCGATGGAGGCCGAGAACCAGGCCGCAGTGCTGCACCTCCTTGAGCGCATGCGTGCCGAGCTGCCGGGCAAAGGCGCCTGGCTGTACTCGGGCTTCACGTGGGAGCAGCTCGTTGACGGACCGAGCAGGGCGCACAGCGAGCTCGTACCCCGCATCCTTGCCTGCCTCGACGTGCTGGTCGACGGCCCGTTCGTGCAGGACCTGAAGGACATCACCCTGCGTTTCCGCGGATCATCCAACCAGCGCCTCATCGACGTGCCGCGCACTTTGGCCGAAGGCCAGGTCTGCCTCTGGGAGGATGACCCGGTCTTCTCGTCGCACAGCTGGTAACAACGTCTCGACGTGGAACAGGGGACGGAGGTTTGTTCCACCTCTTTGTGGAACAAACCTCCGTCCCCTGTTCCACGCGTCTCCGCACGATGGGGTGCCTTCTGTTTTGGCGTGCAAAAATTCTTTGCCAAAGTCTGGGACAAACCCCGCGCCCGCACGAATACCTAGATGACAACAAGGACTTGCCTCACACAAGGACTTGCCTTCCTTTCTGGGGGACGCTTCACGGCGAAGGAGCGTCCCCTTTCCCTTATCTCAGGCCGCTGGCCGCCCAACAGCGCCTTTCTGCCCTCATTCCTGCTGCCCCTGCTTCCCGCCTGGGTCCCTGCTCACGGAGAAATGCATAGAAATCTCGGGCTGTACTTTTCGAATCGTACACAAACGACAGTTTTTGCAGCGAATCCTGCGCAAACACAAATTTTCTTTCGTTTGTGCACGATTGCCAAAGTACAAACACCCCTGTACCGTATGTTTGATGCATAAAAGGGCATTTCTGGCACGTTTTTCCGTCTTTCCGCCGTAACGGATTCACCTTCCTAGGCCCAGATTCCCACACATGCACCGCATGATCAGGGGCCTGTCCAGGATTCGCACCTGCAAAGCTATGCTTTACACAAAAACAGGGGTGCCGCGAAAGGGTACCCCTGCATGGTTTATATGACCAAACAGCAGTTAAGCCGCACTTATTCCTCGGCAGCCGCGAGCGCCTGGGTCTCCTCGATCTCGCCCAGCATGTCCACGCGGACCTGATGGCGGCCGCCCTCGAACTCGGCACCGACCCATGCGTCCACGATATCCTTGGCGGTCTCGATGCCGATGACGCGCGCGCCGAAGGCAATGATGTTGCTGTTGTTGTGCTGCTTGGAAAGGCGGGCGGAATAGGGCTCAGAGCACACGCAGGCACGAATGCCCTTGACCTTGTTGGCAGCCAGGCTGATGCCCACGCCGGTACCGCAGATGAGCACGCCGCCGTCCACCTCACCGGCAGCGACCATCTTGGCCACCTTGTAGCCGCTCACGGGATAGTGGCAGCTCTCCAGCGTGTCAACGCCAACGTTGACGACCTCGATCCCTTTCGCCTCTAGGTGCGCCATGATCTCATTCTTCATCTCGACTGCCGTATGGTCATTGCCAATTGCAAGCTTCATGCGAGCGTCCTTTCTGTGGGGTTCACCCATCATATCTGCTTTTGGCGCTGCTGGGATAGCTGAATGGCACCTCAATAATCATTGCGATACCCCCATTCTAGAAGGTTGGCAAACCGCTAGAGCGTACGCAGGGCTGCTTGCCTAATACTGCTTTGTTTAGGGCAAATCCCCCGCTATGATTGCGTTGTATTGCTAAGTTAGGCGTTCAACGCAAAGGTGGGCATAGACATGGCAATGACCAGCCGCCAAGTAGAGGACATAGTACGAAGCCTGCGCGCCGTCAAGACCGATACGCAGGCCATCGAGGTCAAGGAATCAGTACTGCGCCTGCCCACCTCCATGGCCGAGACCGTCTCCGCGTTCTCGAACGGTTCGGGCGGCATCATCATCCTCGGGCTCTCCGAGAAGAACGGCTTCACGGTGGCGCCCGGCTTTCGCGGCAAGCCGATGGCCGATGCGCTCGCCACGCTCTGCTCCGACAAGCTCACGCCTCCCATCAGGCCCGAGATCGACATCGTGGGCTTCGAGAACACGCAGGTCGTCGTCGCCAACGTGAGCGAGCTGCCGCCCCGCGACAAGCCCTGCTATGTCACCGACCGCGGCGTGTACCAGGGCTCCTTCATCCGCGTCTCCGACGGCGACCGCCGGCTCACCGCTTACGAGATTGACCGCCTGCTCGAAGACCGCACCCAGCCGACCTTCGACGACGAGGTCATCGAGCAGACGTCGCGTGCCGACCTCAATGCGACGCTGGTAGACGCCGTGCTCGCACGCCACCGCGCCATCCATCCGCGCATCTTCGCCGACATGCCCGACGACGAGGCCCTGGTGAAGCTCCACGTGCTCGGGCGCGCCGAAGACGGGAGCTACCGCCCCACCCTGGCGGGCCTCCTCGCGCTCGGCACCTATCCCCAGCAATACTACCCGCGCCTCACGGTCACCTTCACCGCCTATCCCTCTGAGCAGGCCGAGAGCGGCCTCATTCGCTATGCCGACACCGAGACCATGGCGGGTCCCATCACCGACATCGTCTCCGATACGGTGGCAGCCGTGAGCAGGAATGCCGTCGAAAACAGCGCGTGCATCTATCCACCGGCTGCCGTGCGCGAAGCCGTGACCAACGCGCTTGCCCACCGCGACTACTCGCCGCTCGCCCGGAGCACGGCCGTGCAGGTCAACCTCTATGAGGACCGCCTCGAAGTCATCACGCCTGGCGGCCTGTACGGCACGGTGACCGTCGACACCATCGACGAGACGGGCTATTGCTCGGCGCGCAACCAGTTCCTCACCTCGCTGCTCGAGACGCTCCCGCTCGCCCAAGGCTATGCCATGGAGAACCGCGGAGGCGGCTACGACCTCATCCTCGATGAGCTCGAGCGCGCAAATATCGAGAAGCCGCAGGTGGATGACCGTGTCTCGTCCTTCGTGCTCACGATGGTGCGCAAGCGGACGGACGCGGAGCCCCTCGATTCTGACGACGAGGTCCTCTCCTTCCTCGCCCAGACCGACGACGCGAGCGCCGCGGAGATCGCCGAGGCCCTCGCGCTCTCGAAGCGCACCATAACCCATCGCCTCTCGAAGCTCGTCGAAGCCGGCCAGGTGGTGCGCATCGGCAAACCCCGCAGCCCCAAGCAGCGCTACTGCCTCGCATAGCCCCAACGCAGAGCGCGGCACGGGCCGAAACCCGCACCGCGCCTCATTTCGTGCAGAAGGACCGCGCCGTTAGGCCTTCTTGGCCTTCGCAGCCTTCTTGGTGGTGAGCTTGATGAGCTTGCCCGAGCAGCTGGGCAGATCGAGCGTGAGCACGCCCTTGCTCACGCGCGCCTTGGAGCCGTCGTCGGCCGTCTCGCCGCCATAGCGGTTCCAGTCGGTGTCGATGAGCACCTTGGCACGCAGCGCGTCCGGCACCTCGATCGTATAGCCCTCATGACCCTGCCAGGAGAGGTTGAGCACGCAGAGCACGCGCTCGCCCTTGCGCGACACGCGCTCGAAGGCGTAGACCACGTCCTGGTCAGCCGCGATCTCGCGCCACACGAAGCCCGCGTCCTCGTAGTCCTGGTCCCAGAGCGCGGCCTCCTTCGCGTAGATGTGGTTGAGCTCGCTGCAGAAGTGGAAGAACGCGTCGTGGTTGGGATACTGGCGCAGGAACCAGTCCTGCTCGCGGTTCTCGTCCCATTCGCGCAGCTGGGCCACCTCGGCGCCCATGAAGTTGAGCTTCTTGCCAGGGTGCGCCATCTGGTAGAGGTAGAGCGCACGGGCCTGGCCGAACTTGGCATCGTAGTCGCCGTTCATCTTCTGGGCCACGGTCGCCTTGCCGTGCACGTTCTCGTCATGGGAGAGCGGCAGCAGGTAGCGCTCGTTGCGGAAGTACATCATCGAGAACGAGAGCTTGTGGTAGGTACCGGCGCGCAGGCCCGGCTCCGCCTGGAACTGCTCGAGCGTGTCGTGCATCCAGCCCATGTCCCACTTGTAGTCAAAGCCCAGACCGCCCTCCTCCACGGGACGCGTGGTGCCCGCGAGGTCGGTGGAGTCCTCAGCCACGGTGAAGATGCCCTTGTTGAGCGCACGCAGGCCGTTGTTGAAGGTCTTGACGAAATCGACGGCGTTACCGTTGACACCGCGCGCCTCCTCGCCCTGCCAGTAGATGATGCGGCTGATGGCGTCGAGGCGGATGCCGTCGAAGTGGTAGGCGCCGAGCCAGAAGTTGGCCGCGCTCTGCAGGAAGGAGCAGGTCTCGCCACGCGAGTGCATGAAGTTGAAGCTGCCCCACTCCGACTTGCCCACGGCATCGTTGGGATACTCGAAGAGCGGCGTGCCGTCGTAGTTGGCAAGGCCCCAGGCGTCCGTGGCGAAGTGCACGGGCACGAAGTCGATGATCGCGCCGACGCCCGCCTGGTGCAGGGCATCGATGAGGGCCATGAGCTGCTGCGGGGTGCCATAGCGGCTCGTGGCGGCGAAGAAGCCCGTAGGCTGGTAGCCCCAGGAGCCGTCAAAGGGATACTCGGAGAGCGGCATGAACTCCACGTGCGTCACGCCCAGCGAACGCTTGCGCCAGGAGCCCGCGTGTACCTCATAGATGTTCATGGCGCGATTGTGGCAGTCGTCGCGCGCGGCCATCCATGCATCGTCATGCCACTCGTAGGCGAGGTCGGCCACGATGGAGCGGTGCGCCGGACGAAGCTCGCTCTGCATGGCGTAGGGATCGGCGTGGTCCTGGTAGCCGCCACCGTGCCAGATGCGGTACTCGTACGGGCAGCCCGGCTGGACGCCCTCCACGAAGATCTCCCAGAAGTTGCCGTCGGCAACCCTGTGCATCGCGCGCGTACCCTCGTTGAGCACGAGCTCCACGCCGTCAGCCGCAGGCGCGAAGGTGCGGAACGTGACGCCACCCGAATCACGCAGGGCCCCTAGCATGAGGTGTGCGTAGAACTCTTCGCCTGAATAGAAGTTGCGCGTTTCCATACGCTCTCCTTAGCCGAAATGTGTGAATGATAGACAAATATAATATGACGCACTTTCAGGTAGCGCAATGGCCTCCGAAGCACGAGAACAGAGGGACGCCACGAGGACGGCGCGTCCGCATTGTGCCCCCGCGCCCGCCTACAGCCAGGCAAACAGCGTGTCGAATATGCGCGCCACGTCGTCTCGCTCGTAGAAGCCTTCAAGCAGCTGCGACGAGGCCCTCACCTCGTCCGTGATGATGTAGTCCGCACCGCGCGTCGAGCAGGTGACCACGCTCGTCATGTCGTTGACGGTCCACACGCCGATCTGCTTGCCCGCTTGGTGCACGCGCGCGATGTTGTCGGTGGTCGCGGTCTCCATCTCCACGAGAAGCAGGTCGCAGTTCATCTGCTCCAGCTCGCCGAAGCTCAGGTAGATGAGGTAGCCCGTCTCGGCATCAGGATGGGCCGCCTCGAGGTAGCTGATGAGCTCGTAGTCGAGGCTGATGAAGGCGCATTGGTCGAGCATCCCCCGCGCCGCCACGGCAGCATAGGCGTCCTCGGCCATCTGCTCGTCAGCCGTCTCCCCCTTGAGCTCGATGAAGAGGTGCACGCGGTTCTCGGAAGCGTCGAGCGCCTCGTCGAGCGTGGGAACCTCGACGCCCTCCGCAAGCGGGTTCGCCTCGCTGCGCACGCGCAGCTGCTTGATCTCGGCAAGCGTCATCTCGCTCGACTTCCTGTCGTCACCGCAGAGCCGCTTGAACGTGCTGTCATGGTTGACCACGTACGCCCCGTCGGCCGTGCGCTGGATGTCGATCTCCGAGCCGTAGACGCCCAGATCGCCCGCCGCCCGGATGCCCTCAGCCGTGTTCTCGTACGACTCCGAGCCGCCACCGCGGTGCGCGACGATACGCATGGACGACGTGGCCGGGAACAGCTCGTCGAAGTTCTGGACGGCGTAGAGGCTTATGCCAGCCATGGCTCCCACTATGACCACGCACCCCGCCGCTATCGCAAGACGTCGCTTGGGCTGAGAGCCGCCCGCTCGATCGTCCACGAGGTCGCAAGCGCGCCCGCACGCGTTCTCGTAGAACCACGTGATCAGCATGAGCACGAGCGGCTCCAAAAGGGTCAAGAGAGCGCCGATTAGCAGAGTTCCCATGCCCGTACAGAAGAGCGTGCAGAAGCGCACGTTGTCAGTTGACCCACCCGAGACCACGATGCCAAGCGCGAAAAGCGCCGTCAGCACAAGGAAGATCACGGTCATCGTGACCAGCACAAAGAGCAGGAGCTTCACCGCGCTCTTGAGGAGCGCGCCGACGTTTCTGCGCACGATCTGGGAGGAGTGCCTGAGGGACTTCCCCATCGTGACATCATCCAATGCCACGCCATGGAAGGCAAAGATGTAGACGAACCCCACGATGCCGAGGGCCACCAGCAGTACGGTGTAGAGCACGCGCAACACCAGATTGCCGGTGATGACGGAGAGGATGAAGTCAGGGATGTAGAAGTTGCTCGTGAGCGAGATGCCGACGCTGGCTCCCACGAGCGGCCCCGCGAGTGCCGTGTACAGCACCACGACGATGCCGAGCGGCGAGAGCATCCGGTGCGCCGTCGCGAGGGCCCTGCGCGTGATCTCGAGCGCGGACGGACGCTCGTCGTGCAGCGTCGAGGCACTGAGGATGATGATGGTGCTCACTTCGAAGGTCGTGTACAGCACGAGGATGAGCAGGCCCACGAGCGCGAGACCCCATCCCTCCCAGCTGCGCAGGAGATACGGGAGGTCGCCGCTCGTGAAGGCGGGGCGGTTGGCATGCCATAGCAAGAAGCCTGCCAGCTGGTTCATGAGGAAGACCCCCGCGAACAGCAGGAGCTTGAAGACAATGTAGAGCAACACGATGCGCACGGCGTTGTGCAGGAAGAAGGCGACCAGCTCGCGTACGTGGATGCTCTCCAACTTCTGCGGCTCGTCCTGCTTGAAATGCTTGGACATGGGCTCTCCGACCATCAGAAAAGAAATGATGTATCACACGCACTGATTGTACGCCAGCAACGGCACCCCAGAGCTGCAAAGGTACACCCCACTCTGCTAACCCCGTGAACGCAAAAGGCATGGCCTCGCGGGAAGCGAGGCCATGCCTATCCGAGCAGATGGCTCCCCTGCTTACAGGAAGCGCTTGAAGAAGCGGCACTCGTCGTCGTTGCAGCGACGGGCATCCTCGCTCTTCATGTTGCAGTGGAACACGTGGCCCAGCTGCTCGCCGAGTCCACCGAAGATGTGCAGCTCGTGCATCACGCCGAGCTCGCGCAGAAGCGACGAGAGCGGGCCGGCACCGTCGTGGAGGAAGTCGCCGTCGCAGGTCATGATGTAGGCAGGCGGGAACGTGTCCGTCACGTGGGCCATCACGTTGATGAGCTCGAGCTCGCGCGCGCTTCCGCCCTCAGGCAGGAAGTCGCCCATGAGGGCACCCGTGAAGTCGGTCGGGTCGCCCGTGATCTTGATGGTGTAGGCGCCGCAGTTGAGCGCGATGGCCGTCGGCACGAAGTCCTTGGGCACGTCGAGGTCCATTGCCGCCGCATAGGCGGGATCGGTGCACAGGCCACAGAAGAGCCCGAGCATGTGGGCACCCGCGGAATCGCCTACCGCGAAGACGTGCTCGAGGTCGAAGCCATACTCCTCACCGTGGGCAAGCACCCAGTTGAAGACCGCGCAGGTGTCCTCCATGCTCGCGGGGAACTGGTACTCCGGCGCCAGGCGATAGGTGAAGTTGACCACCGCGAAGCCGCGCAGCGCGAGGTCCATGCAGTACCACTGGTAGCGCTCCTTGTCGCCGTACACCCAACCACCGCCATGGATGCTCACGATGACCGGCTGTTTGCCCTCGGCGTCCTTGCGGCGGTACACGTCGAGCGACTGCCACGTGGGGTCGGCGCCGTAGACGATGTCGTCAAAGCGCTCGATCTCCTCGGGCGTGGTGAGGCCGGCGTCGCGAATGTCGTCGCCCTCTTTGAACAGCTTGCGTACCTGGTCAGCCATCGCGGACATGATGCTCCTCTCGCCGTAAACGTTAGCCCCATGATAGCGTTACCGCATGGTGCGGGAGCCTACCCAACGGCAAAGGTGACAAGCTGGCTCACCGAGCGCAGGTGGCCATGCCTGCAATCCGCACTACCCTATTCCTGCACCTTCATGGCGAGCGCGAGGCCCACGCGGCGGATGTTGAACACGTGGATGGCGGCCACCACCAGATAAGTCGCCGCACCGATGGCCACGATCTGCACGAGGAGCTGCGGCTCGATGTAGATCTCGATGTTGCCGGAGTAGCTGTCCATCGCCAGGACCACGAGCATGCTGACGAGCCAGATCACGAAGGGCAGGCTCGCCACGAGCGACACGAGCACCGTCGTCGTAATCGAGCGCACGTAGAGCCTGATGACCTCGCGGTTGCGATAGCCGAAGACCTTCATGTAGGAGATGTAGCGCGCCGAGCGGTCGATGACGGTCTTGGTGAGCAGGTAGATGAGGATGAGGTAGATGGGGATGGAGACCCCGAGCATCATGCTCGTGAGCGAGCCCATGGAGGTCTGCATCTGCTCGGCGGCGCTGCTCAGCGAGTCCGGCGTGATGTCGGTTGCCACATAGCGCTGGTTGAGCGCGAGGGGCAGGTCCGAGGCATAGCCCGAGAAATAGTCGTCGTCCTCATCGAAGATCTCGTTGAAGTAGCCCCTCTCGAGGTAGACGTTCATGTTGCCGCTCGAACCCCATATGCCAGCGATGGTGAGGTCGTAGGTGTCGCTGCCCACCTTGCTTGTGAAGGTGACCGTCTCACCCGCCTTGAGGTGGCACTTTTTGGCGAGACCCGACCCGATGACCACCTGCCGACCGCTCACGTCCACATCCGCCCAATAGCGCGAATGCTCCTGGATGCCGTAGACGCTCACCTCCTCGCTGCCGCTCGAATAGACGCGCGGCACCGTGAGCGTGGTGGCGGCGAACTTCTCGGCCTGCGCGATGGCTTCCTCGGAGTTCTCCAAGGAGTTCACGGGATGGGCGTCCTCGTCGATGGTCATGGCCTTGGTGTAGTAGTCGAGCAGCTCGGAGAGGTCGAAGACCTCCTCGGGGTCCTCGGTGGTGGCCAGCGCCTCGGCGGCGGCCCACGCCGCGCGCTCAGAGGCGTCACCGTCGATCTCGAGCGGGGTCTTGAGCAGGTAGAGGTGCTCCGCGACCGCATCGCGTTGGAGGGCCTCCACGTAGTGCTCGATGACGGGCATCAGGCAGAGGCCGAAGAGCAGAAGCAGGCTGCAGAACGAGATGCCGAAGAAGAGCACGATGAAGTGCGAGACGTTGCGCAGGAAGACGCGCAGACGGAAGCGCATCACGAAGCTCAGGCGCTCAGGAAGCACGAGGGTGGTACGACGGCTCTTGTGGCCGATCTCGTGGCGCAGGAACGCAAGCGGCGTGGCGCCAAGCTTGCGCACGAGGCCGAGCAGCGTGATGCTCACGAGCAGCACGAACGGCACGATGGTCGTGATCACGAGCACCCGCACGTTGAAGAACGCCTGGTAGGGCGGCAGACTGTAGGAGTTGTAGTAGAGGTTGCGCATGGGCTCGCTCATGAGGGTGTAGCCCAAGACGTTGCCGAGGGCACAGCCCAGAAGGCCTGTCAGGGTGGGCAGGACCATGTAATGGCGGATGAGCTCGCCCTTGCGGTAGCCCGAGGCGAGCAACGTGCCGATGACGGCCGACTCCTGCTCGATGGTCGCGTCGGTCAGCACCACGAACACGAAGGCCATGATGACGATCAGGATGCCGAGCAGCACCTCCCACATGATCTGGTCGCCCTTGACGTCGTCGGTCGCGAAGAAGATGGCCATGTTGCTGTCGGAGTCGACGAGGTCGGTGAGCATGACGTCGCGCTCGCCCAGAAGCTCGACCAGCTCCTCCTCGAGGTCAAGGCGTTCCTCGGCAGAGAGCGCACGGTCATCGAGCACCATGTCGTAGCGATAGTCGACCTTGCCCGCCGCAAGCGCCTTGAATCCCTCGGGGGTCACCTGGGAAACCGTGAAGGTCAGCGCGTTGAAGATCATGTCGGTGTTCTTCTCCATGAGGCACTCGTAGTCAGAGAGCGACATGATGCCTGTGAGCGTGACCTCCTGGCCATTGACGGTGAGCGTGTCCCCCACCTGCAGGCCGTTGTTGGCACAGAAGCAGCGGTCGAGGGCGATCTCATCAACCGCAGCAGGAGGCCGCCCCGCAAAGTAATAGCCTAAGTTGACCTCGTCGCGCTCCTCGATGAGGCGCACCGTCATCTCCTCGGCGTTGCCGGGGACACTGAGCGCGACGTCGGAGCAGAAATCCTTGTAGAGCGTGCCGCCCAGCTCCTCGACCGCTGAGATGTCGGTCTTCTTCATCTCGAACTGCGTGACGAAGTGGAAGTCCTCCACGTGGTAGCGCTCCGGAGCCTCCTCCTGCACGCGCTGGATGCTCGACGCCGCCACGAGGAACCCCGAGGTCGCCGCGATGGCCATGGTCATGAGCAGGAAGAGCCCGAGGTACTTGCCCAAGTTGTGGAGCAGCTCGCGCGGGAGGCGCTTGTTGAGGGGAGACACGGGTGCCCCCTACCAGCTGATCTCTGAGACGGGCAGGATGTGGCCGTTCATCACGTCCTCGGAGAGCTGCCCGTCACGCAGGCGCAGGATGTGGTGGGACATGTGGCGGATTGCGTCGTTATGCGTGACGATGACCATCGTGCAGCCATAGCGCTGGTTGACGGTCTCCATGAGAGCGAGGATCTCCTTCGAGGTCTTGTAGTCGAGCGCACCCGTCGGCTCGTCGCACAAAAGCAGGCTTGGGTTCTTCACCAGCGCGCGGCCGATGGAGCAGCGCTGCTGCTGCCCGCCCGACACCTGGTTGGGAAACTTGTTGCGATGCTCCCAGATACCCAGCGAATGCAAGAGGTCGTCCACGTCGAGCGGATCTTTGGAGAGGTACTGGGTCACCTCGATGTTCTCCCTGATGGTCAGGTCGGGCACGAGGTTGTAGAACTGGAAGATGAAGCCTAGCTCGCGGCGGCGGTACTCCACGAGCTCGCGGTCGGAGAGGCTGGTTATGTCGGTGTCGCCCACCACGATGGAACCTGAATCGGCAGGCTCGAGGCCACCCACGAGGTTGAGGAAGGTGGACTTACCCGAACCTGACGGCCCGAAGAGCACGCAAATCTCGCCGCGGGCGACCCGCGTGGAAATGCCCTTGAGCACCTCTACGTGGGCATCGCCCGCGCCGTAGCTTTTGGTGAGGTTGCGTATGGTGAGAAACCCCTGCTCCGCGTCTGACATGCTTGCTCCAAAGCTCTTTCAAAAGTTTGAACGAGCTTACTTTAGGCATGCTTCATCACTTTTGCAAGCGTCTAGATCGAAGCGCGATGCGCGGGGCGCCCGCGTTATGCCTCCGCCGCGGGTCCCGTCTTGCAGCTCAAGTCGCAGAACACCACACGCGTGCCATGTTCCTCGAAGAGGGGCAGCACGTCATCCATCCACAGGAACATAGTCGCCGTGTTGACCATCGGGTGCGCATCGAAGCGCCGGTGGGCAAGGGTCTCGTCGAACACCAGCGTGACGCTTCGCGAGTCGTCATTGAGCACGCCCAGGGCCGTGACGGACCCCTGTACGAGGCCGAGCTTCTCCTGTAGCAGCTCGGGGCTCGCAAACGAGAGGCGCCGTGATCCCAGCTGCTTGTGCAGGCGCTTGAGGTCGACGAAGGTGTCCGTGCGCGCCGTGACCAGATAGAAGTCGCGCTTCTTGTCATCGCGTAGGAAGAGGTTCTTGGTGGGCACCGCCATGCGCGGCACGACCTTGTCAGCCTCCTCGACCGTCATCACGGCCTGATGATGAAAGACCTCGTAGGGTATGCCGCGCTCATCGAGGAGCGCGTAGAGCTCGTGCTCAGTCATGTTGCCTCATGTCCCGTGATAGGCAAAGGCGGCGGTAACGTCTGTTGCCGCCGCCTTCAACGTGTTGCGTTTAGGGCTAGACCGTGTGGTCGGACTTCTCGCCGCACTTGGGGCAGGTCGCGCGCAGGCGACCCTTGCCCTTGGGCAGGGCAAACTCCGCGTGGCAGTACGGGCAGCGCACGTACGCCTTGGTCTTGCGGTTGGTCCACTTCTTGTACTGGCGGCGGACCCAGTTGATGGGCTTCGCGAAGAACGTGAGGAAGGCGCGGTTCTCGCTACGGCGTGCCGGGATGTTGCGCGAAAGCAGGCGCACGACGGCCACGATGGCAAGGAGCAGAGAAACGATGTTGAGGTAGCTGCTGAAGGGGATGGCGAGGAACGAGAAGATGATGGCGATGACGAGCAGGGTAAGGCCAAGCTGGTCTGCCCCGTACCTTCCGTACATAAAGTTGCTCATTGCGCTGCGAATCTTCTCTAGGAAGTCTTGCATGATAGATGCCTCCGTGCGGTTGAATGGTCACGAGGATGGTTGTACCCCATTTCGATACCACCGAACAAGAGGCACATGCCGTTAGCACAGCTCATATTACAACATACGCAAAGTGTTTAAAGAAACTACCCCAAAAGATGCGTTTCCCACGCGGCCTCACGGAAACCCACGAGCACGAAGTCATCGCCGATGACCAAGGGGCGTTTTACCAGCATGCCGTTGGTGGCGAGCAGCGCGAACGCCTCCTCGTCGCTCATGCCGGCATCGAGCTTGGCCTTGACGCCCATCTCGCGATAGAGGATCCCGCTCGTGTTGAAGAAGCGGCGGACGGCGAGGCCGCTCGCCTTCTGCCAAGTGGCGAGCTCATCGGCGGAGGGGTTGTCCTCCACGATATGGCGGTCGGTGTAGGCCACGCCATGCTCATCGAGCCACTTCTTCGCCTTCTTGCAGGTAGTGCACTTGGGATATTCGACGAACAGAACAGGGTTTGCGGACATGTTGTCTCCTTACGACGGTGGGTGCTCGGTTCTCATACTACTGCGACGCGCCGCCGCTGACCAAAGGGCTGGCGCACGCTGCGGTGGGCGGGCACTGGCGCCTGCTGCCTAGAGCAGTTCGTCGAGCGTGCGCCCGTAGGCAGGCAGGAACTCAGCCATGAAGTCGCCCAGCTCGGGGTGGGACGCGCGCATCTCTTCCAGCTTTGTCAGGGTCGATGCCGCGGCGGTGCGGAACTCGACGTTGCCTGCCGACGCCTCTTCCGTGCACTTGATGTACGCGGAGAGCTTGTCTGCCGCCTTCACGATCTCGTGCAGGTAGACGTCATCGGGGTCATCAGCTGCGGGAGCGAACGCGGCCTCGAAGGCCGGGCGCAGGTCGGCGGGCAGGGTGTCGAGCAGCGACTCCTCCGCCTCGCGCTCGACCTCCTTGTAGGCACCACGGATGCTGGGATTGCGGTACTTGACCGGCGTGGGCATGTCGCCCGTGATGATCTCGGACGCATCGTGGTAGAGGCTGATGACCGCCGCGCGGTCAGCATCAAGTGCGCGCCCGTAGCGCACGTTGGCGATGATGCAGAGCGCGTGGGCTATCATGGCCACCTCGAGCGAGTGCTCGGAGAGGTTCTCGGGACGTGAGCTGCGCATGAGCGCCCAACGCTCGATGTACTTCATGCGCGAGACGATTGCGAAGAAATGGGACTCGGTTGACATGATGCCTCCTGTCGCTTGCGTACGCACCATGGTACCTGAGCCACGCGCCAAGAATGCCCTTATGCACAAAACGGCGAACGGCGGGCGCCCTGAGACGCTCGCCGTTCCACCGCACGATTAGGGAGTGTTTTCCTACCGGAAGAAATCCCTCTGGTAGGTTAGGTTATGCCTCGACCTGCTGGGCAGGGCGCTTGGCATGCTTGGCGCCGTCGGGCAGCGCCGGGGGCTCCTCGCCCTCGACGGGCTGCTCGCCGTCAGGAAGCGCGGGAGGGAGCTCGCCGTCAGCGGGCTGCTCGCCGTCGGGAAGCGCCGGGGGCTCCTCGCCCTCGACGGGCTGCTCGCCGTCGGGAAGCGCCGGGGGCTCCTCGCCCTCGACGGGCTGCGCGCCGTTCGGCAGCGCGGGAGGGAGCTCGCCCTCGACGGGCTGCTCGCCGTCGGGAAGCGCCGGGGGCTCCTCGCCCTCGACGGGCTGCTCGCCGTTCGGCAGCGCGGGAGGCTCCTCGTTGTCAGCCGGCGCCTGGCGATCAAACACCTGCGCCATCTGTGGTCGTTCCTTCTGGTCGAACTGCTGCTCAGACGCCTGCGAGGTCGTGGCTGCAAAAGCCGTGAGCGGCGTGAGTGCGAGGGCAAGCGTACCGGCTACGATGGCAGACTTCGCCACCGACCCGTGACGGCGGCAAATCGCCTGCTTGAGGTGCTTGGGCGCGCTCTGGTTCGAGGTGCGAATCATAATGAACTCCTTCTGTCGTGGGCCGTGGGCCCTGTGTCGGCAAAGGCACGTATCCTTCGCCCCTACTGACAACACGAACCGGCGCAACGCAACCTTTCATGCGGTCTGCTGCTTCACGAGTCGCACATATCCGCAGGTAAACGCCGTGATATGCCCACCTCTCGTTATACCGCCCAAAACCGTGTCAGGATCAAAGCACCCCGTATGCCAGGGCAGAACACGAGGCGCGCCACGGACCGTAGTCCGCGGCGCGCCGCATCACACGCTTAGGGAGGGAAACCCGGGTTATCCGCGCGGTCCCGCGTCAGGAGCGCTCGCCGCCCCTCCCTCAATCGTCCCACCTTCGGAGGCGGCACTTCCGAGAGCCTCGTCAGCGCGCTCCGTCCCCTCATCAGCAGACCCCGTGGCATCATGTTCGAGGAACTGCCGCTCATCAGAACTCGGGGCAGCTGCGTCCTGCCCTTCCATGCTCTGTGCGCCGGTCCCCCGTACCGCGGACTCCCGACCAGTTGCCTCTGGTTCGGTGGCACCTTGCCCCGTCGAAGAGGGCAGCCCGTCCGCATCCGTCTGACGCAATTTCTTCTGGGCGTAGTCGTCGGTAACGCGTCCGACCGTTTCGGCCATGGCGCTGTCCTCGCCCACGAAGGCTCCGCTCACCTCGACCGTAACGGCCCCCGTGTTAGCAGCACTACCGCCGTCAGCGCGCTCGTCACACACCTCCAGCACGCGTACGAGCGCCCGCTCGTAGCCCTCACCGCGCACAAGCGCCTCGTCGAGGGCAGCCTGCAGCTCGTCGTCGTCGGAGGTCACCGATACGGTCCTGCCGAACACGTTCACGGCCAAGTCGACATGCACGTCATCACGCGTCACCGTCACGTGGGAGGCAGGGATGGCGTACGCCACGCCGCCCGTCGTAAGCGTGATCACTAGGGCCGCCGCCGCGACGCGCAGCCACAGCCCGCGCGGTCGGCGCTCACGGCCACGCACGACCTCCATGCGCGCGGAAGCCTTTGACGCTGCGTCCGCGTCCGTCTCGCCCTCATGGGGACGGGCGCCGCCCTGCACCAGCCCAAACGACGGCGCCTCGACAGGGTCGTCGTCCACGGTGCCCTCGGCAGCCTCCTGGGCCTCCATCTCGGCAAAGATCGCGTCAAGCGTGGACGCCTTGAGTTCGTCGGAGGCACGCACGTCGTCAAACGCGCCGAACAGCTCCGCCAGCTCGCGGTCGAGCCCTTCGGTGGTGACACCCTCTGCGTCGGCAACGGGTTCCCCCACGCCGGGCCCCTCAAGCTCAGCCATCGCTCAACACCTCCTTCAGCAGCCGCTTTCCACGCGACAGGTTCGTGTACACCGTGTTCTCGGGAATGCCGAGCATCTCCGCTATCTGGGCGGCGGTGTAGCCCTCGTAGTACTTCAGGTAGAGCGGCATCCTGTACCGCTCGTCCAGCTGTCCCAGAGCCCTGGTCACGTCCTGCCGTTCGAGCACGCGCTGCGCCTCCTGGCCATCATCGCCCATGAGCTGAGGCGCCTCGCCCTCCTCCTGCATCGCATCGACCGATTCGACCTGCGCCGCAGCGCTCTTGAGCCGGTCTTTGCAGACGTTCGACGCCACGCGGATGAGCCACGCCTTGCGGTGCTCCTCGTTCTCGAAGGCCATGTCGTTGCGCGCGTAACGCAGGAACGTCTCCTGGAAGGCGTCCTCGCGATCCGCGCGTTCGCGCAGGTAGACGGCGCATGCGCGCAGGACCGTGTCGGCATAAGCCTCCACGGCGCTCGTGATGTCCTCGCGTGAGCGCATGAGCCTCTCCATGTTTGCGCGCGTACCTTTCCTTGGCTCTCTATCTTAGATACGAACGGATGGAGCAGTTCCTTTCATCGCGAGAACGAATTGTTTGGACGCATTGCCAAAACTAGCTAAAAACGCGTTGAGCAGGCCGGCATCTCGGGAAATCGCTCCCGCGATGCCGGCCTGCGCTTTGCGGACATGGGCGCCCTCCCTGGTCAGGCGTTTTAGCGCGCCTTAGAGGCGAACCCGCTTACTTGACCGCGACCGTGTGGTCCTCGTCGATCTTGGCCACCTTGTCACGACGGCGGGCGTACTTCTCCTCCGTGAAGGCATCAGTCGACATCCAGGTCTTGACGATGGCCATGGCGAGCACGGGTCCGATGATCTTGCCGCCGAGGCAAAGCACGTTGGCGTCGTTATGCTGCCGGGAGAGCTCGGCGCACACGGGGTCCTGGCACACGCAGGCGAAGATGCCACGCAGCTTGTTGGCGATCATGGCGCTGCCGTAGCCCACGCCGTCCACGAAGATGCCGCGGTCGCACTCGCCCTTGGCCACGGCAAGCGATGCGGGATAGACGAAGTCGGAGAGGTCGCAGCCCTCGGTGTCATAGGTGCCGAAGTCCTTGACTTCGTGCCCCTCGGACTCGAGCCAGGCCTTGATCTCGTTTTTGAGCGCGGTACCTGCGTGATCGTTAGCCATTGCAATCTTCATGGGAACCTCCCTGGTGGAACGGAACAGAGTTGATTGGATTGTAGGGTCGACAGGGCTTGGCGGATGCCAGCTGTCGGTCGGGAGTTGGATTGGCCTCGCCATTGGAGCTTGGCGATGCGCTTGCAGCCGTACGCCCTCTCACCTGCCGTTCAACCACGAAGAGGCGGACCGCCCCACGGCACGGAGGGCGACGCTTTTCAGAGGCGCACCATACCGCCCAAGCGCCGGGCGCCCACGCGCCCCTAAACCGCGATACACCGTTTGTGGCAGCTTCTCAAAAGAACCTCCACGTGGCTCACCGCGCACGGACAAATTGCCCTCGTCAGCGGAAACATAGAAGGGTGCGGGCGGGCCCTCCGATCTATCCGAGTACCATGGAATCGTTCTCACATTCGTGAGCCTTGTGCGTTTTGGAGAGAAGGGACCCGCCCATGACCATGCTCTACAAGCTCGACCCGAGCCACAACTGGCGCCTGAAGTATCACCTTCAGATGCCCGACGGCAACCTCACCGACCCCAACGGACTCTCGCAGTTCAAGGGCGTCTACCACATCTTCCATCAGTACGAGCCCCGTTGGCCGAAGGACATGGGCCATGGTTGGGGACACTGGTCCAGCCCCGATCTGAACACCTGGTACTGGCACGGTGGCGCCATCATGCCGAGCGTTCAGACCGACAAGAACGGCTCGTACTCCGGCTCCGGCATCGTCAACGGTGACGAGCTCTGGCTCTACTACACCGGCAACGAGCTCATGCCCGGTGGCCGCGCGGCTGGCTACGACTACGACTTCAAGGGCCGCAAGGCCAACGAGACCCTCGTGGTCGCCAAGGACCCCGAGGGCACCGGACATCTGGACCTCGGCGAGAAGCGCCCCGTGCTCTGCAACGACCAGTATCCCGCCTATGCCTCCAACCACGTGCGCGACCCCAAGGTCTGGCGCCAGGACGGCAAGTGGTGGATGCTGCTCGGCTGCCGCACCGTGGAGAGCCACGGCTGCGCGCTCCTGTACAGCTCAGACGACGGCATCAAGTGGGAGATGGCCGGCAGCGCCACCAACACGGGTGACGGCCCCTTCGGCTACATGTGGGAGTGCCCGAGCGTCGCGAAGTTCGGCGACAAGGAATTCCTGTTCGTGTGCCCGCAGGGCGTGCCCAAGACGCAGTATCGCTTCCAGACCATCCACAACTCCGGCTACTTCCCCATCGACGGCAAGGTGGTCGAGCTCCTCGGCCAGGATCCCGACAAGCAGGACGGCGAGCATCCGTACGCCTGCATCGACGCCGACTCCTTCGTCGAGCTTGACTACGGCTTCGACTTCTACGCCTGCCAGGTCTTCGAGGACGAGAAGGGCCGCAAGATTCTGATCGCGTGGGCCGGCGTCGCCGACATGGAGTTCGAGTACGACGTCCCGACCACGCCCGAGTGGGGCCACACCCTCACCATGCCGCGCGAGCTCACCCTCAACGAGGCCGGCAAGATCTGCCAGTGGCCCGTCGCAGAGATGGACAACCTGCGCGAGGACGAGGTCGAATGGTCCGCTGAGGCCGCCGACGGCGCCACGGGCTACATGGGCTCCTCCAGCTACAACAAGTTCTCGATGGACGGCGCCATCGGCGCCCGCCTGAACGGCATCGGCGACATCACCATCGACAACATCGAGGGCAAGGGCCATATCATGCTCAACGGCGACCTCGAGTTCGTGATCAACGACCACGACGCCGAGCTCGTCTTCCACAGCCACGCTGGCCGCTACCGCAGCGTCCGTCGCCTGCTGCTCTCCAACCTCTCCGCCGGTAAGGTCGAGAGCCTGCGCATCATGGTCGACACCTCCGTGGTCGAGATCTTCGTTAACGGCGGCGAGGCTGCCATGACCACCCGCTGGTTCCCGCTGGACATCAAGAACCTCGCGGTCACCAGCACCATCAAGGGCGAGCATCACGCGTGGAACCAGCACGGCTTCACGTTCCAGAACATCGCGTAGTCTCGCGGTTGGACTCGTTTCGGGTACCCCCTTTTGGACGGATGGGTTCCGTCCGGGAGGGGGTGCCCTCTTTTGGGGGTACGGGTCCGAAGTTCCCCTCTGGGAGGAGTCTGACTTACCCCACGTAAGTCAGACTGGACAGAACCGGTCCGATCCACACCTCTGGGTCCAGTCTGACTTACCTCCCGTAAGTCAGACTGGACAGAACCAGTCCGAACCTCCACCTTCACCCGACTTTGACTTACCTCTCGTAAGTCAGATCAGGTGATACCGACCCACGCCTCCTTCGTCGACCGAATCCGACATACCACCCGTGAGTCAACCCCATGTCACAGATGAACCCTGACAAGTCCTCTCGGCACGTCGGTCCCAAACAACGCCGCGTTCAGTCCCACCCCAAACCTCGTCGCACGCAACAAACGATCCAAGAGCTCGCGCGCGGCCGCGTCGGAAACCGGCCCAGACCCACGCAGTCGCGGAACTCCATCAAGCAATGAAACCGTGTTCCTGAGCTGGGAAAAGTTCAACATCTCCTCCGTATTCAGCACATAGATGGTCCATCCCTCGTGCGCTAGCACCTCGCGCCTCCGCCGGTCCCGCTCGACGTCACGATGGTACGCAACTCCATCGAACTCCACCCCGACCATCACCTCTGGATACGCCGTGTCAATCCTGCACGTCCGCGTCCCCGTTATTCCCCGGCCAGCTGGTGCGAGGGCGACCTCGTAGTTGAGCACCGGTGCCACCAGCCCAAACCCGCCCATAGACGTCGGCAGCCCCAGCATGCACGACACCACCGTCTCCATCGGGCTCGCGCTTCCGTCGCGCACCCATCGCAGCGCCCGCCGCGCCATCGAGATTCCGTAAAGCCCTCTCAGTTCGCCGAGCGCGCCGCGAATCCGTTCGACGCTCGTCAGCGCCGGCCGCTCATAGAACCCCGAAACGAACTGCGCGAAGTGCGCATACGTGCCGCACAGCTCATGGCCGAGGACCACCATTCCGATTAGCGACGTTGCTTGCGCCATCAGCGCAAACGTGAACTCCGGACCCGCGTAGTACACGTCATCCCTTGCCGCGCGCAACAACCCTGCCGGCACCTCCTCAAAACCCAGCCGGTGGATCCGCGCCGTGTCGTTGCCTCCTTCGTGGCGCCCGCTCGGGACAAGCCGATGGGCTGGCCGCTGCACGACGCCCGCAGATCTCAGGACCTCCTCAGACAGCGCATCCCCGGCCTGCGCAAACTGCGCCATCTGCATGGGCTGTGTAATGTTTTTTGCGGTGTCTACCTGCGGCGGAACGGAACGGAGCCGCTCGAGAGATGAGGTATGGCTAAGCAGAATGGGCATGGGTGTCCCCTCTCTTTGCGATGCTGCACTATGTGGCTGTGGGTTGGTGCGGAACTTGTCCGCGAGCGGGCCGAAACCCGAGACGTGAAGTGTCTCACGACTCCGGGCTGAGGTTGCGGGGACATCGATTGGAGGGCGAGGGGACTCGGCAATCGGTAGGTCTAGGTGAGGTGGAAGGGCTGTGTGGGCAGTTTGACTTACGTGACGTAAGTCAGACCGGACTGAACCGGTCCGAACCTCCACCCTCACCCGACTTTGACTTACCTCCCGTAAGTCAGACTGGACAGAACCGGTCCGAACCTCCACCTTCACCCGACTCTGACTTACCTCCCGTAAGTCAGACCAGGTGGTTCAGGGTCAAAACCCGACTTTGGTTTGAGTCTGACTTACCTCCCGT
>CACYAX010000019.1 GCA_902772435.1 uncultured Coriobacteriaceae bacterium | reverse complement strand
CCTATTGGAATACGCGACGCTACCAGGTCGCCCTAAAGGGGATGTCCCCGGTCCAATACCGGGGACATCCAATCAGGGCCGCCTGAGAACTCTATTTGACCGTCCAACTATTGGGGTCTAGTTCAGCAAGAAGGGCGCCCTTTTGTGCATCGATGTTCAGGGGCGTTGGCGGTACCGCCCTTAGGCGGCGAGGCGCTCCTCAACCTGGTCGACCGTGAGGTTGTCGCCGTGGCGCGCCAGCGAGAGCGCCAGCACCATCGCCACGCCCAGGGCCGCGATGTAGAGGAAGAGCTGCTGCTCGGCCACGTCCATGAGCACGCCCGAGAGGATGGGCGTCACCACCTGCGCCGCCATGGAGACGGTGTAGTAGTAGCCCGAGTAGCGGCCCACGGAGTTGGAGCTGCAGTTCTCGAGGATCATGGGGTAGACGCAGAGGTCGACGGCGCCGAGCGACATGCCCATGAGCAGGAAGATCGCGTAAAGCGCGGGATGGAAGCCCGGCGCGAGCCAGATGACCACCGGGCAGACGGCCATGATGACGCCCGTGATGAAGGCCACGCGCTTGCGCCCATATTTGAGCGAGAGGTTGGCGATGGGCACGTAGGAGATGAGCGCGCCCGCGATGGTCACGATGTTGATGATGGCGTAGCTGCCGCCGCCCATGGCGAAGAAGTCGTCGGCATAGCGGCTGATGTTGGTGGTCATGCCGTTGTAGCTCATGTAGTAGAAGAAGACCGTGAGCATGAGGAAGACCATCGAGCGGCGCACGGCAGGGTCGGTGATGTGCTCCGTGCCGCCCTTGCGCTCGTCGTCGACCTCGGCGCCCATCTCGTCCTCGGGGATACCCATCGCAGCCGACTCCTCGTGCATGAGCTTCACGGCCGCCGGCTCGTCCACGAAGTAGCGGTAGACCAGGGCGCTCACGCCGATGAGCGCTCCCTGCAGCATGAAGATGCGCATGTAGTTGGGGAAGGGCACGTCGGGCACGAGCAGGGCGATGGCCACGAGCATGACGCCCGTCCCCGCGTAGCCCACGAGCTTCTCGACCGAGTCGGCCTTGGTCCTGAACGGGCGCGGCGTGATGTCGGCCACCACGGCGACGGTGCAGGTGCGATAGGCGCAGATCGCCACGAGGGTGATCAAGATCATGGCCATGAGCAGGACGAAGTTACGCTGCTGGTTGGCCACGGCGATCATGGGCACCGAGACCATGGCCACGAGCGACCCCCCGAGGATGAACGGGGTGCGCCTGCCCACGGTGTTGTGGCAGTGGTCGCTCATGATGCCGAACCACGGCAGCAGGAAGAGGCCGAAGATGTTGTCGAGCGCCATGACGATGCCCGTCGTGCCATTCGAGAGCCCGAAGGTGTTCACCAAGATCTTGGGCACGAGGCCATCGAACACCTGCCAGAACGAGATCATGCCCATGAAGGGCAATGACGCGAGCGCGATGCTCTTCCAATGGAACGGGTAGGTCTTGCCTTCCTTAGCCATGCTCACTCCTTAGGCGTCAAGCTTGTCGAGGTTCGAGACGAACGCCACGTAGAACTCCAGGCCGCGCTTGTAGTCCGCGACGGGAATGCGTTCGTTTGCCGCGTGGATGAGCTCGCGCGCGGTCTTGGAGTAGATGTAGCCCGCCATGCGGTACACGTGCTCGGACGCCTCGTTCATCGCGCGGGCATCGGAGCAGCTCGACTGCACGTAGGGCGTGCAGCCCGCTTCGGGGTAGACGCCGGCCACACAGCGGCGGACGTAGTCGAAGGTGGGGTCGTCGTGGGGCGACACGGGCGCGGGCTCCTGGCTCACGCCGTCCGCGATCTCGACCGTGATGCAGCCCGGCATGCCCGCCTCGCGCGCGACCTGCTCGGCGAGGGCGCGGGCACGCGCCACGGCCTCCTCGACGGTCTCGAAGGGAGCCACGCGCATGTTGATGTTGGCCGTGGCCTCGGGCGGCAGGACGTTGCGCGCCGTCGAGCCCGAGAGCTGCGTGAGCGCGTAGGTGGAGCGCACCATGGCACCCGTCTCCTCCCCGCCTGCGAGGATCTGCTCGACGACCGGCCTGAAGAGCCACATGTTCCCGAAGACCATGCGGTAGGCAAAGCTGCTGCGCGCGCCCAGCTCCTGCAGCATGGCCTCCACGGGCGCGATGAGCTTGGGGGCGCCGGGGTTGGCGCAGATGCGCTCGACGGCGCGCACGAGCAGGCGGGTGGCATCGTTGTCGGAGGGTGCCGAGGCATGACCACCGGGGGCCACGGCGCGCACCGTGAGGTCCGCGTATCCCTTCTCGGAGACGCCGACCATGGCCACGGGCTCGCTCACGTTGAGCGGCACCTCGGTGGCGATGGCGCCGCCCTCGTCGAGCACGAGCGCGGGATGGATGCCGTGGTCATTCAGCCACTGGGCAGCCTCTTCCGCCGCCGTCCCGCGCACCTCCTCGCCGCACGACGAGAAGAACCAGATGTCGCGCGGGGGCTGCCAGCCCTGGCTCGCGAGCAGCTCGAAGGCCTCCATGCAGCCACAGAGGCAGAGCTTGTTGTCGAGGGCTCCGCGCGCCCAGATCTGCCCGTCATGGATCTCGGCCTCGAAGGGCGGGTAGTCCCAGTCCTGGCCGTCGACGGGCACCACGTCGTGGTGCGCCATGAGCAGCACGGGCGTGCGCGCCGGGTCGCTTCCCCGCCAGCGCATGAGGAAGCCGAAGGTGTCGAAGGACAGCGGCTCGTCGAACGCCGCGAAGACGTGGGGATACAGGCGGCGCAGCGTCTCGGCCATCTGCACGAAGGCGGCGTCGTCACGTTCCGCCTCATCGGCACGGGAGACCGTCGGGATGCGCAGGATCTCGCGGAAGCGCTCCACGGCGGCATCGTCGGCATGGTAGCCGCCCGCATCGAGCGGAGCCCCCTGGGGGCTCGCGGGTTCGAGCTTGGAGGCATTGTAGGCACAGGCGCCCGCCACGCCCGCCACCGCTGCGAGAGCGCCTCCCGCCACGCCCCCGAGCACCTTCGCGACTTTGAACGCGGTCTTGATCTTGCCCATGACACACCTCTCTACGTGGCGTTTTGCGTCCAAGACCTATCGTAGTGCGCCGCGCGTTCGCCACGACGCATGGTCACATCCCCGAAACGCTTGCTCCGCCGAGCGGTAGCGCTGCCCCGAGGCCCGTGCGGGAGGGCATCCTTCAGACCCGCTTGCGCACACGATGGCAACATCTCAGGGCCCTCCTTCGTGCTACAGTTAGGCTCCGTGCGTGAGAGAGGGGTCTTTCAATGGCAAAACTGTATTTCCGCTATGGCGCGATGGGCAGCTCCAAGACGGCGAACGCCCTCATGGTCGCCTACAACTACCACGAGAAGGGCCAGCGGGCGCTGCTCGTCAAGCCCTCCGTCGACACCCGTGACGGCGCCGACGTCATGGCGTCGCGCATCGGGCTCTCGCACCCCTGCATCTCGGTCGAGCGCCTCATGGCCATGACCTCCGACGAGGTCAAGAGCTACGATTGCATCATCGTGGACGAGGCGCAGTTCTGCACGAAGGAGCAGGTAGAGCGCCTGACCGACATCGTCGACTTCGACGGCGTGCCCGTCATCGCCTATGGCCTGCGCACCGACTTCCAGCGCAACTTCTTCCCTGGCTCCATGTGGCTCATGGCCTGGGCCGACGTGATCGAGGAGGTCAAGACCATCTGCTGGTGCGGCAAGGCGGCCAACAGCGTGGCGCGCTTCGACGAGAACGGCAAGATCATCACCGAGGGCAGCCAGGTCGTGCTCGGCGGCAACGACTCCTACACCTCCGTCTGCCGCAAGCACCACAAGCTCGGACAGATCCACCCGCCCGTTGAGTAGGCGCCGCAGCCCGAAGAGAGGATCGTCATGGTCGGAGGCTATAAAGTCGTCACGCTCTGCGGTTCCACACGCTTCAAGGACGCGTTCATGGAGGTACAGAAGCGCCTCACGCTCGAGCGCTGCATCGTCATCAGCGTGGGCCTCTTCGGCCACGCGGGCGACGCCGAGGTCTGGGACGGCATGGACGAGGGCACGCTCTCGGCCACCAAGGAGATGCTCGACGACATGCACAAGCGCAAGATCGACATGGCCGACGAGATCTACGTCATCGACGTGGGCGGCTACATCGGCGACAGCACCCGCTCGGAGATCGCCTACGCGCGGGAGCACGGCAAGGGCGTGCGCTTCCTTTCCCAAGAGGCGCAGGCATAGCGAGGAGAACCCATGGAACGACCGAACGCCTGGAACGACTACACGCCCGAGCAGCTTGACGCCCTCGAGGAGCTGAGCAGTCAGTACAAGGACTTCATCAGCCAGAACAAGACCGAGCGCGAGTGCTGCGCCGCGGGCATCGAGCTCGCGCGCGCGGCAGGCTACCGCGACCTCGCCGACTGCATGCGCGAAGGCGCGCAGCTCAAGGCCGGCGACAAGGTTTACGCGGTCAACCGCAACAAGACGCTTCTGCTCGTGCACCTGGGCAGCGAGCCGCTTGCCAGCGGCCTCAACATCCTCGGCGCCCACATCGACTCCCCGCGCCTCGACGTGAAGCAGGTGCCGCTCGACGAGACCGACGGCTTCGCCTACCTCGACACGCACTACTACGGCGGCATCAAGAAGTATCAGTGGCTCGCGCTGCCGCTCGCGCTGCACGGCGTGGTCTGCAAGAAGGACGGCAGCACGGTGGCCGTGCACATCGGCGAGGACCCGCAGGACCCCGTCTTCTGCATCAGCGACCTGCTCCCCCACCTCGGCAGCGAGCAGATGGGCAAGAAGGCCTCCGAGTTCGTGCCGGGCGAGGCGCTCGACCTGCTCGTGGGCAACCGCCCGCTCAAGCTCGAGGAGGGCTCCAAGGAGACGCCCGTGCGCGCCCAGGTGCTCTCGCTGCTCTCCGAGCGTCTCGGCATCGACGAGGAGGACCTCCTCTCCGCCGAGCTCGAGATCGTGCCGGCAGGTCCCGCCCGCGACCTCGGCCTCGACCGTTCGATGATCTTGGGCTACGGCCACGACGACCGCATCTGCGCCTATCCGAGCCTCAGGGCACAGCTCGAGACCGAGGCACCTGCCCGCACCGCCGTCACGCTCCTCGTGGACAAGGAGGAGATCGGCAGCGTGGGTGCCACAGGCATGACCTCGCTCTTCTTCGAGGATTCCCTGGCCGAGATTGCCGCCCTCGCCGGCGAAGGCGGCGAGCTGCCACTCAGGCGCTGCCTGCGCAACTCCCGCGTGCTCTCGAGCGACGTCTCCGCCGGCTACGACCCGGCCTTCGCGTCGGTCTTCGAGAAGAAGAACTCCGCCTTCCTCGGCCGTGGCCTCTCCTTCAACAAGTACACGGGCAGCCGTGGCAAGGCGGGCTCCAATGACGCCGACGCCGAGTACGTGGCGCTGATCCGCTCCGTCATGGACGGCGCGGGCGTGCACTTCCAGACGAGCGAGCTCGGGCGCGTCGACGCCGGTGGTGGCGGCACCATCGCCTACATCCTCGCCCGCTATGGTATGAGCGTCATCGACTGCGGCGTGCCGGTGCTCTCCATGCACGCGCCGTGGGAGGTGGCGAGCAAGGCCGACCTCTTCGAGGCCTACCGCGGCTACCTGGCCTTCCTCGCCGCGGAGTAGCCATGCACGAGCTGGGCATCGTCTTCCACATGATCGACACCCTCGAGGAGGTCGGGCGCGACAACGAGCTCACGCGGATCTCCAAGGTGACGCTCAACCTCGGCGAGGTGTCGGGCGTGATTCCCGACTACCTGCTCGACTGCTGGCGCTGGGCCGCCGACCGCTCGGAGATGCTGCAGGGCGCTGAGCTCGAGGTCGTGGAGATCAAGGCCGTCACGGTCTGCAACGCCTGCGGCAAGACCTACGGCACCGTCGAATACGGGCGCACCTGCCCGCACTGCGGCAGCCCCGACACGGTGCTGCTCTACGGCAACGAGGCCGAGATCGACACGATCGAGGGGTACTAGCCCGCGCTCAACGAACGCACAACACGGGCCACTCCCTGCGGGGTGGCCCGTTTCGTATCGTTGCTTCAATCGGGCTAGTTGATGGCGTACGAGACCGTGACCTGGGCCTCGATGGTGACCTCGCCCGGCGCGATCTCCATCACCTCACCGCCATCCGCAGCCGCACCCGTAGCCAGCGCCTTGGCTTCTTCATTCGTGGCGTAGCGGTAGCCCGTGTCCTGGTACCCCTCGTCGATGCTGATGACCGGACCCAACGCGACGCCCGCCGCCGTGGCCATGGCCTCCGCCTTCGGCTTGGTAGCCGTAACGGCGTCGGCGAGCGCCTGCTGATAGGCCTCGTCATAGGCGCTCACGTAGTAGCGCGGGCCGTCCACGCCCGTCGCGCCCGCGGAGATGCAGACCTCCATGAGGCCGGAGACGGCCCCGATGTCCGCACCGCTCACCGAGAGCGAGGTGTTCGACTCATAGCCGGTGATCGCCGGCTCGTTGGACGACCAGTCGTAGGTCGGCGAGACGTTGGTGTAGGTGGTCTGGATGTCCTTCTCCTCCACGCCCGCCTCCTTGAGGGCGGCGATCACGGCATTCGTCAGCTCCGCGCCCTGCTTCTGGGCCACCTCGGCGGTATCCCCCTGCGCATAGACGCTCACCTGGAAGCTCGCCTTGTCGGGCGCGATCTTGGTCTCGCTCGAGGCGGTGGTAGTGATGACGTTGGCCTTGTCGCCGTTGGTCACGACCGTGGTGCCGCATGCCGTGAGCAGGGTTCCCAGTACGACTGCCGCCGCCACCGCGACGACGTTCTTCAGAGCCTTCATGGCAGTCCCTCCTTCTGAGCCTGTACTACCAAGGATACGAACGATAGCCGCAGGATGTCGGGACAATTTTCAGATTCCTGCCCAGGGCGCCATACGGAACGCGGGATGGAAAGCACGCTTTCCATCCCGCGCAATGAGGAGGGGCGATTCTGAGCGCACTTACCACGTGCTCTTTGAGTCGAGCATGAGGCGCATGCCGTTCAGGATGACGATGAGCGCCACGCCCGTGTCGGCGAAGACCGCCGCGCCCATGCCCGCGACACCGAGGATGACCAGCACGAACACGAGCGCCTTCACGAGGATGGCGAAGGTGATGTTCTCCATCACCACGTGCATCGTGCGCACCGAGAGCGCGAAGAAGCGCGGGAGCTGCGCGAGGTCGTCAGAGAGCAGGGCCACGTCGGCTACCTCGAGCGCCGTGTCGGAGGCGGCAGCACCCATGGTGATGGCGAGGTCGGCCGCCGCGAGCGCCGGGGCGTCGTTGATGCCGTCGCCCACCATGGCCACGCACGCACCCGCGTCCTGCAGGTCGTGCACATAGCCGACCTTGCCGTCGGGGAGAAGCTCGGATACCACATGGGTCACGCCCGCCTCACGAGCAATGGCCTCGGCCGCCTGGAAGGTGTCGCCCGTGAGCATCTCGAGCGTCTCGACCTTGGCCGTGTTGCGCAGGTCGCGCAGGGCAGCGGGAGCCTCGGGGCGCAGCGTGTCGGCGACGCCGATCACGCCGATGGCCTTGCTCGCCCGGCTCACGACGAGCGCCGTGGCACCCAGCTCGCCCATCTTGGTGACCTGCTCCTCGATGGCAGGACTCACCTCGCCCTGTTCGCGCGCGAACGCCAGCTTGCCAATCGAGCAGACTTCGCCGTCCACGACACCGCGCACACCGTTGGCCGCAATCTCCTCGACCTCGCTGGTGGTGAGCCTCTCGACGCCCTGCTCGTGCGCATGGGCAACGACGGCGCGTGCGAGCGGGTGGGTCGACACGTCCTCGAGCGTGTGGGCGAGGGCCACGACCTCGGCCTCTCGCGCACCCTCGGCGGCAACCGCCACGACCGCTGGGTTGCCCGTGGTGAGCGTTCCCGTCTTGTCGAAGGCGATGGCCGTCACCTTGCTCGCCACGTCGAAGTAGGCGCCGCCCTTGACGAGCACGCCGTTCTTCGCGGCACGCGTGATGCCCGAGACGAAGGAGACCGGCGTCGAGATGACGAGCGCGCACGGGCAGGCGACGACGAGCAGCGACAGCGCGCGGTAGACCCAGGTATGCCAGATCTCGCCGGAGAAGCCCGCGATCAGGCTGATGATGAGGGGCACCACGATGCCCACCACGGCGGCGCAGGCCACGACGATGGGCGTGTAGACGGCCGCGAAGCGGTCGACGAAGCTCTCGTAGGGGGCCTTCTCGGCCTGGGCGCCCTGCACCATCGAGACGATGCGGGCGAGCATGGTGCAGTCCTCGTCGGCCGTGACCTCGAGCTCGACCACGCCGGAGGCGTTGAGCGAGCCCGCGTAGACCTCGGCGCCCACGCCCTTGTCCTTGGGCACGCTCTCGCCCGTGATGGCAGCCTCGTTGAAGGAGGAGCTGCCGCTCAGGATGACGCCGTCAAGCGGCACGCGCTCGCCGGGCAGCACGCGGATGCGCTCGCCTTCCTCGACCTCATCGACCGCCACGTCCCTGATGCCCTCGCCATCGATGAGGTGGGCGATCTCGGGCGCAAGGCTCATGAGGTCCTTGATGGAGCCCGAGGTCTTGCGCATGGACCAGCCCTCGAGCCACTCGCCGATTTGGTCGAGGAAGATGACGATGGCCGCATCGGCGAAGGTCGAGGTATCGCCAGCGAAGCCCATGATGAGGCCGCCGAGCACGGCGATGCCCATGAGCACGTTCATGTCGGCTGTTTTGCGGCGGATGGAGGCAATGGCCATGGGCGCCACGAAGACGAGGCCCGCCACGGCAGCGACCACGTAGAACGGGATGGCCGCAGATTCAGAGCCCACGAGGTGGTCGATGACGAGGCCCACGGCGAGCGCGACACCCGAGATGCTCATGAGGACCTTCTCGCGGTTCTCCTCGAACCACGAGCGCTCAGCCTCAAGCTCGACGCGCTCGGCATCGGTCAGCTCGAGGTCCTGACCACAGGAGCGGATGGTCTTGAGCACTTCGCGGCGGGCGTCGCGCGGATTGGCATCGCGGGTGAGGACCACGTCGAGGGTCGAGGTGGCATAGACCAGGCGGGCGTCCTCCACGCACGGCAGCAGGCGCACCGCGTTCTGCGCGTTCATGGCGCAGTGCGGGCAGTCCACGTCGAGCACGTGATAGGAGAACGACGGCTCGGCGGAGAGCTCGCGCGTCTCGACGACTTCGTCATCGTCGTCATCGCAGCAGCCACAGCCGCAGTGGTCGTGGTGATGGTGCTCGTGCCCGCAGCAGCAGGCGTCGTCCTCATGGTGGTGGTGCTCGTGCCCGCAGCAGCAATCATCGTCATGGTCGTCGTGCCCACACGAGCACGCGTCCTCTTCATGATGGTGGTGGTGCTCGTGCCCGCAGCCACAGGCACCGTGGCCCTCGTGTCCGTGCGTCGCAGCCGCCTCGGTCGTTTCCTCATGTTCGAGTTCAGCAAGCGCCGCCATGATCACTCACCCTCCTTGCCGGTCATCTCGGCCGCGTGACTGATGCCCACGCCGATGAGCGTGGCAACGTGCTCGTCAGCGAGGGCGTAGATGACGCGCTGGCCCTCCCTGCGTGCCGTCACGAGGCCGCGGTCGCGCAGCAGCCTGAGCTGGTGCGAAATCGCGGACTGCGAGACATGGCAGAGCTCCTGCAGCTCCGACACGCCCCTGCGTTCGAGGCTCAGGGCGGCCAGGATCTGGAAGCGCGTGTAGTCGGACAGCGCGTCGAAGATCTGCGTCGCCTCGTAAATCACGTCCTCGTCCGACAGGAAGCAGACGACCGTCTCATCGAGCTGGTGCTGTGGCTCTTCCATGAGCAAACCTCTCTCGTGGGTGCTGATATAACCAATATATGAGCATTTGTTCATATTTTCAAGAGGGAATATAAAAAGATGTTCCGCGCGGCATGACAGAGCCCCGCCAGGGGCGAACGACAGGCGTAAACGCCAAGGTCAGGTGTCACGGACGGCACATGCGGGTATATAGTTACTTTGGGGGGAGGCATATGCGCCGACAAGAGCACACACCACGCGCACGGTTCATTCCGCTGGGCATCTGCCTGTCGGTGTTGCTTGCCCTCTGCGCAGGCTTCGTCATGGGAACGCTCTGTGGCACCCTTCCCGGCAACATGCCCTATGCGGTCGGGCTCGCGTTCGTGCTTTTGGTGGCCGCCCTGGTCGCGACCAACCACACCCTCGCCAGCCTGAAGGAAAGCACACGGCTGCCCGCCCCCGTGGATGAGGCGGTCCCTGACTCCCCCGCCAAGCCACTCGTGCCTGCGAGTCCTGAGCCAGTGGCAGAACCAGCGCAACCCGACGCGCTCGAAGACGAGCCCGAGCCCGTCGACGCAGATGCGGACGTCCTCGAAGACGATGACGGCTTCGCTGCCGAGCCCGAATCCACGGTCTACCTGGCGCAGGACGATGAGGAGCTCGAGGCAGGCGGCACGCTCTCCCCCACGACCTCCACCACGGCGTCGCGGCTCGACTATGAAGCCTTCGCCAAGAAGCTCACGACCACGAACGACCCCATCGCCGAGCTCAAGCTCTTCGTCGGGGGCATCCGTACGCGCGAGGCGGGCAAGGGAGCCGAGCCGTCCCCCTACGAGCGCTACGCGGCCCGCCGCCTCTCGGAAGCGGGGCTCTTCGACCGCGAGGTCAAGCTGCCCCAGCTGCGCATCGTCCGTCCGAAGCCCTCACGCATGCTCTACCTCCGCGTGACCGACAAGGAGCTGAGCTACCTCGCGAAGACGCGCGTCCTCTCGCTCGAGGCCGCCCTCAACGCCCTGCGCCTCTCGAACGACTACTTCGATGATCCCAACGAGCACAGCGTGCGCGAGCACTACCAGCTCATCCAGCGGCTCACGAGCTCCGTCACGGCACAGTCACCCAACCTCGCGGAGCACGTGAGCGTCATCGACGACGACAACCCCGACAGCGAGTGGGCCGTGCGCCTGGGCATCTCCACCGCGATCGAGAGCTTCCAGCTGCCCTTCCGCCTGACTGCGGACTACCGCACCAACGTGGCGGACGGCAACGTGGCCATCAAGATCGACTTCACCCCCGAGAGCGTCTTCCCTGCCAGCGCCCACGTCGAGGGCATCGGCCTCGTGCCGGCAACGCGCGCCATGCGCCGCAAGGCCGCCTCAGACTACGCGCTGCGCCTGGCCCTGCTCGTTGCGGCCGCAGCCTTCCGCTGCTCGGAGCGGGTGCTCCACGTGTGGGTGCGCGAGGACCTCGAGACGCCGGCCAGGCACGACTGCTACCTGTCCGTGGACTTCGACCGATGGCGTTTCGCCAAGATCGACCTCTCCGCATTGGGGAGCCTCCCCGAGCTGTACCACGCGTTCGCGCCGACGATGCGCTACGAGGAGCAGATCCTGCGCCCCGTGGAGGCCACGTTCACCCTCTCCGAGAAGCGGTTCTGCCCGCCCCGGCGCTTCGAGTCGGTCTCACTCTCCTCGCGGCGCATCCCGCCGCGCCAGGCCGACGCCCTGGGCACCAACCACGTCTCGGGCCTCTCGATTGACGAGGGCATCCAGCGCACGCTCATGGCGAACGTCATCATGAGCAGGCTCTCCGAGTCCGAGAGCACCGAGGAGAGCGTCCGCACGATCATGGAGGTCGCGGGCGATGACCCCGACCCCAGCGTCCGCAGCGCGGCGGAGCGCACCGTGAAGAAGCTCATCGCAGGCGCAATCCCCGAGGAGGCCGAGGCCATCGGGGAGGAGTTCGCCGCGGGAGACGAGCTCACGCGCCTCACGGAGCGGGCGCAGGAGCTGATCATGCAGCGCAAACCTGCGGAGGCCGAGGAACTGCTCTCCCCCGTTGTCGAAGCACTTGACCGCGCGGGCACCTACGACGACAGTGCCACCATCGAGTATCGCTTCTTCGCCAACTACGTGGACCGCGTGCTCTACAACCGCGTCTTCGCGGCGCCTGGCATCGCGCAGCTGCTCGTCCCACGCGCCTATTACGAAGCCCACCTGCTGCTCTCCATCGCCCAGCTCTTCCAGGGCAAGCACGAGGAGTCGCTGCGCCACGCGCGGCGCATAATCGAGCTCGCGCCCATCGACGCGCGCAGCCGCCTCCACCTCGTGCAGTGCCTTGAGGCCTCAGGGGATGACGAAGGCGCCGAAAACGAGCTCAAGCGGCTGCTCGAGATGGCCCATGACGCCGAGGGCATCGGCTATGCGTACTACCGCATGGCCTCCTTCATGTGGAAGCGCGGGGCCATCCTGGCGGCACAGGCCTGCTACGCCTGCGCCATGCAGTACCTGCCGGCGTCGCTGCCCGTCATCACCATGGAGATGACCGCGCTCGTGGTGCAGAACCCAGGCTCCCTCCACGAGGACCTCACCAAGGAGCAGGTCATCAGCCTGCTCGAGGAGAACGACATCCCCGTGGCGCCCTCGCAGAAGGTGTCTGAGGTGCTCATGGACTGTGCCCGCGCCTCCTTGGACGCCGAGGTCTTCCCCGTCGCCAAGAGCTTCGCCCGCGTGATGGCGGGCCTCTGGCGTGACGACATCATGACGGGGCTCATCCGCTCCATCGAGGACGAGCCCGAGCTGTAGCCTGAGGCGCGGGGTACTTGCGAAGAATCCCTCCCCGTGGCGGCACGGGTACCGCTGCGTGGTATGCTACTGCGGACAAATCCGATGCAAAGAGGTAGCAAGCATGCCAACCGCGCAATCCACCATCTCGTTCGAGGACATCGACGGCGCCATTTTCGACTTTGACGGCACCCTCGCCGTGACCGCGCCGCTCTGGAAGGACGTCGACCGCAGCTTCCTCGGCAAGCGCGGCATAGAATACACCCCCGAGTACGGCACGCGGCTCGCCACCTTGGGCTTCACGGCTGGAGCCCAGTGGACCATAGACACCTATGGCCTGGACGAGACCGTCGAGGAGATCTGCCGGGAGTGGACCGAGGAGGGCTACGAGCGCTACCGCAACGAGATCACGCTGCGCGACGGCGCCGCCGCCGTGGTCGAGGCCTTCACCAACGCAGGGGTCACCTGCGCGCTGGCGACCAACAACAACCGCGAGCTGCTCGGGTCCATGAGGCACATCGACATTGACAGCCTCTTCGACGTGCAGGTCTACGGACGCGAGGTGGCCGCGCAGAAGGACGAGCCCGACATCTACCTCGAGGCCGCCCGACGTCTCGGCTGCGCCCCCGAGCGCTGCCTGGTGTTCGAGGACATCGAGCCGGGCATCTCCGCGGCGCGCCGGGCGGGATTCATCACCTGTGCCGTCCACGCGGGTGACGAGTCCCAGGACTGGGACGGCGTGAGCGCTGCCGCGCACATGGCCATCACCAGCTGGGACGAGCTGCTATAGGGCGGGTCGCCAGCCGCACGCAAGGCCAAGCCCCCTCCATCTCGAGAACGAACGGGCGGGCAGGGAACGTCTCCCTGCCCGCCCGCGTGCGTTCGCATGTGCCGTGCTGCCGCGCTTGCGCTAGAGCGCGCACTCCATGAGCCTCGCCACCGACACGATGTAGATCTTGAGCGCCCTGCGCAGGACCTCCTCGCTCACGCCCTCGTCGGGACCATGCTCCATGCCCACCCACGCGGGTTCGGGGCAGGTCGCGTCATGCGGGCCGAACGCGCAGGCGCGCGGGAACTTGCGGGCATAGGTGCCGCCGCCGATGGTGAAGGCCTCGGCATCGCGGCCCGTGTACTCGTTGTAGGTGCTGAGGAGGGCGCGGATCTCGGGGCTGGTCGGCTCGATGTAGAAGGGCTCCTTGACCACGTCGAGCTCGAAGGACGCCCCGTTCCTCTCGGCGAGCGCCGCGCAGGTCGCCACGATGGCGTCGCCCGTGATGGCCGTCGGGAAGCGGCAGTCGATGGTCTGCACGAAGCGGCCGTCGCCGAGGGTGCGGATCGTGCCGCCAATGCAGGTGAGCGGGCCGAACATCTCGTCAGCACAGGCGATGCCCAGCTTCGAGCCGTCGCTCACCGTGCAGGCGAGCTCCATGAGCGAGAGGAACACGACCTCGTCCTCGGAGAGCTCGACGTTGTCGAGCAGGTAGTGCACGAGCAGGCCGATGGCGTTGATGGTGCCTTCTGGCAGCGACGCGTGGCCGCCCTTGCCGTGGGCGCTGATGCGCACGAGGCCCTCGCCCGCCGCTTCGAGCTCGATGGCGTCCGCCTCGGGCAGCGCGGTGAGGTCGGCCTGCACCGTAGCCGTGGCGAGGCCCGGGATGGCGTTGGCGACCGTGCCGCCGTCAAGCTCCACGATCGCGCCGTTGGCAATCGCGCCGCTCGTGAAGTGCCCGTGGAGGATGCCCTTCTCGCCGCAGATGAGCGGGAACTCGGCATCGGGCGTGAAGCAGAAGGCGGGCGCCTCGAAGTGCTTGAGGTACCAGTCGACGTCGGCCATCATGGTCTCTTCGTTGTTGCCCACGATGCAGCGCAGGGTATAGGGCAGCTTCTTGCCCGTGCGGGCGACCTCGTCCACGAAGAACTTCGCCGTGTAGAGCGACAGGACGAAGGGGCCCTTGTCGTCGAGCACGCCGCGGCCCAGCAGGTAGCCGTCACGGCGCGTCACGTCGAGCGCGGGAACCGTCCAACCAAGGCCCGTCGGCACGATGTCGGTATGGGCGATCGTGGCGATCTGCTTCTCGGACTCGCCGGGAAGGTCGGCATAGCCGATGTAGCCCTCGCAGTTGTGGGCATCGAGGCCGATGCGCGCGGCGATGCGCAGGCCCTCCTCGAGCGCCTCGAACGCCGCGGGACCCCAGGGCTTGCCGGGCTCAGCCGCCGCCAGGTCCTCGACCGAGTCGATCTTCACGAGCGAGCGGATGTCCTCGACCGCGTCTTCCCACACCTCGTCCACATAGGCGTCGACCTTCGCCTTGAATGCATCATCAATCATGGGTACCCCTTCCGGAGGGACGTGCCCTCCCTCGCACTGCATCCTCACCATGGTACCTGAGCGCGGACGCGCAGGCCATCATCACGGCAGGCGCATGTGCAATCGGTGGCATCCCATCACGAACGGAGCTCAGGTACTGACGGGCTCGGCGATGGTCGCTTGGTCGTAGGTACCTGGTCGTATGCCCAAAACAAAGGAAGGGCCGCGCGATGCGGCCCTTCCCCTCACATTCTATGCTGCGATACTTAGATCTTGCGGACAGCGGAAGCCTGGAGCTTGCCATTCTGGCCGGTGGTGATCTCAAACTCGACTGCCTGGCCCTCGTCGAGAGTCTTGAAGCCGTCCATCTGGATCTCGCTGTAGTGGACGAACAGATCGTCGCCGTCCTCGCGAGAGATGAAGCCGTAGCCCTTGTCGGGGTTGAACCACTTAACAGTACCCTGTGCCATGACGTGCCTTTCTTTCTTCGCCTCGGCGCACCGAGACTTCGTGCTGCGCTTATGCGCGATACGTGTGCGGAAAACCGCATGAGCTATATTACCCCAAATACCTCGTCAAAGATACCTCAATCTCCAGATGGGGCAACCTTTAACACAAGAGGTACTATAACGCCCTAGTTTCCCCATGCGTAGGTCACGGTGACGAAGTCGTCGCTACCCAGGGGCGTAGCGCGCACTACGGGCTTCTCGGCACCCGCGGCACAGGTCACGTTGAACGTAATCAGGTCGGAGTTCTCCGTGGCAGTGTGCGTCTTGATGCACGCGCCATCGAGACCGTAGACGGTGCCCGTATACGTCTCCTCATCGTCCTCCGTGTAGACGTCCGTGAGCGAACCGCCCGCAGGTCCCAGCAGGTAGAGGCGGTTTATCATGTCGCCCCACGAATACTTTTCGGCGTTAAAGCCCGCGATGTACTTGGGTGCACTCCAGATGAGGTCGGAGCCCATGACGTTGGACAGCACGACGCGCACCGGGTAGGTCGTGGTTCCGTCAGAGTTGGCGGTGCCGTCTCCGACCTCGATGCTGAGGCGCAGGTACCATGAGTACTTCGAGTAGGTCACGTCGTTCACGTAGACGCCGATCTCAGGCTTGAGGGGATCCTCGGGGAGTTCGCCGCTGGCGCCCAGCGCGACCATGACGGCCTGCTCGTCCTCATTGCTCATCCATGCCAGGAGGCGATGGGTGTCGATGAGGTCGAAGGTGGTCGTGAGGAGGTCGAGCATGCCTGCGTCACTGATGTTGTCGAAGAAGCTCTTCGCCGCGAGGCTTGCCGTGGAGGAGAAGAACCAGTCTTGGCCCTCCGTCCAGTAGGCATAGCGCCAATAGACGCTGTTCAGCAGCTCCTCAGCGGCGTTGTCGCCGTTGATCTCGGTGCCGTCCTCGGTCACGACGGGCCCCGTG
>CACYAX010000018.1:19413-21908 GCA_902772435.1 uncultured Coriobacteriaceae bacterium | reverse complement strand
GTCGTCACACTGAACATCCGCTACTCCTCACTCCCCTGTTCCTCGATCTGGGGAACTATGTCGCCGAGGTTCTTGCGAGCCTCGACCGACTCCTGCGACGTGCGCCTGGGTTCGGAGGGTTCCCCTTGCTGGGGCGCACGCTTTTTGACGGGTCTGGACGCGCCGTCCGACTTGGGGACGGGACGCTTGCGGGGCGTGCCATCGGGGTTGGTGCGCGGTCGCGCTGAGCCCTGCCCGGCTGCACGCTTGCGCGGCGTGCCGTCGGGATTGGTAGCGGGGCGCCGCTTCTTGCGGGGAGGCGTGTCTTCGGACGAGCTGGTCGAGGAACCATCGGCGGGGCGACGCCGCACCCGCTTCTTTCTCACGGGCCGCTCGACAGGCTCTTCGACGTACTCTTGCCTGAGCTGCACGGGCGCTTCGCCCGTACCCGTGTTGCCGCGCTTGATCTCCTGCATCTCGTCGCGGAGCACCGTGGGCATGTCGTGGGTCTTGGCCGAACCGCGGGCGATGTGGTGCGTCTGCGGCGCGGCATGGGCCGCCCTGCTGAAGACCCCGTGTTGCTCAAGCTCCTCCTCACGTTGCGTGAGCCAGCGTTCGAGCTGCATCTTGACGAAGGCAGCGGTAGGCACGGCGATGAGCATGCCCGCGATGCCGCCGATTGAGCTGCCCGCGACGAGCGCGAGGATGACGACGAGCGGATGGACCTCGACGGCATGGGAGAGCAGGCGCGGATTGATGAGGTTGCCGTCGATGAACATGATGACGGACAGGCAGATGACACCCGCGACGAGCTTGCGGATGTTGCCCTCCGCCAGGCAGACCAGGATGGTGGTGATGTAGCCCACCGGGCCGCCAATGTAGGGAATGAGGTTGCCGATGCCCGTGAGCAAGCCGATGATGGGGCCGTACGGCACGCTGATGAGGGTGTAGGATACCGCTACGACCGTACCCACGAGGAGCGCGTCGACCACCTGGCCACGCAGGTAGCCCGAGAAGGCCGCGTCAGCGTCCTGCAGGACCTGGGTGAGGTCGGGACCGATGTACTCACCGAAGAGCGCCACGAAGATGCGCTTGAGGTAGGAGACGATGCGACGACCGTCGAGCAGGAAATAGACGCCGATGATGATGGACACCACCACGGTCGAGAGGACGTCGGTCACCTCGCCGAGCGTGCCCGTGATGCCCGTTCCCGACGACATCTCGATGAAGCCCAGCTCGGCAAGCTTCTCCTGGGCCATCGTGATGAGGCGCATGATGTCGCCCTCAGCAGAGGACCAGAGCGCCTGGAGGGTTTCCATGTTGATGTTCTCGGCGCTGCGCGTTATGACCACCACGAGCAGACAGATGATGGCCGAGACCAAGAGAAGCACGAGCGCCACTGTGATGAACACGCCGATGTGGAGCCGCGCGGAGAAATTGTCCTTGAAGATGTTCCTACGCGCCAGCCAATCGGTGATGCCGCGCACCAAAGGCAGGAGGATATAGCACAGCAGCATGCCGTAGACGATGGGCGTCGCAACGGCACCAATCAGGTCGCGACCCGTGATGAGCAGGCCACCAGAGTGATAGATCAGCAAGCCAACGGCTATGGTAGCGAGCGTCGTGATGCTCGCGTACGCACAAATCTTGAGGTACTTCGGGTCTATGTGGTCTCTAAACCAGTTCACGGCACCCCCATAAGTATCAGTTACATTCCCTTATGATACGTGACTCGCCCGCCATAAATGTGTCACGTTGAAAAACAGCAAAGGCTCATCGCATGTCAGCCAGGCCCTTTCGCCATCGCAAAAGGGCCCGTGGTAGGCACGCGGCCCCTCCTGCCGTACACTCTTCTTTAAGCGGCCGCATCGCGGCCGAGCCCCCGACGCAAGCGAGACCGACATGCCACTCACCTTGATTCGCCAAGACATCACCCATCTGCACGTAGACGCCATCGTCAACGCCGCCAACACGCGCCTCATGGCAGGAGGCGGTGTCTGCGGGGCGATCTTCGCCGCTGCGGGGCGAGACGAACTGCAGCGCGCATGCGACGAGATTGGGCACGTGGACACGGGCGCGGCCGTAGCGACCCCCGGCTTCGCGCTGCCCGCGCGGCACATCATCCACACGGCGGGGCCGGTCTGGCACGGAGGCTCCCAGGGCGAGCGCGCGCTGCTCGCCAGCTGCTACCGCAGCTCGCTCGAGCTGGCGACAAGCCTCGGCGACACGTCCATCGCCTTCCCGCTCATCTCCTCGGGTATCTACGGCTACCCGCCTTCCGAAGCGCTCGCCGTGGCCGTCGAGGCCATACGCGGCTTCCTCGTCGAACAGCCGGACATGGAGGTCACGCTCTGCCTCTTCAGCCGTGACGCGACCACCCTGAGCCAGGAGACCTTCGGGGCGATCCAGCAGTACGTGGACGACAGCTACGTGGCGCAGGCGTATGGCACGTACGGGCGCCCGCGCGAGCTGTTCGGCGGGGGCATCGCTCCCGAGGACATAGACCACTACATCCA
>CACYAX010000018.1:0-19391 GCA_902772435.1 uncultured Coriobacteriaceae bacterium | reverse complement strand
CGGGAGCGGGAGCAGGAGGAGACCATCGTCGAGGAGATGGCGATCGGATCCGCGAGCAAGCCCTCCGCCTCGCTCGACGACATGCTGCGCTCGCTTGACGCACCGTTCCCGCAGCTGCTGCTCTCGATGATCGACGAGCGGGGCATGACGGACGCCGAGGTCTATGCGCGCGCCAACCTCTCCCGGCAGTACTTCTCCAAGCTGCGCAGCGGCAAGGTCAACCCCAGCAAGCGCGTGGTGGTCTCGCTCGCCCTGGCGCTCGAGCTCGACCTGGACGAGACCAACATGCTCCTCGAGCGTGCCGGCCATGCCCTCACGCACGCGAGCAAGTTCGACGTGATCGTGGAGTGGTTCATCCGGGCTGGGCGCTACGACGTCTTCGAGATCAACCAGGCGCTTTTCGCCTACGACCAGGCCCTCATCGGCGCGAGCTAGCGGCACGTGGACAAAAGGGAGTATCCCCTTTGTCCACGGCGCGGACAAAAGGGAGTATCCCCTTTGTCCACGCCGCGATGTCGCCTCGGAGTTTACCTATCGCGCTCCTCGAGATGCGAAACTTCTCATCGTAGACAACGGCCACAGGGCCACGAGAGAAGGGACGCACCATGAAGACCAAGACCAACATCACCGAGCTCGTGTTCGTCATCGACCGCAGCGGGTCCATGGGAGGGCTCGAGTCCGACACCATCGGCGGCGTGAACTCCGTGCTCGCCAAGAACCGCGAGGTCGACGGGGAGGCTTACGTCACGACCATCCTCTTCGACCACCAGATCGCCTACCTCCACGACCACGTCGAGCTCTCCCAGGTGGCGAACCTCACGCGCAAGGACTACCAGGTCCGCGGCTGCACGGCGCTGCTCGATGCCGTGGGCGAGGCCATCGAGCACACCAAGAAGGTGCAGCACTACCTGCCGAAGACGCACCGCGCCGGGCACGTGGTGGTCACCATCATCACCGACGGCCTCGAGAACGCGAGCAAGCGCTACACCTACCCGAAGATCAAGGAGCTGATCGAGAAGCAGCGCGGCAAGGGCTGGGAGTTCATCTTCCTGGGCGCCAACATCGACGTGGCCGCCGAGGCCCAGCGCATGGGCATCAGCCAGGAGATGGCGACCCCCTACGTTTCCGACGGCGCCGGCACCGCCGTGGCATACGAGGCCGTGGCCTGCGCAAACGTGGCCATGAGGAAGTGCGGCAGCATCCGCCCCGACTGGGCTGACGCCGCGCGCGCCGACGCCGCCCAGCGCGCAAAGTAACACCTTGAACAATCCCCTCTCGGCATCGTCCGGTTTGGCTATATTCTGTATTCATGCGCAATGCGGACGAAAGGGGCAGCACAATGGCAAGACGCGTGAGGAAGGTTCCGCTCAGCATCTTCTTCGTACTCCTCGCGGTCGCCCTCGTGCTGCCCCTTGCCTTGCAGGTCTTCCCCCGCATCTTCCGCCTCGGCAACGGGCACAGTGCCGATGAGGCCGCCGATTCCACCATCCGCGACCGCGACGACGACACCGTGCGCATTTCGCTCGTCATGGTGGGCGACATCCTGCTCCACGACAACGTCAACTCCTGCTACCTGCAGGAGGACGGCAGCTATGACTACACGCCCCTCTTCGCGCAGGTGAAAGACGAGATCAGCGCGGCCGATGTGGCCATCGTCAACCAGGAGACCCCGCTTGCGGGAGCAGAGTACGGCTACGTGACGCAGCTCCTGCCCATGGACGCGAGCGACAACCCCTCCTACATGCCCGTCTTCAACAGCCCGCGCGCAGTGGCTGACGCGGAGGTCGCCGCCGGGTTCGATGTGGTGCTCAAGGCCGAAAACCACGTGTTCGACCAGGGCTACAGCGGGCTTGCGAGCGAGCTGGCCTTCTGGAAGGAGAACTATCCCGAGGTGGCCGTGCTCGGCGTGGCAGACCCCACGGGCGAAAGCGGCCAGCCCGATTACGCCAATAGCGTCTACGTCTACGAGAAGGACGGCTTCCGCGTCGCCATCCTCAACTTCTGCCATGGCATCAACCTGGTGGGCGGTGGCTACGACGAGGAGGTGCTCTCGTTCATCAGCGACGAGAAGATCATCTCCGACGTGGAGAAGGCGCGCGCCGCCAAGGCCGACATGATCGTGGCCTGCCCGCACTGGGGCTCGGAATACGTGACCGAGGAGGGCTCCGAGCAGGCCCATTACGCGCAAGTGATGGCTGATGCCGGCGTGGACGTGATCTTCGGCACGCACCCCCACATCCTCGAGCCGGTCAAGGTCATCGAGGGTAAGGACGGCCACCGCTGCGTGTGCTTCTACTCCAACGGCAACTTCATCACCGGCACCTACGGCAACGACACCATGATCACGGGGCTCTCCGAGGCGGTGCTCGCCAAGGCGCCTAACGGCGAGTGCACCATCGAGTCGGCCACGCTCCTGCCTGCGGTCGTGCACGGCGGCTACGGCCCCGACATGACCACCTACCTGCTGCGCGACTACACCGACGAGCTCGCTGCCTCGAGCTATAACCCCAATCTCACACCTGAGTACGCGACGCAGTTCTGCGCGGAAGTGCTCGGCAGCGAATTCGACACCGAGACCAAGGTGATGCAGGTCAGACTGTAGGGCTTAGGTGCGCCGCAGGTCACCGTCGGGCATGAGCCGCACCGTGAAGTCTGCGGCACGCGACCGCGTGAGCACGCGCCTGATGTTGGGCCCGTCCGAGCGCTCGTAATGCGCCTCGGCCTCGGCACGCGACAGACCGCCGCGGGCCTTGCGGGAAACCGCACGCTCCCGCACCTGCTCCTCGTCTGCCTGCAGGTACACGCTGTAGTCGCAGAACTGCGCAAGGCCTGCCCAGGGCTCCTCGTCGAGCAGCAGGTAGTTGCCTTCCACGAGCACGATGGGCGCCCCTATGCGCACCGCGTCCTCGCGCGGGTCGTGGATCGTGCGGTCATAGAGCGGCCAGAAGACCGTCCCGCCAGCCCTGAGCTCGGAGAGCTTGCCCCCAAAGCGCCCCACGTCGAAGCTCTCCGGCGCACCCTTGATGCTGGCCAGCGATACGGGCCTGCCGTCGCGCAGGGCCTCGTGGCTGCGCAGATAGCTGTTGTAGTGGTGGAAGCCGTCCAAGCCGACGGCCTGGATCTCGAGCCCCGCCTCGGGGGCAAAGCGCTCGAGCAGGAGCGCGAAGGTCGACTTGCCTGCCGCGGGAGCTCCCGCGAGGAAGGCGATGGTGCGGCCCTCACCCGCCGCGTGCGTGCGGCCAAGCGCCTCGAGCAGCGGCAGGAAGACCTCGTCATGCGCACCGTCGGTATAGCGCACGGGATACGCATAGCCATTCACCGTGATGGGTACCTCATGCCACATGGGCGGACCTCCCGTATGAGCCACCTTGGCCTCAAGGCGGCCAAGCCAAAACCGACTCCACTATAGAGCGCCGCGCCACCAGGCACAAACCCGATGACGTGGCGAGCGGTAGGCAGGGACCGAGAGCCCTCATCCCGACGCCACCAGAGAAGACGGCACCCCTGCCGAGGCGGGGGTGCCTTTGCGTCACGGGTTCAAGAGCGCGGCCGTCGCCTACCCCGCCGCTAGACGATCTTGACGACCCAGCCGAAGGGATCCTCGGCAGCGCAGGTCTGGATGCCCACGAGGGCGTCGCGCAGACGGCGCAGCACGGGACCGCCCTCCTCGCCGCAGTCAGGGAAGGTCACGTCGACGCCCTCGGCCTCGACCTTGCCCACGTGAGAGATGACGGCCGCGGTGCCGATGCAGCCGCACTCGGCGAAGTCGCCTGCAAGCACCTCGTCGAAGCGCACCGGGCGCTCCTCCACGGGGATGCCCAGGTGCTGCGCCAGCTCCACGAGCGAGCGGCGCGTGATGGAGGGCAGGATGGAGTCGGTCGCCGACACGGGAACCACGAGGCCACCGTTCTTGTCGACGAACAACACGTTGGTGCCGCCGGTTTCCTCGACGTAGGTGCGGCTGCGCGAGTCGAGGTAGAGGTTCTCCGAGTAGCCGTTCTCATGCGCCTGCAGGGTAGGATAGAGGCTCATGCCGTAGTTGAGGCCGGCCTTGATGTTGCCGGTGCCCATGGGCGCAGCGCGGTCGTATGCGGGAATGGTGAGCTTGACGGCCTTGGCACCCGCCTTGAAGTACGGGCCGACCGGCGAGACGAAGATGCGGAACTGGTACTTGTCGGAAGCACCGAGACCGAGCACCTCGCCCGTCGCGATCATGAAGGGACGGATGTAGAGCGTGGCACCCGAGCCGAAGGGTGGGACCCAGGCCTCGTTGGCGGTGACGACCTGCTTGACGGCGTCGACGAACTTGTCCTCGGGGAAGGGCGGCATGACCATGCGACGCGCCGAGTCCGCCATGCGCTTGGCGTTGAGGTCAGGGCGGAAGACGACGATGGAGCCGTCCTCCGTGGTGTAGGCCTTCATGCCCTCGAAGATCTCCTGGCAGTACTGGTAGATGCCCGCATCCTCGGAGAGGGTGATGGTGTGCTCGCTCGTGAGGCCACCCTCCTCCCAAGCGCCATCGTGATAGTTGCACACGTAGCTGTAATCGCACGGCTGGTACTTGAAGCTCAGGTTGCTCCAGTCAAGATCCTTCTTCTCCACTGCCATTTGGGTCGTCTCCTTCTGGTCGAAAACAGGTACCGTTTGATTCTAGCGTGTTGCCCAGACCGTATTAGGGGGAGTTCGCTCCTCGCAACAGCTTGGAACAAACTCCCCCGGAGTCGCCGATCTGTCAGGCGCGCCTAGAAGCGCGCGTAGCGATTGAGGTTGGCCTCGAGCTTGGCGACGAACTTCTTGCCCGTCTCGGAGAGCTCGGCACCGGCCTTGACGATATAGCCCAGGTGGAGCTTGACGTCGGTCTCGAGCGGCACGGTGGTGAGGCCCTTGCCGTCGGAGATGCCCACGAGGATACCGCTGGTCACGGTGTAGCCGTTGAGTGCCACGATGAGCTCGGAGAGTGAGGCGCGGTCGGTGCAGGCGATGCCCTTCTTGCGCGACTCGGCGGCGAGCGCCTCCTCGGCGAAGTGGAGCGGCGCGTCCTCCTCCTGCTCGAAATAGATGTAGGGATAGTCGTCAAGCTGCTCGAGGGTGAGCGTCTCGGCATTCACGAGCGGATGGGTCGCTGGCAGCGCGACGCGCGGTGCGGACTCCTTGAGCTCGACGAACACAACGCCTGCCTCGGCGAAGGCGGCCTCGAGGTCGGCAGCTGTGGTCGTGGTCTCGACCAGCACGCCGAGCTCGCTGGCACCGGAGGCCACGTCGCCTATGACGTCGCGCGTGGTGCGGTCGCGCAGCGCGTACTCGTAGGCGTCACCGCCATTGGAGAGGACCACCGACGCAAAGGTCTGGACGTCGAACAGATAATGCTGACCGGATACTGCAAACTGTGCCATGCTTAGTCCTCCTTTTTGTGGGCCGCGTGCTCCTGCGCCTCGTGCAGGACCTCGACCGCCTCAGCCGTGGAGGTGCGCTCGTCGATGAAGCGCTTGACCTTGTGCTCGCCGGAGGCTCCCAGCTTGTCGGTGTCGTAGACGATGACGCGTGCAGGACGTACTCCAGTATGCGTCTTGAGCGCGAGCTCGACGCGGGCCGCAATCTGGTCGAAGGGCTCATCGGAGCCGAAGACGCGCTCGACGGAGACCTCGTACTTGGTGGTGTGGTTCTTGTCGTAGGCACGAATGCGGTACTCGCCGGAGAGACCCTTGTCCTGACGCACGATGTACTCGATATCGGAGGGGAACACGTTGACGGCGCTCACGATGAACATCTCGTCCTTGCGTCCGGAGATGTGGATGCGGGCGTGCGTACGGCCGCACTTGCAGGTGGAGCGGTCGACCCAGCCGATGTCGCCGGTGGCGAAGCGGATCATCGGGCGACTGCGCTTGGTGAGGGTGGTGTAGACGAGCTCGCCCTTCTGGCCATCAGGCAGGACCTCGCGCGTGACGGGATCGACGACCTCGACGAGGATCTGGTCCTCGATGATGTGCAGGCCGTCCTTGTACTCGCACATGCCAGCACAGGCACCGTAGATGTCGGAGAGGCCGAAGAAGTCGTAGACGCTCGCGCCCCAGATGTCCTCGATGGCCTTGCGCGTGGTCTCGATCGAGCCGCCCGGCTCACCGGAGATGATGATGGTCTTGAGGCTCGCGAAGTCGACCTTAGGGTCATAGCCCTTCTCGAGGGCCTTCTGGCCGAGCAGCCAGGCGTAGCTAGGCGACGACCAGAAGTGCGTGGGCTGGTAGTGCTTCATGGCCCACAGCAGGCGGTCGGACGGCACGGCGCCGACCCAGATGCCGAGGGCGCCCAGTTCCTGGGCACCGATGACGCAGGGGCCGCCCACGTAGAGGGCGAAGTTCATGCCGTGCAGGTAGCGCGAGTTCGGGCGCATGCCGGTCTGCCAGAAGAGACGGGCCTCGGCGTGCATGAACTCGTCGAAGTCATGCTGGGAGAAGGGGCTCATCGTCGGGACGCCCGTCGAGCCCGAACTGGTGGCCATGTAGACGACGTCGTCTTCAGGCACGCAGCAGAGCTCGCCGAAGAAGGAGCCGACGCCCTGGCAGTCGCGCTCGGTCTGCTTGTTGATGAACGGGAATCTCTGCAGGTCGGCAAGCGAGGTGATGTGCGGGTCGACGCCGGCCTCGTCCCAGGTGCGCTTGTAGTAGGGGCTGTGCTCGTATGCCCAGACCAGCTCGTCCTTCAGACGCTCGAGCTGCAGCTCCTCGAGCTGCTCGCGCGGCATGGTCTCGACCTCGCGATCGTAGTACTTCTCATCGTATGGCAGGTTTTTCTTGGCCATGAACCCTCCTTATTTCAATAGGCTCTAAGAAGGATAGGGCGAAAGAGGGACGAGAACAAGGCAGAACGTGATTCGTCCTATCTATGTCTTGTTATCGATTTTAGTGATAACATTACAGGCCGAGTTGTCCTACCTTCATATCAAGGCTCTATCTAAGGGAATGCCATGACGCTGCAGCAGCTTCGCTATCTCATAGCTATAAGTGAACACAATTCCATCAACGCCGCTGCTCAAAGCCTCTATGTCTCGCAATCCAACCTCTCGACGGCCATTAAGGAGCTCGAGCGTGAGCTTGGCATCACCATCTTCACGCGCAGCAACCGCGGCGTGGCGCTTACAAACGATGGTACGGAATTGCTGGGATATGCCCGACAGGTTATCGAACAGGCAGATATGATGGAAGAGCGCTACGCGAGAGGCATGGACGCGCATCGCCACCTCGCCGTATCCACTCAGCACTATTACTTCAGCCTGCAGGCCTTCATCAACGTTGCCGAGCGCTGCGCCTCGGACGCCTATGACTTCACGTTGCGCGAGTGCGCCACGGGGCAGATCATCGAGGACGTGCGCACCTTCCGGAGCGACATCGGCGTACTCTACCTGGACAGCTTCAATGCGCGCGTGCTGCGCAGGGCGCTCTCGGATGCGGAGCTCTCGTTCCACCCCCTCTTCAACGCCCAGGTCCACGTATTCGTGGCCGAGTGGCATCCGCTGGCCAAATACCCGTCCGTCAAGCTCGAAGACCTCGAGCCCTACCCGCGCTACTCCTTTGAGCAGGGCACGAACAACTCCTTCTACTATTCGGAGGAGCCATTCGGCCACCTGCACCACGACCGCAACATCCGCTACACCGACCGTGGCACGCTCACCAACCTGCTCACGCGCTTCAACGGCTACACGGTGTCCACCGGCGTGCTTTCGAGCGAGATGCACTCGGGCATCGTCGCCATACCGCTTGAAGTGGACGAGCGCATGCAGGTGGGCTACATCCTCCACAACGAGCGCCATCCGGGAGAGCTGCTCCTGAGCTACATCGACGAGCTGCACAAGGTCATTGCCGAGAATCCCACGGTGGATGCGCTGTAAGTTGAGGAACAGGACGTCCACGGTTGGCATGCGTTAGGCGGATGCCGCACGAGGTCGCGTTCAGCTTCGCGGACACGGGCGATGGGCCGCATAGGCATCTTCACCAATGCGGACGTTGCTGCCCTTCCGTTCGAGGTCCGTTGCTAAACGTGCAGCAAACGTACTTGGCCGGCACAAACGTGTGCCCCTTGGCGAAGGTGACGGGATGCGTTCCACATCCCGTCACCACTCCAAAGGACACACCGCTTTACGTGGGCTTCCTTCAGCTGAAGCCTCGTCACCACTCAGGGCCCTGGCGGCTTGGTGGCATCAAAGCTACCTGCTCTACTTCTCGAAGTCGTCGGAGAGGTCAGCGCCGTTAGTGGCGATGACCTTCTTGTACCAGTAGAAGGAGTCCTTGCGGCTGCGGGCCATGGAGCCCTTGCCCTCGTCGTCCATGTCGACGTAGATGAAGCCGTAGCGCTTGCGCATCTCGCCCGTGCCGGCGGAGACGACGTCGATGCAGCCCCAGGTGGTGTAGCCCCAGAGGTCCACGCCGTTCTCGATGGCCTTGTCCATGGCCTCGATGTGCTGGCGGTAGTAGTCGATGCGGAACGGGTCGTGGATGGAGCCGTCAGCCTCGACGGTGTCGTAGGCGCCCAGGCCGTTCTCGACGACCATCAGCGGGAGCTGGTAGCGGTCGTAGGCGCTCTCGAGGAACCACTGCAGGCCCGTGGCGTCGGTCGCCCAGCCCCAGTCGGAGTAGGTGAGGTACTCGTTGCGGGCACCCGCGGAGAAGTTGCCCTTGACGGTGTCGGTGACCTTGTGGGTGGTCACGACGTTGCTCATGTAGTAGGAGAAGGTGTAGAAGTCCACCGTGCCGAGCTGCAGGTCGACGAGGTCCTGCTCGGTGATGTCGAGCACCACGTTGTGCTCGTTCCAGAGGCGCGTGGCATAGGTGGGATACTCGCCGAAGACCTGGACGTCGCCACAGTAGTAGACGCCCTCCTCGCGCTGGTGGTTGGCAAGCAGGATGTCGGCGGGGTCGCAGGTCATCGGGTACCAGGCGATGCCGCAGATCATGCAGCCGATCATGTTGTCGCGGTCGATGGCGTGGCCGATCTGGACGGCCTTGGCGCTCGCGACGAACTTGTTGTGCAGGTGCTGGTAGGCGCCCTGGTAGGCCTCGTCAGAGGTGTTGCCGGAGAACGGCAGGAACATGACGGTGTTGTTGATCTCGTTGAAGGTGAGCCAGTGGTGCACGAGGCCCTTGAACTCGCGGAAGCACGCCGTGGCATAGCGCACGAAGTGGTCGATGGTCTCGCGGTTCTCCCAGCCACCGCAGTGCTCCTCGAGGTAGAGCGGGGTGTCGAAGTGCCAGATGGTCACGAGCGGCTCGATGCCGTTCTTGCGCATCTCCTCGAACATGCTCTTGTAGAAGGCCACGCCCTCGGGATTGGCCTCGTTCTCAAGGCCCGTCGGGAAGAGACGGCTCCAGGAGATGGACATGCGGAACTGCTTGAAGCCCATCTCGCCGAAGAGGGCGATGTCCTCCTTGTAGTGGTGATAGCCGTCGACGGCGTCGTGGTTGGGATAGTGATACTCGGGAAGCACGGCGTAGTGGGCGCCCTCGGGCAGCGTGCCGCCATTGCGCATCTTGCCGTGGTTGCCGTCCTTGTCGATGTAGGTGACGTAGCGAGGCTCGGTGACGGTGCCGCCGGTGGTGACGTCAGTCATCGCCATGCCACGGCCGCCCTCCTGCCAGCCGCCCTCGTACTGGTTGGCCGCTACCGCGCCGCCCCACAGAAAGCCCTCGGGAAATGCCATGTCGCGCTCCTTTCAAAACGGTTCATATACAACACTTCTATGATACGCGATGCGCATGCATGTTGGGAGGAGCAGTCGACGGCACGCACGCCTCGGGCGGGAACGGAGGGCCCGGCAGGCTCATAGGCAGAACGCGCGTGCAAGTGCTCTGACGTGCAGCGCGCGGGCATCGAGCACGGGAGCCGGCAGCTCGAGGCGCCCGGTCCAGAGCAGGAGCTCCGGTGCGGCCACGATGATGGCGTCGGCACCGTGCTCGCAACCGTCCTCCATGAACGCCTTGAAGCGCGCAAGCGAAGCCTCGCGCACGATGCCGTCACGCAGCTCGCCCGTTATGGCCCGGCCGAGCCAGGCGGCGTCTTCGGCAGCTGGCGTGAGCACCTGCATGCCTGCGCCCACCAGCCAGCCTTTGAAGAAGACCTCGCGCATCGTGGACGGAGTGCCCAGGAGAATGGGACGTTTGCTGTCGAGCGCCACCGCGGCTGAACGCGCTGCCCGCGGCATGCTCACGAGGGGTATGGAGGAGCATTTGTCCAGCTTGATTGCCACGGCATGGGCATCCGCACCGCAGAGGGCCGCAACGTCGCATCCCGCCTCCGCAAGCTCCTCGAGAGCCGCGGCGCAGGCCTGGACAAGGCAATCGTAGTCGCCTGACTCCAGAAGCGCAGGAGCGCCTGGAACCAACCTCGCGCGTATCGTTGCCTTCTCGATGGCTTCAGGCCCACCAAGGGTGCGCAGCTCAGCACGCACGAGGCGCTCGTACTCCTCGAGCTGGGTCGCATCAAACGCCACCAGTGCCAGCTTCCGCATACCGCTCTCCCCTCTTCAGACCGAAGAACAGTATACGGCGAAGGCGGCCACGCGATGCGGTGGGCGCTGAGCAGCGCTAGCTAGGACGAATGACCCGCGCCTCGGTCACGACCACGTCGCAGCTGCGATCGTGCGCGTCGATGACGCCGAGCGCGGTCAGGTCCTCCTCGAACTGCGCCTCGCGGCAGAGCCCTACGGCCGCGCCATCGAAGGTGGAGAGCAGCGTGTCGTAGAAGCCGCCACCGTATCCCATGCGATATCCCCGCTCGTCAAAGGTAAGGCCAGGCACGAGCGCAATCGCAGGTCCGTCCGCGTTCGGATCCTGCTCGTCCTCGTCGCGCGGAACGGGTTCCTCCACGCCGAACGAGCTGCGCACGAGGCTGTCGAAGCTCTCCACGCGGTACCAGCGCATCTCGCGCGTTCCCGGGACGCACCACGGCAGCGCCACGATCTTGCCCGCAGCCCACGCGTGGCGGATGAGCGCCCTCGTGTCGACCTCGGCACCGAAGGAGAGGTACGGAAGCACGAGCTGCGCATCCTGGTATTCGGGGAGCGCGATCAGCCGCTCGGTGATGAGCGCGTCGATACGGGAGCGCTCCTCGGCACCCAGCTCCTTGCGGATGTTGCGGAAGCGTTTGCGCTGCGCGCGCTTGACCTCATCGATGCCCATGGCATGCCTCCCGTGTCCTCGCCTTTAGTCATGACCAGCATAGCGCTCGCGCAGCCAGCGGGAACATACACAACTCTGGGCATTCTTGGCGCAGGCAAACAGACCGATTCCCACGCATCAGTTGCGGCAGATGGCGACGCACAGGGGCTGCTTGGCCTCGAACATCCGGCTCTCGACCAACGGGAGCCCCGTGCGCTCGATGAACGCGAGATAGCTCGCGCGCGTCCATTCGTTCTTTGCCGAGAATCCCACCGCCTCTATGAGCTTGAGGAAGCGTTTCTGCCGGTCCTCCGCGTTCACGTACGTGGGGATGGCGATGATGCCGCCCGGCCTCACCACGCGCCGAAGCTCAGATACGCCAACCAGCGGATCGTCGAGCAGATGGATGACGTTGCCGGCTATCGCCGCGTCAAAGGAAGCGTCGGCGAACGCCAATGCGGTGAGGTCTCCCTCTTGGCAGCTTACGTTGCTGAGGCCAAGGCGCGCGACCTTATCGCGCGCCTGAAGGACCATCTTGTAAGCGTAATCACAGGCCACGACCTCCCCCACCTGCGAGGCAATCGCGCAGGCAAAGGCACCCGTGCCGCACGCCGCATCGAGCACGCGCGCGTCGCGACCTAAAAACGAGCCCGCGTATGCCGCAGCCTCGCGCAGACCCGCGTCACCAGAACGCGTGGCGAAATCATAGGCAAACGCGAACCGATTCCAAAACCGAGCGTCCATGAGGCCATCCTTTTCCGAGGTTAAGTTACCCTAAGCATATTTTATCGAGGAAGCCTGGCGCACAACATAAAAGGTGCACCCCCGAGGAGGTGCACCCCTGTTCTCGTATGTGGTAGTGCCTCAGCCTCAACCCTTAGAAGATGGCGAGGAAGACCTTGGCCAGCACGAAGCCGATGAGCCCGCAGCCGGGGAAGGTCATCACCCACGTCATGACCATGTCCTTGGCGATGCCCCAGTTGACCCCGCGCATGTTCTTGGAGGCACCCGAGCCCATGATGGCCGCGCTCTTGGTGTGCGTGGTGGAGACGGGAAGGCCCCAGAGCGAGGAGGCGAGCAGGGCAAAGCCTGCGGAGAGCGATGCGGCGGCACCCTGGTACTTCTCCATGCTGACCATCTGCGTGCCGACGGTCTTGACGATCTTCTTGCCGCCCATGGCCGTGCCCGAGGCCATGATCGTGGCGCAGGCCACCATGATCCAGAGCGGGTAGCTCTCCCCCGGCTCGAAGGTGCCAGCCGAGAGCGCGATGGCCATCATGGCCGTGGACATGAACTTCTGCCCGTCCTGCGCACCGTGCATGAAGGCACCGAAGCCCGCGCCGACGACCTGCACCTTGCCGAAGAACTCGTTGGCCTTCCGATAGTCAGAATCAGCCCAGAGCCAGCGGATAGCCCTCGTGAGGCACCAGCCGAGCGCGAAGCCCATGACCGTGGAGAGCACGAGACCCCAGATGACCTTGCTCCACTCGCTCATGTTGACGCCATCGAGGTTGCCGTGGACCGCAATCGCGGCGCCCGTGAGGCCCGCGATGAGCGCATGGCTCTCGCTCGTGGGAATGCCGAACTGCCATGCCGCGACGCCCCAGACGACGATGCCGACCGAGGCCGCCGTGAGGGCCACGAGCGCCGCGTGGTTGTCATCGCCGAAGTTGACCATGGAGTTGATGGTGTCGGCGACGGCCGTCGAGACGAAGGTCATGAAGACGAGGCCACTGAAGTCGCCGATGGCCGCCAGGACGACCGCCTTGCGGAAGGAAATCGAGCGCGTGCCAACCGCCTCCGCGATGGAGTTTGCCGCGTCCGTCGATCCGTTCACGAAAATGGTTCCCGCGATGAGCGCCATCGCCAGCGCAAGCAAGGGGTTAGCCTTCAGCGCTTCAAAGAACTGTCCTAGGGTGAGCATAGCTCCCACCTCCTTATAAAAAATCGTACGTCACGCCATCAGCGGAGGTGTAATCGGTGCGTGAATCCGTGTAACACAGTCGTAAACTTGCCTACCACTGCCCCATCGCACAAGATACCTACGCAGGCGCGCAACGTACAATGGAGGGAGTGGGGCCAGGCGTGACCTGGCGCGACAAAGGAGGTACCCGTGGCGCACATCCTGCTGGTGGAGGACGACAAGACCATCCGCCTTACGGTCGAGTTTGCGCTCACCAAGGCTAATTACGAGGTCACGAGCGTGGCGGACGGGCAGGCTGCCCTCGACGCCGCCCGTGAGGTCTCCCCCGACCTCATACTGCTTGACATCATGCTTCCCAAGGTCTCCGGCCTCGACGTGGCACGGGCGCTCCGCGGGCGCGGGGACGACGTCCCCATCGTCATGCTCACGGCCCTTGACCGCGAACAGGACATGGTGGCCGGCCTCGATGCCGGGGCGGACGACTACGTCACCAAGCCCTTCTCGACGGCGGAGCTCCTCGCGCGCATCAGGGCGCACCTGCGCCGCGGGCGCAAGAAGGGCAGCGAGCCGCAGGGCGTGATCGAGGCGGGTGCCCTCGTCATCGACCAGTCCGCCTCGCGCGTCACGCGTTCGGGAGAGCCCGTCAAGCTGCGCAGCAAGGAGTACCGGCTGCTCGTCGCCCTCGCCACGCATGCGGGCACGCTCTGCACGCGCGAGTGGCTGTCCGAAGAGGTGTGGGGTGAGGCGTTCCTCTCTACCTCGCGCACCATCGACACGCACATCCGTCGCCTGCGCAAGGCACTCGACGGTGATGGGTGGACCTATATCAAGACGGAGCATGGCATGGGCTATCGCTTCGAACCCAAACGGGAGGCATGATGGACCTGGGCCGGGAGAGTTGGCGGACCTGGCTTGTCAGCGGCTACGTATTGGTCGTACTCCTGTTGGCCACGGTTTGGGGCTTCACCATCTACGGCCCCATCAGCCAACTCGTGACGCAACGACAATACGAGCAGCTTGCCTCGATCGCGCGTGCGGCAAACGTCGCGGTCGAAGGGAGGACCGACGATCCCGGCAGCACCCTCGAGCGCATCGCGGCTGACGATGACGTGCGCATGACGCTCATCGCCGCGGACGGCACGGTGATCGCGGACAGCGCCGATTTCGAGCTCGAGATGAGCAACCACGCCACGCGGCCCGAGGTCGAGGACGCGCTTTCGGGCCAGATGGGCAAGGACCAGCGCACGTCTGCGACCGACGGAATCGAATACCTCTATGTGGCCATACCCACCACGTGGAACGGTGAGGAAGCGGCCCTGCGCGTGTCGCAGCCCGCCACGGAGGTGAATGCGGCGCTCTGGAGCCTCAGGAGGACCGGCCTGGCCCTGCTGGGCGTCGCGGTCTTGGGCGCGGCCATTATCTCGTGGCTCTTCTTCAGCCGCACGTCCGCGCCCATGAACCGCCTCGAGCGCGTGCGCACCGACTTCGTGGCGAACGCCAGCCACGAGCTCAAGACGCCCGTCGCGGGCATCAGGCTGCTCTCCGAGGCCATCCACCAGGCAAGCGACGAAGGAGAGACGGAGCTCGTCAGCGCGTTCGCCGAGCGGCTCGACCACGAGTCGACGCGCCTCCAGAACCTCGTGACCGACCTCATGGACCTCTCCCGCATCGAGGGCGGCGGACGCCAGCAATCCAACGAGTCGTGTGACCTCGCCAGCATCGTGGCCACCTCCTTCGACGGCCACGTGGCGCGTGCGCGCGTCCACGGCCTCGCCTTCGCGCTCGAGGACGAAGTGGAGGGAACGGCGCGCGTCAACCTCTCGAGCACGGACGCGACGCTCATCGTGGACAACCTCATCGACAACGCCCTCAGCTATACCGAGGAGGGCGGCGTGACGGTCAAGCTGAGGAAGGACAAGACGACGGCGACGCTCGAGGTCATCGACACGGGCGTCGGCATCCCCATCGCCGAGCAGGAGCGCATCTTCGAGCGCTTCTACCGCGTGGACCAGGCGCGCTCGCACGAGCACGGAGGCACGGGCCTGGGCCTCTCGCTCGTGCGCCATGCCGTCAACCGCGGCGGCGGCAGCGTCCGCGTGGAGAGCGAGCCGGGAGTCGGGTCGACCTTCACGGTGAAGCTGCCCCTCGCCTAGCGATTAGGCCATCGCGCCGTCACGGGCCAGGCGCCCCTGCCGCAAGATATCCGCAGAAGCGAAGCAAGAACGGCCCCCATCACCGATGGGGGCCGCTTCGTCCGATCTGGTGTCCCTCATGATGAGGGACTGGAAACTCCTAGGCCTGGAAGGCGTCCATGAGGCCGTTGAACTTCTCGAGCTCGTCCTCAGCCATGTGCCATCCATGCTCGTCCGCAGGATAGGCGCCGGAGCGGACGTCGTTGGCCCAAGCGCTGTAGGCGCCGACCGCGAACGGGAAGAACTCGGCGTACTTCTTGGCGTGGGAGTAGATGACCGGCATCATGCCGAAGGTGTCGAAGTCGACCATCTCGGAGCCGTCATCGGCGCCGCCGGCAGCGATGGCGATCACGGGCACGCGGAGCTTCTTGGCGATGGCGTTGGTGACCTCGATCGGGGTCATCTCGACGGTCATGCACATCATGCCGCTCTCCTGGTACTCATAGCCCATCTTGAAGACCTGGAAGGCCTCCTCAGCGGTCTTGCTGAGGCGCTTGTAGCCACCCTGACGGGCGGTCTGCCAGCCGGAGAGGGCGCCGATGTGGCCGAAGACCACGACGTAGTTGTCGGACATGTACTTGAGGGTCTCGTTGGTGACGCCCATGGGCAGCACGGAGTCGGCGCCGCAGTTGAGGTACAGGGCGGCGTTCTTGACGGCGTCCTCCTTGGAGGAGTAGGTCATGGCCTGCATGTAGAAGTTGATGCGGTTGTTCTGGGCGGCGCGGCGCACGTTGCGGATCCAGAACGGCGCGATCTCGACCTGCATCTCGGGCTCCTGGCCATCGCCGGGAACGGTGAGGCGGCAGACGTCGCAGCCCGCCATGTCGGCGGCCTTCGTCCAGAACTGGTCGCGACCAGCAGGGCACATCTGCACGATGGGGGTGCCCTCGTCCTTGAGCTTCTGCAGGTAGTTGATGGTCTTGCGACCCTTGTGCATACGCGAGCCCTTGACCTCGGAGCTGCCGGCCTCGTTCTTCTGGATTGCCATGTCTGTTCCTTTCTCTATCAATTGCCTTTGAACTGATGCCTACCGTGGTGCAAATGCGTGAGGTTAGCCCTCCTGGGGACCGGGGACGCAACCCTCGACGTTGAAGGAGAGCGGCAGGCGCTGGGCGTTGAGGAGCGCACCGCCGTCCACGTCGACCGTGGCGCCGCTCATGAAGTCGGATGCCTGCGTGCAGAGCGCGAAGACCATGAGGGCGACCTGGTCGGGGTTCATGGCCAGGGGCACGGGCGAGGCACCCTGCATGTTCTTCTTGAGCCCTGCGTACTCGGCGCCATAACGCGCGCCGTTGGCGTGGCCGTTGAAGAAGACGCCATGGCTGAACATGCCGCCGGGGGCGACGCAGTTCACGCTGATGCCGTACTGCTTGAGCTCGGCCGCGGCGCCCGTGGTGAGCGCGGCCACGCCGGCCTTGGCGACCTGGTAGTAGGTGTTCATGCCCACGCCGCGTGGGCCCACGCCGTGACGGGCGGCGCTGCTGATGAAGACGATCTTGCCCTTGGTCTTGTTGGCCACCATGTTTCGCGCGACGGCCTGGCCCATGAAGTAGGAGCCCTTGAGGTCGATGTCGACCACGTTGTCGTAGACCTCTTCGGTGACGTCGAGGTAGGCCATCTCGTCCCAGACGGCCGCCGAGGTGACGAGGATGTCTATGTTGCCGAAGCACTCGACCGCGAAGTCGACGGCCGCATAGCACTCATCCACTTTGGTGACGTCGCACGCGACGAAGGCCGTCTCGTAGCCGCGCGCCGTGAAGTCTGCCACGGCAGCGTTGCCGCGCTCCTCGTTCCTGCTGGCGATGACCACCTTCGCACCGGCCTCGGCGAGGTCTTGCCGGCAAGGTTGCAGAACACCTCGGAAAGGGGTGCGATCTTCTCGACGCTCTTGCGGGCAAGCTCTGCGGGATTGGGCCTCTGCCTTTTCTGGACGTCACTCATGGGTTCCTCCTCACAACGCGAACGCCTACCTTCTTTTGGGTACAGAATGCCGCGCAGAAGGCAAAAACTCCCTACACAAACTTTGGTAATTCCGCAGGTGAACGACACAGCCGACCGTCTACCTATCTGCCAAACACTGGGTATGGGACAGATGAACAAAGGCCCGTATCGTGCGCACCAAGGTTAGTTCCCACCACATACGCGAGAAGGAGAATGGCATGAGCAACGCACCCGTGCAGGCACCCTATTCCCTCTACGAGCCCAAGGGCATCTCTCTCGAGCCGGGCAGCGCGACCTACGTACTGGTTCCTGGCGCAGGCCACGGCAGCTGGTGCTACGGTCCCGTGAAGGAACTGCTCGAGAAGGCCGGACAGACCGTCTACACCCCCTGCCTGCCAGGCGTGGGCGAGCGCGCCGACGAGCTCACGGGCGAGACCGGCCTTGAGGACCACATCGTCTCGATCGTCTCGTTCCTCGAGGACAACGACCTCTCCGACGTCATCCTCGTGGGCCACAGCTACGCCGGCATGGTCATCACCGGCGCTGCCGACCGCGTTCCCGCGCGTATCCGTCGCATCGTCTACCTCGACGCCATCCACCCCGCTGACGGCCAGAACGTCCCCGAGGCCCAGCCGCTCATCCAGTACAACCCCGTCGTCTGCAACGCCGTCGAGCGCGACGGCGTCGAGTTGAACATGTTCGACCTCGAGGACACAATCAAGTTCGTGGGCGTCACCGAGCCCAAGCAGGTCGAACTGGCGCGCGCCAACCTCACCCCGCATCCCTGGAAGTCGTTCACCGACCACCTGCACCTGAGCAACCCCGAAGCGTTCGCCGCCATCCCCAAGAGCGACATCTACACCAAGATCACCATCGGCGGCCTCGTGGCCACGGGCATCGCCACCATCGAGGAGGCTGCCGCCTCGCTCGTCATCGATTCCGGCCATGACCTCATGCTCATCGAGCCCGAGCTCACCGCCGACATGCTGCTCTACGTCGCCACCCTCTAAACGCCGATCGTCTTCACAGAGAGGCGCCGGACTGCCCTGTGCAGTCCGGCGCTTTTGCGTGGCACAATCATGACCGAATGCCTACTCCCCCGCATCTCCCGTCGTGGTGAGCGACCTCAGCTTGCTGATGAGTTCGAGCTGGTTCGAGACGTCGAGCTTCGCGTGGATGTTGGCCACATGCTTGTAGACCGTCGAGCGGCTGATGCCGAGCTTCGTGGCGATGCGCTTAGGCGACAGGCCCACGAGCAGCAGCTTCGCGATGTCCGTTTCGCGCGCCGTGAGGTTGAAACCGCTCTGCGAGAGCGCGATGGTGTCGCCGTGCGTCGCCGGCGGCTCCACGTAGAAGTTGCGGAACAGGTTGTCGAGGTGCCGGTTGAGCACGCTGAGGACCGCGCACTCCTCGTTCGTGAACCGCTCGGATGACGCGAAGCGCTCGAAGACCAAAAGGGCCCGCACGCGGTCCTCCGTGTCGAAGAGAGCCATGCCCGTGGAGTAGCGAATGCCCAGCCGCGATGTACTCCCTGACGAAGCGGGTGTCGCGGGATTCGGTCTCCCAATCGCGCACGTAGATGGCGTAGGGCGAGTGGGCGGGGCTGCCCTTGATGGCGCGGCGCCGGTCAAGCGAGCGGCGCGTGATGGAATACGCGCCCGCATCGACGTGGGCATAGATGGTGTGGTACTCCTGGGCGAGCTCCTTCCTCGGCCCGAAGAGACGCTCGTCAAACACGTGCGCCTAGCCGTCGAGATAGTACACGCGCCCGTAGTCGAAGGGAATGACCTTCTGCACCGACTTGAGGGCGTAGACGCAGAACTCATACATGTCCCGCACCGCAGCGCGTGAGGACCGCATCGACCTGTTCGTAGCGCCCAATATCCAAGCCCATGAAAGCCTCCCTCCAAACGTATCTACATAACTAATGATATCTATGGGATGCGTAGGACCATCCACCACTGGGGGGAACGGTCGCTCAAAAGACGCGAGTCAGCAAAAGGGGCCAGTGCTTTTTGTCACTGGCCCCTCGTTGTATAGAGCGTTTCCCGTATGTCAGCCCGATCAGTCGTAGCGCTCGTCGAAGACGCGCTTGGTCTTCTTCTCCGAGCGTGGCAGCATGCCCAGCTCGACAATCTTGACCAGCGGCGTGAAGCCGATCTTGTGCTTGACGCGGCGGGCGACGCGGCG
>CACYAX010000017.1 GCA_902772435.1 uncultured Coriobacteriaceae bacterium | reverse complement strand
GGCGGCATCACCGAGAACCTCAACCGCGCGCTTCCCGCGGACCTCGACGCGGTGGTCGACCGCCACGCCACGGACGGCGGCTCGCCCGACGGCTTCGGCGAGGGTCCCGCATGGAAGGTTCCGCCCGTCATCACGTACATGGTGCGCGCCGCGGGCCTCACGCCTGACGAGGCGTACAAGACCTTCAACATGGGCGTGGGAATGAGCGTCATCTGTGCGCCTGCTGATGCTGCCCGCGTGCGCGAGATGCTCGCCGACGAGGGCTTGGAGACCTTCGACATGGGCGAGATCGTGGCAGGCGAGGGCAAGGTCGTCTACCGCTAACGCAAGACAACGAGGCGGGCCGTGGCGCGTGTCAAGGCCCGCGTTTCTCACACGCAGTACGGAAAGGTTGAGAACATGGCCATCAAGCTGGGAGTGCTTCTCTCCGGAAGCGGCACCAACCTGCAGGCGATCATCGATCGCATCGAGGACGGGAGCCTCGACGCCACGATCGAGCTGGTGGTCTCCTCGCGGCCGAGCGCCTACGGGCTCAAGCGCGCGGAGGAGGCGGGGCTGCAGACCCTCACGCTCTCGAAGGAGATCTACGCCAACCCCCTGGTCGCTGACGAGATCATCGCGACCGAGCTCAAGCAGTACGGTGTGGACTATGTCATCATGGCGGGCTACATGCGCATGGTGCACGAGCCGCTGCTCGCTGCGTTCCCCAACCGCGTGGTCAACCTGCATCCGGCGCTCCTGCCGAGCTTCAAGGGTGCCCACGCGATCCAGGACGCCTACGACTACGGCGTCAAGGTCACGGGCGTGACGGTGCACTTCGCCGACGACCGCTACGACTGCGGCCCCATCATTGCCCAGCAGGCCCTGGTGGTCGAGGAGGGCTGGTCGGTCGACGAGCTCGAGGAGCACATCCACGCCATCGAGCACGTGCTGTACCCCGCCACGATCCAGCTGCTCGCGGAGGGTCGCGTGCGCGTGCGCGAGAACGGCACGGTCGAGATCAGCTAGAGGCATTAAGACACGCACAAACGGACCCCTGGCCCCGCTGCGAGGTGCGCTCGCACGGAGCCAGGGGCCCGTTTTTGTAGCGTGGGGCACCGTTACGCGACGTCGAGGCCATATGTGAGCAAGCGCTCGGCCGTCCGCCGGATGGTGGACGCAAGGGCCGTGTCATCAACCGTGACCGTGCCGCCGCAGGCAGCAAGATGCCGCGGGAGCCACGTGCCGCCGTAGAACGGGATGGTCGTGACCACGGCGCCCTCGCGCATGCCGAGCGCCTCGAGCTTGGGCCAGTCCAGCGTCTCGAGCAGGTGGGGGTCGGTGAAGGCGACGATGGCCTTGCGCACCTCGGGCGTCTCGTCGATCTCTGCCAACTGCTTGGCGGGGATGGCTGCCGCCACGCGGACATCCTGCATCTTGTCGATGCGGAACGTGCGCAGCGCGCGCCTGCCGAGGTCGCGCGCATCGAGATACCAGAGGTCATCCTCGTGCACGATCTGGACGGGTACCGCGTGGCGCACCATGGGCTCGTCCTGGTAGGAGCTCTGGTACGCAAACGAGAGGCTCGCCTTGGTGATGAGCGCGCGCGAGCAGGCCTCCAGCGTGTCGCTGAGGTCGTCGACCGAGGGAAGGGCCTTGCTGTCGTCGTCTGGCGGGACGACGGTGCCCTCGTGCGCGAAGGCCTCGACCACGTCGAGCCTCAGCGGGTCATCGTCAGGCAGCCCGAGCTCGTCAAGCGCCGCCAACAGCGCGTCGGTCTCCGCCTTGGTGAGGCGTATGGCACGTCCTACCACCCCCTGTGACCTGCTTAGGACCAGGGCGAAGTCGTCGGAGAGGCTGATGGGCAGATGGTACTTGGAGCCGGAGCACGTCGTGAGCACGAGCTCGAGCAGGAAACGCGCACGCTCTCGGTCGACACCCAGGCGTGCGGAGATGCCCTCCACAGTGAGCGTGGCCCCCTCAGTCGAAAGCGAGGAGACGAGCGCCATGAGCTCGCGGGTTTCCTCGGAGCCGCCGCGCCTGCCGCGCCGTGAGGGACGGTTCTGCTGGATGGACGGTGCGTCAATCGTGAGGTTGTCCGCGTGCACGGTCTTCGTGGCATTCACGAGGATCGTCTGCCATGTCTCGACGAGGCTTGCAGGCGCGGTGGGCACCAGCCCGGCCGAGATGGCCCATGCGGCGGCAACGCCCTCGTCGCTCACGTCCACCGACCACATGCGGGGCGCATCCGAGGAGACCTCCTGCCCACGACGGGTGAGGTCGGAGACCGCAGCGGTCTCAGCCTCGGCGGTCTCCCGGAACGTGGCCTCGTAGATGGTGGGCCCGATCTGGAAGGGAAGCAGCACGTAGTCGTCCACGGAGAAGTCTTCGGGAATGGCGTAGGTGTTGGAGGTGCGCTTGGCCCGCCCGATGCGGTCGGAGCGGAAGGTGCGCAGCCCGAGCTCCTCCTTTATGCGGCCCCGCACGGCTTGCGCACAGACGAAATAGGTGCGCCCCCGCAGGCCGAACTGCCCATAGGGCGCCACCACGCGATCGCTCTTCTTGCCCTCGGCGTTCATGTAGCTGATCTTCGCCATGTTGCCGTCCGACATGCAGCTGACGAGCGTGGAGACGGCCTGGTCGGCGCCAGCGCGGACGGAGAGGCGGGTCGCGGTGAGCTCGCCGTACGCGCGGTCGATCTTTGCCAGCGCGATGCGCAGGTCGTTGCGGTAGGCAAACGAGGGGTCTTCCACGAGTCCCGCGCAGAGCACGCTGAGCACGGTGGCATCGTCGGGGGAAAGGGAGCTTCCGTCGGCGAACGAGGAGGAGTCCACCTGCCAATAGGCTCCCTCATCGCCCTTGAACGCCTGCTCGATTACGAAACCCGTCTCGGCAAGCTTCTCGCGATCGCGAGAGAAGCGCTTCCTGAAGGCGTCCTCGTTCAGGCCGGGATAATAGGTGTCGAAGATCTCCTTGGTGGAGATAGGCGTACGCGAGTTGCTGAACGCAACGTAGAGGGCACAGAGGCGGCGTGCGAGCTCGTCGTCCTCCGTGAGACTATAGATGTAGTCCTGATCTTCGTGCGCCATTACCAGTCCTCCCGAAATACAGCGTCTTTAAAATTGTACGGCAATTCAACGGGTTCCTTCCGAGCGGTCCGTAAGCGTTACGCCCATCGGTTTTTACCATTTAGGAAGGCTCGCGGGCCGTGGGACGGGGATAAGACGTATACTCAAAGGACGAATGTCTAAACCCGATGCTCACAGGCGGCGCGAGTCGCCGCACGGTATCACCGATAAGGATGGACAGCATGGCCACTACGCGCGACTACCTTGGGTACCTGACCGACAAGATAGACATTGCTCCGGCTAACAGCCAAGAGGAGCTGCAGGCGGCAGAAGTCATCCAGGGGCTCATGGAAGAACATGGGCTTGAAACGCAGATCCAGGAGTTCGACGCCCCGTCGGCGCCGGCGCTGCCGTACTACGTGCTGATGGTCCTGCTCACCCTTGCGGTGTTCGTGGCGGGGCTCCAAAGCGGCATACCCTCCATAGTCGGCATCATAGTCGCCGTGCTGTGCGTGGTCCTGCTGGCGCTTTGGTACCTGGGGTCAAACCTGCTGGGCAGCATGGGTTCGCGCGCCCGCAGCCAGAATGTCATCGGCGTGCACCGCGCCGAGGGCCCGCTGGTCACCAAGGGCAACCGTCCCATCGTGATCGTGGCGCACTATGACACGCCGCGCGAGAGCTTCCTGAGCGCGAGCCCCCTTGCGCGCATCCTTCCCCTGCTGCGCCGCATCGCTCCCGTGTTCCTGGGCATCGCCTGCTTCGCCACCGTCTTCCAGGCGCTGGCGTTCGTGCCGGGTGCCGCGCGCCGCGTGGTGTGGGTCATCGGGCTCGTGAGCGTCCTGCCCCTGCTTGCCCTCGGCATCGAGGCCATCTACATGCGCTTCTCCCCGTGCACCGACGGTGCCAACGACAACAAGTCTGGCGTGGCCGCCATGCTCGGCGTGATGGCGAAGGTCCGTCCCGAGAAGGACGCTGCCGAGGGTTACGGCAAGATGCTCGTCATGGCGCCGAAGCCGCAGGAAGACGAGTACGAAGACGACGAGTACGACGAGTACGACGAATACGGAGAGGACGACGAGTACGGCTACTGGGAGACTGAGGACGACGACGAGCTGGGCGGCACGGCCGCACGCAAGCCCCTGGTCGTCAACGAGTCCGGCGCATCCGCTGCCGTGCCGAGCTTCATGAAGAATCCCGAGAAGAAGCCCGAGCCCACGCCGCAGGTCGTCACCGAGGTCTATGAGGAGGTCGAGGGCGTCCGCCACGGTGCCGACGTGCTCTCCTCGCTGCGCATCCTCCCCACGAGCTGCGAGGTCGTCTACGACGAGCCGCAGATGGTCAGCCGCACCGTGCGTCCGCAGGAGCCGACCGAGATGCCCAGCCGCGAAGATCGCTTCGACGTGCTGAGCGGGAACGGCGTCGAGAGCGCGGACAGGCCGAGCGCGTTCCGTCGCCGCAAGCGCACCTCCGAAGACGAGGCTGGCGTCGCTGCCGGAAGCGGCAAGGGCTTCTTCGCGTCGCTCAAGGAGCGCTTCTCGCAGGTTCGCGAGAAGTTCGCCGCAGACGATGACATGGCGGAGGAGACCGGGGACTTCGAGGCCTATGAGGAGACGTACATAGACTACGAGGGTGAGGACGGTTTCGGGCTTGACGCCGAGTACACCTCGTATGACGGCGACGACTTTGAGGACTATGCCGAGTCTGCAGTGAGCCAGGACACCTCCGCGAACCTCGCGGACATCGTGCCTTCCGTTGAGGGTACTGACGACTTCGCGTTTACGGACGAGGCCCTCGAGGACGACGAGGCGCTGCGCTACGACGACGTGCTCGCGGACGAGGCCGAGGCTGTTGCTGACGCCGCCTTCGCGGAGGACGTGGCGCCTTTCGAGCAGGCTGACTTCGCGGAGGACGTGGCGCCCTTCGAGGCTGATGACGAGCCCGTTGCTGCTGAGGCTGCGCAGGACGAGGTCATGGCTGGCATCGAGAGCGTGCCTGAGGGCGCGCAGGATGCGGAGCTGCCCGAGGAGGCCCCCGTTTCCGTTGCCGACACCTTCGTGGGCAAGACCTTCTTCGGAGACGAGGAAGCGTTTGATACCTATGAGGAGGACGAGGCTCCCATTCTCGAGAACCTCGACGACCTTGACGTGTTTGCGGAGTACGAGGTGCTCGAAGACGACGCGTATGCCGAGGAGCCCTTCGTCGAGGAGGGAATCGACGAGTTCGAGGCCTTCGAAGAGGCGGAGGCGCCGGCAGACGAGCGCTCGTTCAGCCTGTACGAAGAGGGCGAGGACGTGGAGTTCGCCGTCGAGCCCGAGGATGCCGAGATCGCGGCTGCGGAAGAGCGCGCGGATGCGGCTACGAGTGACTTCGATCCCGAGTACGCGGAGTTCGAGGTGCTGGATGATGCCGCGGCGGCGTTCGAGCCTGAGTCTGAGCCGGAGCCCTTCGTGGAGACCGTTGCGGAGTCCGAGGTAATCGAAGAGGTCGAGCCTGCATTCGTGGGCGAGGCCGTGGTGGAGGCTGTGCCCGAGCTGGTCGAAGAGCCTGAGGCCGCTTCGTTCGAGGTCATCGAGGAGACTGCGGCAGAGCTTGAGCGGGCTGCCGAGGCTGAGCGGGTTGTTGAGCCTGCGATGGAGGCCGAGCAGGTCTTTGCAGCTGTCGACGAGGTCGAGCAGGCTGCTGTGGCTGAGGCCGACGCCGTGGCAGACGCTGTGGTTGCTGCTGAGGCTGAACTCGAGCCGGAGCAGGTGGCTGAGGTCGAGGCCGTGGTTGAGAAGGCCGTCGAGGCTGAAGCCGACGCCGTGTTTGCCGCTGAGTCCGAGGCTGCGTTCGAGTTTGAGCAGGCTGTTGAGCCTGAGCTTGAGGCCGAGCCGGAGTTCGAGCCGGAGCCCGTGCAAGTTGCCGAGCCGGAGTTCGAGCCGGAGCCCGTGCAGGTTGCCGAGCCGGAGTTCGAGCCGGAGCCGATCGCCTTTGAAGAGCCGATGACTGGTTTTGCGCAGGCGGAGATGGTGGAGCCGGAGCCCGTGGTTGACGTCGCGTATGACGACGCTGACGAGGCGCTCCTGGACGAGCCGTTCGAGGATGATGACGACCAGACCGCGTACGTTGATGAGTTTGACGACCAGATCGAGTACGAAGAAGCTGCGTACGAGGACGTCGAGGAGGACGAGGTCGTCTACGTCGACGACGATGATGACGACGCCGAGTACGCTGCCGAGGACGAGTACGAAGACGACGACGAGTACGAGGACGTCGAATACGAAGAGGACGAGTACGAAGACGCTGACGAGGTAGTCTACGTCGACGACGATGACGATGATGACGATGCCGAGTACGCTGCCGAGGACGAGTACGAAGACGACGATGACGACGAGTACGAAGACGACGACGAGTACGAGGACGTTGACGAAGACGACGTGTACGAAGACGATGAGTATGAGTACGAGGACGACGATGAGTACGACGAGGCCTTCGAGGAAGAGGAGACCGCAGAGCTTCCCGCCGTCGTAGCCGATCGCTCGGTCCTCGCGTCTGACCTCGCGTTCGAGGATGAGCCCGAGCCCACGGAGCAGGAAGTCTCCATGCGCGACATCTCCGGCCTCGACGCCGAAGTGGTGTTCGATCCTGACGCGACCGTTGCCGTGCGTCCCACGGCGGCCCCCGCTCCCGAGGCCATCGACGAGCCCAATTGGGGCAAGAGTGACTTCACGCCTTCCAACCGCAACATCGGTCGCAGGGCTGCCCTCTTTGACCTCCCCGATCCCTCCGAGACGCCGGCAGATCCCTTCGGCATCGACCTCGGCTCCACGGCGCAGAGCGTGCGTTCCCGCCTCTCCAGCAGCTTCTCCGACGGCCCTGATTCCAAGAAGGGCAACAACCGTCGTTGGAAGGGCGGCGCTACCCTGCGCTCCGACCTCCGCGACGACATCGTCGAAGAGGGAGAGGAGCTTCCGGAAGAGGTCCGCGAGGAACTCACGGACACGGTCCTTTCCATGAAGGACGACGAGCTCATCGCCCACGACGTGTGGTTCGTCGCGGTCGGCGGCTCGACCCTTGGCCATGCGGGCATCAAGGAGTTCCTCAAGGAGCACCGCAAGGACATCCGCGGCGCCTTCCTGGTGAACCTCGACAGCATCGGTGCCGGCGACCTTGCCCTCATCACGAGCGAAGGCTTTGCCGACAAGCGTCGTACGAACCGCCGCATCGAGCGCCTGCTGAGCTTCATCGCTGACGACCTGCACATTCCCATCAGGAAGGCAGCGCACAACTGGGAGGACACCGACGCGACCGACGCCATGCGCAGGTCCGTACGCTCCATCACGGTCATGGGCCTGGACGACGGCGACAACAGGGCGCTTTCGCAGACGCCTAACGACGTCATCGGCGCGGTCGATCCGGGTCAGGTGACCCAGGTGACCGAGATGCTGACCGAGCTGATTCGCAGGGCATAACGCTCAGCGCCCGCAAGAACGCACAGGTCGCGTCATTCGGATTCGCGCGCCCCCGCACCACGGTGATGGTGCGGGGGCGTTCTGCTATGGAAACGGCCTGCTCATGGGCCTAGGAACGCCAGTCGAGCTGTCCTAGCGGCGTTTGGATCACCTGCCTGGCAATTCACCTCCTTGGCGGCCTGCCCGCGCCCTTCTCTGAGACGGATGCAGTGAGCTGGCCTGTAAACGCCGTGCCCCTATCGTTACGTCCCTCCTGAGATACGCATCGGGGCGAGAGCGCATGCTTGCCGCCGCGCCGACCGCGAGCAGCGCCAGCCCACCAAAGGCGATGGGGAGCCAGGGAAGGTGCGGATCGTTCGTTTTGGGGGTTGTCGACGCGCTCGGCTTCGTGGGAACGTTGGGAACCACGGGGTCAATATGCTGAGGTTCCTCGGGCTTTTCGGTCACGAGCACCGTCTGGTCTGCATCGTTCAGGTCTGCATGCGTCGCGATCACAAGGTCGTCCCTGCGCAGGGTCTCAAAGGCCACGACGCTTCTGCCCTTGAAGCCCTCGGCGTTGAACGTGAAGCTGACAACCACCTCGCCACTCGGGGTTGCGGGAACGAACACGCAGGATCCTTCCACGGGCTTTCCCTCTACGACGACGGGCTCTCCACTGTCTTGGTACACGAGCGTTCCTGCCAGCTGGTACTGGGTTCCGGCCGTCAGGCCGCTGAACGTCACCACGTCCCTGAGCGTGACGTCGCCTGTTGCCACGACCTCATGCTTATCGCTCTTCGCATCGGTCAGGGTCGTCTGGATGCGGGGGACGTGCACGGACTGCGCCTCATCATTGATGTCAGCGTGGACGGCGAGGTCAACGCCCTCGCGCGAAAGCGTCTCGAACGCGACGATCGTGCAGCCTGCCAGGGCGTTCGTGTCCAACGTGAAGCTAAGCTGCACTTCGCCCTCCTGCGCATCAGGCGTGAAAGCCGTTTGGGCCGTGGCGATCTTCCCGTTCGCTCCGGCAATCACCTCTCCTGCGTTGACGTCCGCACCCTTGAGGTGCAGCTCCCCCGTGATGAGGTATTCCCTGCCTGGGGTCAGGTTGTGATACTGCACCGTGTCCACGAGGGTGACTGCGTCATGCTGGGCCGTTTCGTGTGTCTCGGTGTCTGCGTCAGTCAGCGTGGTCTTGATGCGGGGGAACCGGATGGTCTGGCCGGCGTCCTGCAGGTCTTCATGGGACGCGACGAGCTCTTCGGCACCATCTCCCACGAAGTACAGGCGTTCAAACACCACCACGTCATGGCCTTCGAGCCCCGTCGCGTCAAACGTCAGCATGATCCGCGTTTGGCCGTTCGCCGCTTCCGGGACGAAGGTCGCCTCCATGGTGACGGGCTCCCCCTCGTTTTCCAGAGCCAAACCCGTCTGCTTGTCCATGAGCGTGCCGACGAGCTTGTAGGTGGCGCCAGGAACGAGATTCTCGTAGCTGACAGTATCCAAGATGGCGGTCTGTGCGCCCGCCAACGCCTCGTCGAGCTCCCCGACGCGGGCCTGTGTGCCGATGCGGGGGAGACTGACCGTCTGGTCCTCGTCCTCGAGGTCAGCGTGGACGGTGTACCCGACGAGGTCCTCAAAGGCGACGACACGTGTCCCAGCGAGCTGCGTGGCATCGAAGATGAACGTCACCTCGGTGTTCCCCGAGCTCTCCGTGGGGACGAAGACCTTCTCGGCACGCACGGGCACGCCGTCCACCAGCACGTTCTCTCCCGTTGCCTTGTCCATGAGCGTGCCACGGAGCAGGTAGCTCTTGCCAGGCTCGAGACCCTCGTACGACACGGTATCTACAAGCGTGATCATGCCCGTCGGGCTCGCGACGCTGCCGTCCGAGCAGGGCGACAGCTTGGTCCCTATCTTGGGGAAGCGCACGGTCTGTCCCTGGTCGGTGATGTCGGCGTGCGCGGCGACCTCGCTTCCGTTGGCGAAGAGCGTCTCGAACGCGACCGCCGTGCCGCCGGCGAGGTCCGTCGTGTCGACCGCGAAGGAGACCTCGACCTCCCCCGCGGTGTACGCGCAGGTAAACGCCTGTTCGGACTGTGCGATGACACCCGCGTCAGAACCGTCCTCACCTACGAGGTGCAGCTCGCCGACGAGCAGATAGTCCGTGCCAACCTCAAGGTTGCGATAGGAGACGGTGTCCACAAGCGTCACGTTCTCTGCGACGGGAGCCACATGGTCCCCGCCATAGGTGAGCTCGGTGCCGATGACGGGCGGCTCTCCTTCGGGCTGGTCGTCAAGGGTGCCCAGATTGACGGTGCGCGCGTCGCGGTAGACCTTGAGCGGCAGGTCGAGGAGCACGAGGCCCTCGTTGTTCTCCACGCCAAGCTCGACAAGCCGGTAGCTGTCATAGGGGAGTGCCCCCAAGGAGTCGTCGACAGCCACGACAACGTCGGCATAGCCACTGAACCACACGCCTGCGGCGGGGTCGAGGGAACCTGCGCTCGCGTCGAGCCGGTACGAGCCGTCCTCATCCCGCACGACGAGGCTGTCGTTGGCGTTGGTGTTCGAGCTGTGGGCATTCCAGGAACTCGCGGTGGAAAGGTAGCCGTTCTCGTCCGTTACCACGACATGCCACTCGCCCGTCGTGAGCGATTCCAGCACGAAGGGTATGGTGGACAGTCGTTGCTGGCTTTTCTCGGCGGCCTTGACCGTCTCGATGTCGCCACGAATGACCTGGTCAGGGACGCTTAGCTCCTCAGAGGAGAGGTCGACGATCTGCCCGTGTTCCCTGATCTGGAACGGGCACACCCAACTCGTGTTGAGGAGTTCCCCTTCGGGCGCCTGGACCTCGTAGAGTTCGTATGAGCCATAGGGCAAAGCATCCTCCGCGGTCTGCCCGATGCCGCTTGCGTCCAGCTCGATGGTCGTGACGGTGTCCCCGCTGCGGTAGCGCACGTCGTCTACCACGACGGGGTTCGCGCTGGTCAGGCGCACACCTATCCGGGTGCCCTCAAAGGTGGCGGCACCTTCGGGTTGACGCAGCATGCTCTGGAGCGAGACCTTGCCCACGCGCACGCCGCCGCGCTTGACCAGGTCCTCGAAACGCCCCACGTAGGTGAGGGTCCCGGCCGCTTCTTCCGTTATCGTCACGGTCTTCGTCTCGTCATTCACGAGGTAGCCGTCGTTAGGGCTTGCCTCGTATACCTCGTACGTTCCGATGGGCAGGGCGTCGCGTGCCGTTGCTGCCTTGCCTTCCGCGTCCGTGACAAGGACGAGGCCTGCTATGGGCTCGTCAGCCGCATATTCGTTTCCGTCGTACCAGACGGGGCCACCGGTGCGGTTGATGATGCCAAACATGATGCCCTCCAGGCTTGCGTCGCCCTGAGGACCGCCCTCCTGGTCAGCCTTTTCGAGCGTCAGTCCGCCGAGCTTGGGCATCTCCGGTTCTGCGTGGGCCATCGGGTCGTCCTTGTGCACGACCACGCCCTGCTCCGTGATACGTACCATCTCGGACCAGCTGCTGTTACGCTCGTATCCTGCCGGCGCCTTGGTCTCCTTGACCTCATACTGCCCATAGGGGAGGTCGGTCGCACCCGTTTCGGCATAGCCATGCTCGTCAGTGACGATGGTCATGACGGCCTTGCCAGGTCCATAGCCCACGCCGCCGATTCGGACGGCATGCTGTCCCCTGTTGTAGATCGTGAACTCCGCTCCTTCAAAGCTCGCGGCACCTTCAGGCTCAGCCTTGCCCGTGCGTGCATCGACTTTCTGCACCGACAGGCCACCCCGTATGACCTGGTCAGCAATGGCGCGACCCTCGACGTCTTCGTCGTAGTTGACGGCACCCCAGCCGTCGCCCCACTGCCAGCTCGCGCCCGTCTCGCTTGCAGCGTCCTCCACCACGTGGGCGAGATGGGTCGAGCCGTCAGAGAGCAGGTACCCCTCAGGCGCCTTCGTCTCAGCGACCGCGTATGTGCCCAGCGGGAAGACCACGTTCCCGGCACCGTCCTTGTAGAGCTCGTCTCCCGTGGGCTGCGTGTAGCCGAAGTTCACGAACCCGCGGACGTTGGTAGCAAACACCCAGCTCCTTGTGGGCGTTTCCGGAAGCTGCGCTGCGCTCGCATACGCTGCGGCATAGTAGTTGACCGTGAACTCCGCGCCGCCCAGCGTCGCGGATCCCTGTGCCGTGGCAGCCTCCGCCGCTCCCACCGCGTCTCCCTCCTTGTCAAGCTTCTGCAGGCGCACCTCGGCGGATGCGGTCGCAGGCTGCTCTGGGACGTCAAGCTCGCTGGTTTCGGCAGGATTGACCGTGACCTTGCGGATCGAGGGGTCGAGCAGGAAGCCTGGCGATGCCGCGACCTCCTTCACCCAGTACGTGCCCGCCGCGAGGGGAGCGCCCACAGCCGAGCCGTCGGCACCCGTGGTGAGCGTCTGTACGAGCTTGGTGCACGCCTCGTCCGCATAGATGCCGTACTGCGCGCCCGCGACGGTATAGCTCGCGTTTCCTGAGGTCAGCGCGAGCTCTGAGGACACCTTGCTGACCTTGATCTGGCCATTCTTGCTGCCCACCATGACGAGCATCTGGGTGTGGTTGCCCGAGAGGCGCCCTTCGTCTCCCTGCTTGCTCCAGAGCGTGGAGAAGCGGTATTCGGGCCGTGAGACTTTGACGGCGCTCGAAAGCTGCGCATACGCGTGCGCCGCCTCGTAGAGGGAGACGGCGGTCTGGTAGCCTACGGCATCGTGCGCCTTGAACTTGTCGGTGTATTCGACGTAGCCGTCCCAGTCGTCGTAGTTGCCTGGATATGCGGAGCCGATGGCCATCCAGGCTGCTGCCTGCGTGGCCGCGCGCGAGCGGGTCTCGCTCAGCACCGTTCCGTCAGGCGCACTGAGGTTCTTGACGGTTTGCCCGTCGTATCCGTGGTAGAGCACGTAGTCGAGCGCATCGAGATGCGTCTCGCCCTGGAGCACGTAGGTGTCTCCCGTGGACGGACCCTGCCACGGGGCCTCAGCGCAGTATGCCTTGTGGGACACGCCGTCCACCTTGATCTCGAACGTGCAGTACACAGCCGTAGCGGGCTCCCCGGACGCCCTGCCTGCGGTGACGATGCCCGTCGTCGAGGTGGCCAGCGCTGGTATGCTCACGCAGGAGAAGGCCGTGGCAACGACCATGCACAGCGCAACGACAGCGCCTGTCGCCTTGAAGCGCAGGTCAGCGATCCACGAGAGGGTGCGCCTTCCGGCGTGCCCGGGCCCTACGTGGCTCCCGCCCCTGATGCGATCACCTCCCTGCAGCTTCACGCGGGGCGTCGTTCTCCTGGCTGGGGCTCTGCGTGCCGTGCGGACACGCGCATCGTCTTGAGGGGACAGCCCCTCCCCGATTTCTCTTCGCATGCGTCCTCCCTTGGTCGTCGTGTACCGGGAGAAGACACGCTACTCATGCGCGCTGCACGGGGGCTTGCGGGTGTCTGCACGATGTCTGCACCCATCGCCGGGGAAATGCGATGCCTTTTCGACAGGGCGCAGCGTGCTGGGCCTGCCAAGGGAGTTGCCTGCGAGGCCAAATCCATCAGCTTCTAAACTAATGAGAGCCGAGGATTCCATCGCACGCCCACAAAGGGACCACCTTGGAAGAAGAGTTGCGGTCAGACTTCGCCAAAGAAAAAGGCTCCCAAAGGGAGCCCGGAAAAGACTATGGAGCGGGTGACGGGATTCGAACCCGCGGATACCAGCTTGGGAAGCTGGGGCCTTACCACTTGGCGACACCCGCGCGCACCAACGATATTAGCACACTTGTCATGCTCTCGGACACATGACCTTATGACATGCGGGAGCGGGCCCCCGCGACCGACTTCCCAGCACGTGCCCATCACACATCAAATAGTGTTGGTCTGTGCAAGCTTTGGAGCAAAAGAACGTGTGCGTTTCCTCGGCTACAATAGAATACCTTGCATAAGAACAAACGTATGTCGGAGGTAGCCCATGAGTGCCCAGATGACCGCTGAGGAGAGCAAGCGCGCCCTGGAGGGCCTTTCGCGCCAGCTCGATCGGTATGCAGAGCTTATCGTGCGTAAGGGAGCGGCCGTCAAGCCTGGTCAGGAAGTCGTGGTGGAGGCTCCCGTCGAGCGCGCGGATTTCGCGCGGCGCGTGGTCGCACGCGCCTATGACGCGGGGGCAGGCCACGTGACGGTCATCTGGGATGACGACGCCATCAAGCGCCTCGAGTTCGAGAACGTGGACATTTCCTACTTCGAGCACACGCCCGCATGGAAGGTTGCCCAGCTCAACGGCCTTGCCGAGGCGGGCGCGGCCTTCATCTTCCTCGAGGGCTCCGACCCCTCGGCGCTCAAGGGCATCGACCCGGTCAAGCCTGCCACCGCATCGCGCGCACGCAACCGCGACTGCGACGTGTTCCGCAGCGGCATGGACTACGGACGCAACGTGTGGACCATCGCGGGCGTTGCCTGCGAGGCGTGGGCGCACCAGGTGTTCCCGGCGCTTACAGGCGACGAGGCCGTGTACCGCCTGTGGCTCGCCATACTGCAGACCTCCCGCGCAGCGGGGGAGGACCCCCAGCAGGAGTGGGAGACCCACAACGCCGCCTTCGAGAAGAACAAGCGCTTCCTCAACGCGAGCCATTTTGACCATCTGCGCTATCGCGCGAGCAACGGGACCGACCTCGTGGTGGGCCTCAACAAGGGTCACATCTGGGAGGGCGGAGCTGCCCGCACGGTCGATGACACGGTCTTCTTCCCCAACATCCCCACCGAGGAGGTCTTCACCACGCCCGACCGTATGCGCGTGGACGGCGTGGTGTATTCGGCACTGCCGCTCGTGCACGCAGGGCAGGTCATCAGCGATTTCTGGCTGCGCTTCGAGGGAGGCAAGGTCGTCGATTATGACGCCGTGCTGGGCAAGGAGGTGCTCGCGCAGATTCTTGAGACCGACGAGAACGCCGTGCGCCTGGGCGAGTGCGCTCTCATCTCAAAGAACACGCCGATTCGCGAGAGCAGGATCCTCTTCTACAGCACGCTCTACGACGAGAACGCGAGCTGCCATCTCGCGCTGGGCATGGGCTTCCCCGAGTGCCTCGAAGGCGGCCTGGAGATGGACCGCGACGAGCTGCTCGCCCACGGCGTGAACTACAGCCACACGCACGTGGACTTCATGATCGGCACCGATGACCTCTCGGTAATCGGCGTGACAGAGGACGGAGAAGAAGTGCCTGTGTTTACAAATGGCCAGTGGGATTGGGAGGCCAACTAGGCTAGAATAGCCTAGAACGCGCCGTTAGCTCAGTTGGCAGAGCAGGGGACTTTTAATCCCAAGGTCCAGGGTTCGAGACCCTGACGGCGCACCACCTGATGATGAACGCCCCGGCAACGGGGCGTTTTCTTGTGCGCCGCCCTCCCATGGTCCCGAACCCGTGAGCGTGAGCGTCCAGTGGACGCTCACGAAGCCGAGCGTCCCCGCGAGGCTTGAGTTATGGGTGGACGCTCATGGGCGTAGCGCGGAGCGCGGAGCCGGCGAGCGCCGCCGCAGGCGGCGCGGCGAGACCCTGACGGCGCACCACCTGGAGACGAACACCCCGGCAACGGGGCGTTTTCTTGTGCGACGCCCTCCCATGGTCCCGAACCCGGCTCTGCGTCTGGTCAGCGAATTCCGTACCACCAAATTCCGTTTGGATGCCATAAATTCGAGGATTTTTGGAGGCCAGACCACCTGATTGAGAATACCCCTCCAGATCTGGGGCTTTTACCTGCGCAAACAAAGGTGCGTTATCCCCGTATAGGGAGATAAGAGCCCCTCTATTTTCAAAAATCCTCGATTTTATGGCATCCAAACATCAAAAGGTGGTACGCACCTAGCGCTCCCCACGGCGCCGCAGCCTTGCGCGGCTTCCTGAAAGCATCTCCATCGCCCGAACCCCATGCGCAGACACAAAGATCGGGCCAAGAGCGTCTGCCCTTGGCCCGACCCGTGTTCAACAAGCGTCCGGCCCTATCGCGCCGAACGGAGCAGCGTCATTTACTGCGTGAGCTCCACATACAGCCAGCGATACTGCTCAGCGGACTTCTCCCACGACACGTCCTTCTCCATGTCGCGGATGACCATCTTGTCCCAGTCCTCGCGATCCTCGAAGTAGAGGGTCTTGGCACGGTTGATGGCGTCATAGAGCAGGCCGGCGTCATAGCGGTCGAAGGTGAAGCCGTTGCCGGTGTTCTCGAACATGTTGTACGGCTCGACGGTGTCCTTGAGGCCGCCGGTCTCGCGCACCACGGGCACGGTGCCGTAGCGCATGGCGATGAGCTGCGTGAGGCCGCAGGGCTCGAACGCGGACGGAACGAGCAGCACGTCAGAGGCGGCGTAGATCTTGTGGGACAGAGCCTCGTCGTAGGCGATGTACGCGCAGACGGTGCCCCTGTTCTCGTTCTCGTAGTTGCGGAAGGAGTTCTCGTACTCCGGCTCGCCGGTGCCCAGGATCACGATCTGGGTGTTGCCGTCGATGAGGCCGGGGATGACGGCGTTCACGAGGTCGAGGCCCTTCTGGTTGGTCAGACGGGAGATGAGGCCCACGATGAACTTGCCCTCGTCCTGCTCGAGGCCGAGCTCAGCCTGCAGCGCGAGCTTGTTGGCCTTCTTGGCAGCGATGGCCTCCTCGGTCCCGTACGGAGTGCCGATGAGCTTGTCGGTAGCGGGGTTCCAGATGTCGACGTCGATGCCGTTGACGATGCCGCGCAGCTTGCTGGAGTGGAAGCGCAGGTGGGAGTCGAGGCCCTCGCCGTACTCGGGGGTCTGGATCTCGCCCGCGTAGGTGCCGCTCACGGTGGTGATCATGTCGGAGTAGGCAAGGCCGCCCTTGAGCATGTTGGCCTCGGTCCAGTCCTCCTGCAGGGCGCCCATGTTGAAGGCGCTGTCGGGCAGGTTGGACCAGTACTTGATGGTCGGGATGTTGTACTTGCCCTGGAAGCGCAGGTTGTGGATCGTGGTGACGACCTTGGCGCGGGAGAGCGGCGTGTCGGCGAACATGGTGCGCAGGTAGATGGGCACGAGGCCGGCCTGCCAGTCATGGCAGTGGATGACGTCGGGGATCCAGTCCATGTAGTTGAGGGCCGCGAGCGACGCCTTGCCGAAGAACGAGAAGACGGGGATGTCGTCCACGAGGTTGGTGTAGGGGTTGCCGCGCGTGAAGAACTCCTCGTTGTCGATGAAGTCATACACGACGCCGCTGTCGTCCACGTACTCCATGATGCCGACGTAGTAACGCTTGCCGTCGGAGGTGAGGTCCATGTCGAAGGCGCCGCGATAGACCATCTTCTCCTTCCACTGCGGCTTGATGCAGCCGTAGTTGGGGATGATGACCTTGACGTCGCAGTTGAGCTTGACGAGCGCCTTGGGCAGGGCATACATGACGTCGCCCAGGCCGCCGGTCTTCACGAACGGGTAGCACTCGGAGCCGATGAAGGCGATGGAGCGGCGCGGCTGCGGAAGCTCGACGACCGGCTCGGGCTCGGGCTCGGGAGCGGCCTCGACGACGGGCTCAGTCTCGACGACGGGCTCGGGCTCAGCCACAGGGGCGGCCTCGACGACGGGCTCGGGCTCGGGAGCGGCCTCGACGACGGGCTCGGCCTCGACGACGGGCTCGGGCTCGGGAGCGGCCTCGACGACGGGC
>CACYAX010000016.1 GCA_902772435.1 uncultured Coriobacteriaceae bacterium | reverse complement strand
AACATCACGAAAGACAAGCAGGTGGTGACGGTTACATTCACGGATACCGAAATGAACGGAAAGGCAACTATTCATGCTTTCAAGGAGCTGGAAGGTGCCACGCTGACAGCGAATCTGTTTAGCTTCGATTTGATGAATGAATCCCAGAATAGCATCATCGCCACAGCGAAGAACACCGCAAATGGGAACGTGTCGTTTACCCAGAATTATGGTGCTGCTGATGTGAACACGACAAAGACTTACTATATTCGGGAAAGCTTGACCGGTCGCGATAATACGCGCTATGACTATGACAATACGAGTTATCGCGTGGTGGTTACCATTTCGTCGACCTTGAAATGCACGGTGGGCGGGATAATCCCGTCCCGGATGGCGTGCAGGCAGGCCAGGGCCTCAACGGCGCCGGCAGCACCCATCAAATGGCCTGTCATCGATTTGGTGGAACTGATGTTGACCTTGTAGGCCTCGTCGCCGAACACACGCCGGATAGCGCGCAACTCTGCGACGTCGCCCAGCGGCGTCGAGGTGCCGTGGGCATTGATGTAGTCGACATCTGCCGGGGTGAGCCCCGCTTCGCGGAGCGCCAGCTCCATGGCGTCGGCGGCGCTTTCGCCGTCTTCCCGCGGCGCCGTGATGTGCCAGGCGTCGCAGGTCATGCCGATACCGGCAATCTCGGCGTAGATATGGGCACCACGCCGGAGCGCGTGCTCATAGTCCTCGACAATGAGGATGGCCGCTCCTTCTCCCATCACGAAGCCGTCGCGGGTCCCGTCGAAGGGGCGGGAAGCCGTTTCATACTCCTCATTGTTGGTCGAAAGGGCGTGGGCGGAATTGAAACCGCCGATGCCGGGAATGCAGATCGGCGCCTCGGTCCCACCCGACACCATCACGTCAGCGCGACCCAGCTGAATCTGCGAGGCGGCCGTAAGGATGGCGTGGGCGGATGTGGCGCAAGCCGAGGAAACACCGAAATTCGGGCCGCGAAAGCCGAACTTGATGGCGATGTGGCCCGAGGCGATGTTGGTGATGAATTTCGGAATCAAAAAAGGACTGAATCGAGGCTGTTCGCTCCCGAAATAGTCCTTGAGTTCTTCCGTTTCCGTGTTGATTCCGCCGACGCCCGAGCCGACCACCACGCCGATCCGCTTGAGATCGACGTCGCCCGTATCCAACTTGCTGTCACGGATCGCCTCGGCGGCCGCGATCAGGGCGTATTGGGTAAAGGGGTCGGTTCTGCGCGCTTCCTTGCGGTCGATGGCCTCGGGGAAGCGTTCCGGCGCGAAGTCCGGAATCTGGCACGCAAACTTGGTTTTGAAATGAGTCGTATCGATCCGGTCGATGATCCGGGCCCCGCTTACGCCCCGGTCCAGGTTCGCGAAATACTCCGGAACCGAATTGCCCAGGGGATTGATGGTCCCGATGCCGGTGATGACGACCCGCTTCGTCATTTACTGCACGTTGGCCTTGATGTAGTTGCAGAGCTCCTCGATGCGGTCGAGGTCCTCCATCGTGCCCTTGCCGGACGTGATCTTGTCCAGGAGCTCGAGGAGCCTCTTGGTGCCGACGCGGCACGGGGTGCACTTGCCGCAGGACTCGTCGACGGTGAACTCGAGGAAGAACTTGGCCATGTCGACCATGCAGGTGTCTTCGTCCATGACGATCAGGCCGCCGGAGCCCATCATGCAGCCGATGGCGGTGAGGTTGTCATAGTCGACCTCGGTCTCGATCAGGCTGGCCGGGATGCAGCCGCCGGAAGGACCGCCGGTCTGGGCAGCCTTGAACTTCTTGCCGTTGGGGATGCCGCCGCCGATCTCGTAGATGATGTGCTCGAGGGTGGTGCCCATGGGGATCTCGACGAGGCCGGTGTGGTTGATCTTGCCGCCCAGCGCGAAGACCTTGGTGCCCTTGGAGCGCTCGGTGCCCATGGAGGCGAACCAGTCAGCGCCACGCAGGATGATCTGCGGGATGTTGGCGAAGGTCTCGACGTTGTTCTCGACGGTCGGGCAGCCGAAGAGGCCCTTGATGGCCGGGAACGGCGGACGCGGACGGGGCTCGCCACGGTTGCCTTCGATGGAGGTCATGAGGGCCGTCTCCTCGCCGCAGACGAACGCGCCGGCGCCCAGACGGATCTCGATGTCGAAGTCAAAGCCGGAGTCGAAGATGTTCTTGCCGAGCAGGCCGTACTCACGCGCCTGTGCGATGGCGATGGAAAGCCTCTTGACGGCGATGGGATACTCTGCGCGCACGTAGACGTAGCCCTGGGAGCAGCCGCAGGCGTAACCGCAGATGGTCATGGCCTCGATGATGCAGTGGGGGTCGCCCTCGAGGACGGAGCGGTCCATGAACGCGCCGGGGTCACCCTCGTCAGCGTTGCAGACGACGTACTTCTGCGGAGCCTCGATCGGGGCGCAGAACGACCACTTGCGGCCGGTCGGGAAGCCGCCGCCGCCACGGCCGCGCAGGCCGGAGTCGGAGACCACCTTGATGACCTCTTCGGGGGTCATCTCGGTGAGGACCTTGCCCAGTGCCGCATAGCCGTCCATCGCGATGTACTCTTCGATGTCCTCGGGGTTGATGACACCGCAGTTGCGCAGCACGACGCGGTTCTGGGTCTTGTAGAAGGTGGTGTCGGAAAGGGCGATGTTGCCGAACTCGTCGGCCTCGGCCTTGCCGTGGTCGTCGTAGACGAGGCGCTCGACGCGACGGCCCTTGAGGAGATGCTCGCTCACGATCTCCTCGACATCATCCACGGCCACGCGGCTGTAGAAGGTGCCGTCGGGGTAGACGATGACGACGGGGCCGAGCTCGCACAGGCCGAAGCAGCCCGTGCGGACCAGCTTGATCTCGTCCTGCAGGTTGTTCTTCTCGATCTCGACTTCGAAAGCGTCCTGGATTTGCTGGCTACCCGAAGAGGTGCAACCGGTACCGCCACAGATTAGGACTTGTGAACGAATCACAATAAACCTCCAAACTTATGCCGTAACAGCACCGATGGTGTACTCGTTGATGACATGGCCACCCTTGAGATGCTTCTCGATGACTTCCTGAGCCTTCTCAGCGTTCATCTTGACGTAGGTGACCTTCTCCTTGCCGGCCTCGAAGACCTCGACGACGGGCTCGTACTGGCAGATGCCAATGCAACCGGTCTGCGTGACGGAGACCTTGCCCTCCAGGCCCTCCTTGTTAACGCCCTCGACGAAGGCGTTAAGGACGGGACGGGCGCCGGCCGCGATGCCACAGGTCGCCATGCCGACGACCACGCGGGTGCCCTCCATCCCGTCGCGCAGGACAACCCTGTCTTTCATCCTGTTCTTGATTGCTTGCAACTCGGCTAGTGACTTCATACTCATTCCTCTCCACTATGAACGCTGTCTTCTGACAGGGTTTCATACTGTTCCTGCAGGTACCCCCTTACCCACTCCATAACATCATAACTGTTAAGAGGCACGTCTTCTAGCACCTCGCGCAGGTTCCTCGTGTCCAACTCCACGACGTTGCCATCGATTTGATGGCGGAACAGGAAGTCCCTCTCGGGGTGTCCCTGTATCAGCGTCAGGATCGAGGAACTGACGTCACCGAGTGGCGTAAAGTCTATGTGATCCGTGTGGAACGTCGCCGTGACGTGCGTCCCATGATTCACGGGGTCTTCCTCTTGCGTGACCGAGCTAATCGCCAGGTTGCCGCCCGTCTGCTCACACGCCAGCTTGAGCAGCGGAATGCCCAAGCCGACCTTCCTGGTGGTCCTCGTAGTGTAGAACGGGTCGGTCACGGACCGCACGACGTCGGCGCTCATGCCGCAGCCGTCGTCCACGATCTCGATCGTCAGCGTGTCATCCTGCTCCGTCAGCAGGATCTGCGTGAGTGACGCCCCCGCCTTCACGGAGTTCTCGGCCACGTCCAGGATGTTCAGCGACAGTTCTTTCATCTTGGCACCAACACTAACTCGATCTCAAAACTTCGAACACGTTCTTGCGTACCAGCTCCTCGCTGTCGAGGTCGTCGTCCAGCTCGAGCCAGTCGTTCTCGTCCCCCTCGCGGAGCTGGTCCAGGTAATGCGCGTCGGAGCTGAAGAGCAGGCGTATGCCCTCGAGCCCATAGGTGCGCACGTACTCGTCCCTGTTGCTCCGGTCGTGCAGCTCGGCCAGGTGAAACCCCACGTAGTGCGGGAAGTCACCCAGGATCTCGATGGCCCCGTTCGCCGGGCGGTCGATGTGGGCCGGATAGCAGATCCCGCCGTACTTCTCGGCCAGCAGCGGTGCCTCGTCGAGGGAGATGGTGGTCGCGTTTATGAGGAGGTCCTCCTCGTGTCCCACCACGTTGTCGTTCTCGTCGAGCAGCAGCTGCTCGCCGAAGATGTCCTCGCGGTTCTTGATGCGGATGCGCCTCGTGTCGACTTCGTCGTTGAACGCGAGCGCGTCCTCGAGCGTCTCGAACAGACACACTGCGTGGATGTCTTCCGCCGTGGTCAGCTCCATCCCCGCGATGGGGACTACGCCGTATCTCCTGGCTGCCGCGAAGAACGCCGGGCAGTTCCTCGAGCTGTTATGGTCGGTGAGCGCCATGATGCGCACGCCGTTGAGGAACGCCATACCAGCCAGGTTGTTCGGCGTGTTGTCGGCATCCCCGCACGGGGAAAGGCAGGAGTGCACGTGGAAGTCGTAGTAGTATCTGCTCATGGTCGTAAGACCTTTAGGAGATCAGCCCAGCAAGCTGAATGGCTGTCTCGTAGATGGGCTGGGTGCTGCGCAAGACGTTGATGTCCTTCTCAAGCGCCGTCTCGACGAGGTCTGCGGGCATCTCCACGCCTTCGGCGAGGATCACGCACGAGGTGTCAGCGAGGCTCGCGACCGCTATCACGTTCACGTTGGTCATGATGGTGATCCATGCGTTGTCCATCTGCGCACGGCCCATGACCCAGCTCAGTAGGTCTCCGATGTATACACCGTCGATCTCGCGCTCGCCATCCGGCAACGCAAGCGGCTCAAAACCGTGTGCCGGCAGCTCCTTGACCTTCACTTCGACCTCCTCCGCTTCTCAAGAATCCTGCAGTCCTCCAGGCTCGCGTTCCCCTTCACGATGTCCTCGGCCAACGCGCGACAGCTCGGAGCGCCACACGCACCGCAGTCAATGCCGGGAAGCATGGCGCGCAGCTTCTGGATGTCTGCCATCATCCGCATGGACTTGGCCATGTTGTGCGACAGCACCGTCATCGGCTCGTACGTAGGAAGCTCGTCGAACAGGTACAGCCCCGGGATGTACTCCTGCTCTTCGGGCGAAAGGAAGTTCGCCGAGACGGGCAGGTAGCGCCTGAGCGACTGGAGCTTGGTCTTTGCGATGTAGGGGTTCTGCACCGTAAGCACACCACCCACGCAGCCAGCCGTGCACGCATCCAGCTCGATGAACTTGACCTTGGGAATGTTGCCGTTCTCGATCTGCTCGAGCACGTTGATGATGTTCTCGATGCCATCCGCCGCAAGGTACTCGTCGTTGAAGAGGGCCGTGGCCTCTCCGCCGGAAGTAGCCCAGCCAATGCCCACCATGCCTGACTCGGTCATCGACATGACCTCGTCGTCGCGCGTCATCTTGCCGATGAGGGCAAAGTACACGTCACTCATCGAGACCACCACGTCGACGCCGCTCTTGTAGTCGGCGAAGCCGTTCTTCACGTAGCTTGCCTTCGCCGGGCAGGGCGAGATGAAGCACACGCCGATATCTTCGTCAGCAAGCTCGGGATGCTGCTCCTTTGCCCGCTGCCGCGCCAGCGTGGCCGCGACCTCCATGGGCGGGAGCATATGCATCACGTTGTCGTTGAGCGAGGGAAAGCGCAGCGCGATCAGGCGCACGACCACGGGGCATGCCGAGCTGATGACCGGATGCTTGATGCCTTCCGTCTTGAGGTACTGCCTCGTGTAGGCAGAGACGAGCTCAGCGGCTTTCGCGACCTCGAACACGTCGTCGAAGCCGATCCTGAGCAGACCGTCCAACACGTAGTCAACATCGTCCAGGTTCTCGAACTGGCCGTAGAGCGAAGGGGCAGGCAGGGCGATCTTGTAGCGGAAGCGCTCCATGTCCTTGAGCTTTCCGACTACCGCCTTCTTTGCCTTGTTGTCGCAGATGCGGATACACTCGCCGCAGTCAATGCAGCGAGAGTCATCTATCTGCGCATGCCCGTCAGTGATGCGTATTGCCTCCGTCGGGCATCTTCTTAAGCAGTTGGTGCAGCCCGTGCACCTGTTCACATCAAGGCGCACCGAGTGCTCGTATGTGCTGCTTGCCATCAGACCTTCACCCGGAACTGTTGTCGGTTAGAGGTTGACACGCATGGTGATGGTGGTACCAACGCCGACCACGGTGTCTATCTCCATCGAATCGGTGTAACGCTTCATGTTGGGAAGTCCCATGCCCGCGCCGAACCCCAGAGAGCGAATGGTGTCCGTTGCGGTGGAGAATCCCTCCTGCATTGCCTGCTCGACGTTGGGGATGCCAGGACCATGGTCCTTGAGGACGATCTCCACGTACTCCTCGGTCACTCCCACGTCGGCGGTTCCGCCGTCGGCATGAATCACCATGTTGATTTCGCCCTCATACATGGCGATGGAGACGCGGCGGATGATGTCAGGCGACAGGCCGAGCTGTCGCAGGTTCTTCTTGACCTGCGTGGATGCCTGCCCGGCAGACGTAAAGTTCTCGCCGTCTACGTCGAAATGGAAGATGAGGGGCTCAGACATGGGTCGCCGTCCCTATGAGTCCATTCGCGTACAGCATGCCGCACGCTTCGTACATGCGCTTGCTCGTCGCCATGACGACGATGCCATCGGCCTCTGCCATCTGGACCATGGCCGGTGTCGGCCTCTTGGAGCGGACGAACACGATGCACACCATGTCCATCATCTCCGCCGTCCTGATAACCTGAGGATTCACGAGACCCGTGAGCAGCACCGCCTGGTCCTTGACGTAGGCAAGCACGTCACTCATCATGTCGCTTCCGCACGCGGAATAGACCTCATGGTCGAGGCTTTCCTCGCTACACAGGACCTCTGCATCCAAAAGGTCCCTGATCATCGAGATTTTCATAGTATCCGCCCTCTGCGCGTGACGCGCTTGTTGGTTCGACGATTAGTCGGCGTACTTGGCCAGGATCTTGTCCACGTCATCGGGGACGAGACGGCCGTAGACCTCATCGTTGACGGTAAGGACGGGCGCCAGACCGCAGGCGCCGATGCAGCGGCAGGCCTCGAGGGAGAACTTCTCGTCAGAGGTGCACTCGCCGACGTCGATGCCCAGCTTCTCCTTGAGCTTCTCGAGGACGTCGCCCGAGCCCTTGACGTAGCAGGCGGTGCCGAGGCAGACGGAGATGTTGTACTTGCCCTTGGGAGAGAGCGCGAACTGGGCGTAGAACGTCGCCACGCCGTAGACCTTCTCCAGGGGCACACCCATTCCCTCTGCGATCATTTCCTGCACCTCGATGGGCAGGTAGCCGTAGATGTCCTGGGCCTTCTGCATGACGACCATGACGTTGCTCTTGTCATCGCAGTGCTCTGCGATGACGGCCTTGAGCTGTGCCTCTTGCTCCGGCGTACCCTTAAACGGAAGATTGCTTATCTTTTTTTGCATGAAACTGAACCCCCCTTATTCGATAACTCACACAAAACCCCGTAATTATGAATCATACCAGATTGGCCATGGGCATTATGTTGAGCGCAGGTGTCGTTTGGGCCAATGCACAGTTGGTGGCAGGCACCGACGAAGGGTCTCGAGCAGGTGCACGACGCAGTCGAGGAAGGCGCCCCAGCCCCCTCTTGCTGCGCATCACGGAGCCATGCGTACCGTCCCGGTTGGGGCGCATCCACCAGCTGCCCTTGCTCGGCTGGCCACGGCCCCCGTCCTCTTGCCTCGCACACCATTCGTGCGAAGCGCCCCGCGTTGGCCTTTGACATCTACGCCGCCCTTTGTCTTACGCACAAAAAAGCCCCGCCGCACGAGGCGACGGGGCAAAGCGTACATGGTGGAGGTGCGGAGAATCGAACTCCGGTCCAAAGCAAATCCCTGACAGGTGTCTCCAGGCTCAGTCGCCAATTGGATTTCGGACGCATCGCACCTGGCGACCCGCACTCAGCGTCCTAGCTGGTTCGATCTTATCCTCAGGCATACCAACGACGTCCATCGGAGCATCTCCCTGATATGACGCGTCCACGGGAACGGGAGCGATCCCCGCTTCGGCGGCTGCTATTTAATTAAGCAGCGAGGGCAAGGCCCTCAAAAGAGTAATCGTCGTCAATTCAATTTGACGGTACCCCTGTTTAACGTGGCGAGGAGACCACGGCCTGCTGCCCATCTCAGACCCACCCTGTCGAAACCAGTCACCCCCATGAGATGGTGTGGGGAACGACCGCCACCATGCGATTGAAAACGTACGCCCAGCGAAGCTGGTCTTGCTAGTATACCCCGCGCACGGCCTTCCATGCGTGACAAGCGGGCAAACCCGCTGCCGCAGGGCACCCTTTCTGAGCGGAGAGCGGTGTTGAACATGATGAAAGCCTGTCGAAAACAGGCGGCAACCATGATGAAAACCGCAGATTGGGAGCGTTCGGAGCCCTCCGCGAGCGAAAACTGTCCGCTATCTGCACGGGGTAAAGCTGCGGCAAGCGCACGGTGAGGCGCCCCATGAGCCGTATACCTGCACATTCTCGGGCGGATGCATACAGAGCCGAGCGATTTGCATCATGGGGACAATCGCTTGGTGGCCAACGGTGCGCAGATGGTGCACGGAACATGCCCCGCGCACAAAGAAGGAGGGGTGCCGCAGCACCCCTCCTCGACCTACTTCCTTGCAGCCACGAGGGCGTGGGAAGTGTTTACTCCTCAACCAGCTCAAAAAGCTCGGGGCCGACGCCACAGACCTCGCAGACGAAGTCCTCAGGCAGCTCGGGGGTGTCAACGGTGACTTCCCAACCACAAACGGTGCAAACGAACGTGTAGGTCTCTTCTGCCATCACGTTCCTCCTCTCTCTCGATCCGATACAGGCGCCACAATCCCCATTGGGCGCACATCTAGAGATTAGCATCTTTGCCTCTTCGCGGGTAGACCTCAACTCCCGCTCGCGGAGCGATTTTGCGGGTGAAGCGCCCCTACACCGCCACGTAGCTCGAGGCCTTGGGAGGCGTCTTGCCCTTGAGAGTGGAGTGGTAGTAGGCATAGGTGAGCGGCTCGGCGTCAGAGAGCACCTCAGCATCCTTGACCTCGCCCACGAAGATCATGTGCGTGCCCACGTCGAGCGTCTGGACGACCTCACAGGCCACCACGCACGCGGCGCACGCGGGCGTGTACGGGTCGCCGAGGATGGTCTCGCGCGTCTCGATGCCGCCGAACTTGTCGAAGTTCGCGGAGGTGCGGAACCCGAAGCGCCCGATATAGGGCATGTCGGCCTCCTGGGTTATGGGGACGAGCGCGAAGTGACCCGCGCGCTCGATGACGCCCTCGGTGTAGTTCTGCTTGTTGACCACAACCTCCACCTGCAGGGGCTCGGCCGTGAGCTGCAGGCCCGTGTTGATCACGCAGGCGCCCACGTCCTCCCCCGCCCGGGCGGACACGACGTAGAGGCCGGATGAGAACTTGAACAGTGCGGTTGCGTCCATGCGGACTCCTCTCCCTAGCGCGTTGCATCAGCGCCGCCCCCGCGGCGCGTCATTACCTGTTGCGTTCCTTGAGCGCGCGCTCGATGTCGCGATTGACCTGGCGCTGGGCCATGTCGGCGCGCTTGTCGTAGTTCTTCTTGCCGCGGCCCACGCCCAGCAGGAGCTTGACGCGGTTGTGCTCGTCGAAATAGATCTCGAGCGGCACGAGCGCGAGGCCCTTGGTGCGCAGGCGGCCGTCAAGGGAGTCGATCTCCCGACGGTGCAAGAGGAGCCTGCGCCTGCGGTCGGGGTCGACGTTCCACACGCCGCCGTTCGAGTAGGGGTGGATGTGCATGCCCACGAGCCAGACCTCGCGCTGGCGGATGATGCAGAACGAGTCCTTGATCTGCGAGGGACGCTCGCGCAGGCTTTTGACCTCGGTGCCCGTGAGCTCGATGCCCGCCTCATAGGTGTCGAGGATCTCGTAGTCGTGGTGCGCCACGCGGTTGCGCGAGATGATCTTCTTGCCCCGCCTGGCATCGGCGGAGCCCGTGGCCTTCTTAGCGGGCATCGTCGTCCCCCTCGCGGATAAGGGCCAGAAGCGCCATGGCGGCGTCCTCGCCCACGAGGTCGCGCGCCTTGATGGTGAGGCGCGTGGCAACGTCGCGCTGGCCATAGGCGGCAGCGTCAGTCGCGCACATGAGCAGGCAGATGGCTATCTCGGCGTTGGCACCGTCGGGCAGGCCCTCGGCGCCCAGGAGCTCGGTCATCTCGTCGTCGCTCACGAGGTCGGGGTCGCGCTCGGTCCCCTCCGCCTGCTCGAGGGCCGCCATAAGCGTCGAGTCGGTAGGGTCGATGCGGCGCGCGGCACGCAGGGCGGCCGCGGCCGTGCGGGGCTTCTCCTGCACCGTGAAGTACTCGGAGAAGGTGAGGAACGCGCGCACGAGGTGTGCGGCCTCGCTCGCCCGCTCGAACACGGAGTAGGTCAGCGCGAGGTACTCGCGCATGTCGCCCGCGATGCGGAAGAGGTCGGCGAGGTTGAGGCGGTGCTCGCAGCCCATGGGGTTCCAGCGCACGGCGCGCTTGAGGGCCTCCATGGCATGGTCGTAGTCACCCACATGCACGTCAGCGAGGGCGAGGTCAGCATAGAGGCGGTCGAGGGGCTCGCCCACGTCGCGCAGCTCGCGCGGGTCGTCCTCCACGCGCCGGTACGCGAGGCGCTCGAAGAGCGTAGGGAAGCTGAACCACTGGAGCTCGTCCGTGGTGGGGCAGTTGCGGTCCACGTATTCTTCCGCGTCCTCGGCGAGCTTGAGCAGCAGCTCGCGGGCGCGCTCGTCCTGCCCCTGGATGAGCAGGCCCTCGGCGCGCATCAATTCTTCCGTCAGGGTGGTCTGGTTCTGAGCCATGTGCCACACCCACCTTTCGATCCTGGTGTCCCGTGTTCCAGTGTAGCTAAACTGACGTCCGTTGGCCTGCGTCTCGCGCAGCCAGCGCGACGCTACCTGGAACTGGGAAGCCTGAAGTCTATCTGGCCGTGCGCGGGGTTCGTGGCCGCCACCTCAACCGCGATGCGCTGGCCCAACCGCCACGTGCGCCCCGTGCTCTCGCCCGTGAGGGTCATGCGCTCCTCGTCGAAGAGGAACCACTCGTCGCCCAGGGCGCGCGCGGGGAGCAGGCCCTCGGCGCAGCTGTCGTCGAGCATCACGAAGATCCCGAAGCGCTCGCAGCCCGAGATGACGCCCGCATAGCGCTCCCCGATGTGATCGGAGAAGTATTCGGCCATCTTCACCTTCTGCGTGGTGCGCGAAGCCGCGTCGGCCACGCGCTCTTGGTCGGAGCAGCTGCGGCAGAGCTGGGAGAGCTGCTTGCCGATGAGCGCCTGCTCGCGGCTGTCGAGGCGCCCGTCGAGCAGCGCCTTGAGCGCACGGTGCACGATGAGGTCGGGATAGCGCCTGATGGGCGAGGTGAAGTGACAGTACGCCCGGGCACCCAGCGCGTAGTGGCCGTCGTTGTGCGGCAGGTAGACCGCGCGCTTCTGGGCCCTGAGCAGCAGGGCGTTGACGAGGTATTCGGCCGAGGTGCCCCTCGCGGCCGCGAGCACGCGCTGCAGGGCGTAGGGCTCCCCCGCCACCAGCGCGTCGGCCTCCGCGCCACGTGCCAGGCCCATCTCACGCAGGGCGGGAAGCGTCGCGGCCAGATCGTCGGGAGAGGGCCGCTCGTGCACGCGATACGCCGCCGCGACCTCATGCTCGGAGAGCAGCTTGGCCACGCTCTCGTTCGCCATGAGCATGGCCTCCTCGATGAGGTTTGTCGCCGCGGTGCGCTCGCGCACGCTCACGCCCGTCGGCTTCCCGTTCCCGTCAAGCAGGACCTTCGCCTCGCGGGTCTCGAAGTCTATGGCGCCACGGTTCGTGCGCAGCTTCTGGCGCAGTCGGGAGACGTCGTCGAGCATCCGGATCGCGGCGGCGACCTCCGCAGCCTCACCGCAGACGACCGGCAGCCCCTCCGGCTCGAGCTCGCCGGTGAGGAGCGCATCTGCCTGGTCGTAGGAGAGGCGCGCGTGCGAGCGGATGACCGAGCGCGTCGCCTCGGCATCGAGCACGTTGCCCTTTGCGTCGAGCCTCATCAGGACGCTCATGCACAGGCGGTCCTCGCCCGCCACGAGCGAGCAGACGTCGTTGCAAAGGCGTTCGGGCAGCATGGGCAGCACGCGGTCGGCGAGGTAGACCGAGCAGGTGCGCTGCCGCGCCTCGACGTCGATGGAGGACCCCCAGGCGACGTAATGGGACACGTCGGCGATGTGGACGCCCACCTCATAGCCGCCGTCCGCGCTGCGGCCCACGCTCACCGCGTCATCGTAGTCGCGCGCGTCGACGGGGTCGATCGTGAAGGTGCAGAGCCCGCGCAGGTCACGGCGGTTGCCCTTCGCGAGGGCCTCCCCCACGTCGATGCGCACGGCATCCGCCTCGGCGAGGACGGCCTTGGGAAACTCCGTCGCCAGCCCGAAGCTCGCGATGGCGGTCTCGATGGCCATGTCGAGCTCAGCTGAGGAGCCCAGCCTGCGGTCGATGGTCGCCACGCCTGCGGAGCGGCGCGCCGGGTACTGCAGGATGCGGGCTGCCACGACGTCGCCCTCGCGGACTCCGAGGCGCCCTGCGGAATCGTCGCCGGGAATGACGAAGAAGTCGTGGTTCATGCGCCCGTCGAGCGGCGTCACGACCCCCAGCGGGTCAGCCACCCCATAGACGCCGAGAAACGTCGTGGTGGCGCGCTCCAGCACGGCGTGGACGACCGCCTGCTCGGGGCCGTCGCCACGGCGGACGAGCACGACCTGGACCGTGTCCCCGCTCATCGCCTCGTGGATGCCGCCACGCGCGACGGGAAACGTGCCGGCGGGCGTCTCGACCGTCGCCACGCCGGCGCGCACGATGCGTATCGTGCCCGTCTGCGTGAGGCGCGGCTTGCGGACGCCCGTGCGCCCGCGCTGATCTCGCCTTCCCTTATGTGGCCTCTTGCGAGACATGCAACCTCCGTTCGGCTCGCGCGGCCTTCGCGCGAGAGTCATAGGTTCTTGGATTGTACCCACCTCGGGCAGTGCGGAGACGCCTGTTCCTAAGAAGCGTGGCGCGGACCTGTCGGTCACGGCAGGCTGCTCCCGCGCGCCACGGCCCCAGAAACAAAAAAGCCCTTCTCCCCGAGAGGAGAAGGGCTTGCAGGCCATGTGGGAACGCTTAGACCTTGAGGTAGCGGCGCATGGCGATGGCCGAGCCCAGGACACCGAGCACGATGCCGATGGCGACCATGCCGCCGTAGATGTAGAGCTGGTGCATCAGGGGCACCTCGAAAGAGAGGAACTGCAGGCTCGACTCAAGGCGCGGAATGACGTAGCCCATGCCCGCGTAGAGTGCCACGACCGCAAGCACCGAGCCGATGAAGCCCTCGAGCAGGCCCTCCATCAGGAACGGCCCACGGATGAAGCCGTTGGAGGCGCCCACGAGACGCTCGATGGCGATCTCGCGACGGCGCGCCGTGATGGCGAGGCGGATCGTGTTGTTGATGAACACGAACGACACGAAGGTGAGCAGGGCGACCAACACCACCGCGGCGATGCGGATGTAGTTGGTCACGCTGAAGAGGCGCTCGACCGTCCCGCGACCGTACTGCACGGAGGCGGACACGTTGTCGGGGTCGTCGCAGACGGCCACGAAGTCGGCGTCCGCGATGAGCTTCTCAGCCGTATCGCTCACGAGCTGCGGGTCGTCGAGGCTGATGACCAGCGACGCGGGCACGGGGTTCTCCCCGTCAAGGGCCGCGACGGCCTCCGCCGCGTTCTTGTTGCTCATCGTCTGCTTGTACTCCTCAAGAGCCTCGTCCTTGCTCTTGTAGGTGACCGACTCGATGTTGTCCCAGCCCTCGATCTTGCTCTGGAGGGCGTCGACGTCGCTCTTGGCGGCATCGTCGGAGAGGAACGCCTGGATGGTCACGCGGCTCTCGACGTCGCCCACCAGGTTGGTGAGCATCTCGGAGCCCATGGCGAAGGTACCGATGATGAACAGCGACAGGAAGATGGTGACGATGGCGCCGAAGGCCGTCGTCCAGTTACGGCGGAAGTGATGTCCCGCCTCGCGCATGGAATAGCCAAGGTTAGAGAACGCCATAGTTACCGTAACCTCCCCTCTCCTGGTCGCGGACCAGCTTGCCGGCCTCGAGCGCGATGACGCGCCTGCGCATGGAGTCGACCATCTCGCGGTCGTGGGTGGCCATGACCACGGTGGTACCCGTGCGGTTGATGCGGTCGAGCAGCTTCATGATGCCCAGCGAGATGGCCGGGTCGAGGTTGCCCGTCGGCTCGTCGCAGATGAGCAGCGGAGGACGGTTGACCATGGCGCGGGCCACGGAGACGCGCTGCTGCTCGCCGCCGGAGAGCTGGTCGGGATAGCTGTCCATGCGGTCGGCAAGGCCGACGAGGCGGAGCACCTCGGGCACCTGCACCCTGATGACCGACTTGGGCTTGCCGATGCACTCGAGCGCGAAGGCGACGTTCTCGTACGTCGTCTTGTCGGGCAGGAGCTTGAAGTCCTGGAAGACGCAGCCGATCTGGCGGCGCAGGTAGGGAACCTTGCCGTTGCGCATCTTGGTCAGGTCCTTGCCCGCGACGATGACCTGGCCCTTGGTCGCGCGCAGCTCACGGTTGAGCAGCCTGATGAAGGTCGACTTGCCCGAGCCGGAGTGGCCCACGAGGAACACGAACTCGCCAGGATAGATGTCGAGGCTGACGTCGTCGAGAGCTGGCTTGTTGGGTTGGGACGGGTAGATGAGTGTTACGTTTCTGAGCGAAATGGTGGGGGTGCCGTCACGCTTGACGGGGGGAACGTCCTCCTCGCCGGAGAACGCCTCCGCGAAGCTGACCTGCGTGGAAGTCGGGTTGACGGCTTCCATCTCAGGGGCCTCTTCGCGCGCCGGCGCCTCGACGAACGCAGGTGCCGCCATGACGGGGACCTGAGCTTCGACGGAGGGTACGGACGCCTCGTCCTGCTGCGGCATCGGAGCGGGCTCGACAACGCTCTGAGAAGCGCTGGCGATCTCAGGAGCGGCCTGGTCGGCCGTCTGATCCTCCGACAAGTCCGGAATCACGGGAAGCTTGGCTTCCAGCTCTTCCGACCCCTGTCGCTCGCTGCTGCGAAAATGGCTTGCCACAAGAGCTCCTTTTCTTTGCCTTGCGATGCTGACAGTGCGCAAAGAATCATAACAGACTGACATGGTGTTTTTGTCATTTAGCTGCTGAATAGGGCCGAACACCAAAGGCTCCCCATGCAAAGCGCACGGCAATACCACAAAACACGAAGCCCGTTCAGCCGGGACGGGAGGCCTGACCCGCACGGGTGGGCTAGCCCTGCCCCACGACCCAGCGGTGGTAGCCGACGATGAACTTGTCCAGGTCGCCGTCGACGAGCACGGAGTCGACGTTGCCCGTCTCCACGTCGGTGCGGAGGTCCTTCACGAGCTGGTAGGGGTAGAGCACGTAGCTCCTGATCTGGTTGCCCCACGAGATGTCATGCTTGGGACCGCGGAGCTCGTCGAGCTCTGCGGCGCGGCGCTCCTTCTCGAGCTCGTAGAGCTTGGAGCGGAGGATGCCCATGGCGAACGCCTTGTTCTGGATCTGGCTGCGCTCGTTCTGGCAGGTGACCACGATGCCCGTGGGAAGGTGCGTGATGCGCACGGCCGAGTCGGTGGTGTTGACGCCCTGGCCGCCATGGCCCGACGCATGGTAGACGTCGACGCGCAGGTCCTCGTCCTTGATGTCGACCTCGATGGTGTCGGGCAGGACGGGAAGGACCTCCACGCCCGCGAACGTCGTCTGCCTGCGCTTCTTGGCGTCGGTGGGCGAGATGCGCACGAGGCGGTGCACACCCTGCTCGGCGCGGAGCATGCCGTAGGCGTTGTGGCCTGCGACCGTGAACGTGGCGCGGTCAAGGCCGATGGCCTCGCCCGGAGTCGCGTCGTTGACCGTGACCTTCCAGCCGCGGCGGGCGCAGTATGCCTGATACATGCGGAAGAGCATCGAGCACCAGTCCTGGGCCTCGAGCCCGCCCTGGCCGGGATTGACCGTCACGATCGCGTCGCCGTGGTCGAGCTCGTCGGTAAACCAGCTCGCGAGCTCGAGCTCTCCGAGGTCATGGCGCAGCGACTCCGAGAGCTCGGCAGCCTCGACGAGCAGGTCCTCGTCTTCCATCTCGTCCGCCAGCTCGAGGGCCGCGCGCGCGTCCTCAAGCTTGGCGCGGGCGCCTTCGAGCGCCTCGACGTCCTCTTTGGCGCGCGCGAGCTGCTCCATGACGGAGCGGGCAGCGTCGGCGTCGTTCCAGAAGCCGTCCTGCATGCTCTGTGCCTCGAGGGCCGCGACGTCACGCCTGCGCTCGTCAAGGTGGAAGTATCCCTCGACCTCGACCAGGTAGCGCTCGAGCGCCCCCAGGTCGGGCCGCGTCACCTCAGCCATCTATCGCGCTCCCGGGCGCCCGTGGCAGTTCTTGAACTTCTTGCCGCTCCCGCAGGGGCAGGGGTCATTGCGGCCCACGCCCACGTAGGGATCGCTGTCCTCGGCCTTGCGATAGGTGATCGGCTTGGGCGTAGGCGCCTGGGGAGCCGCCGCCGGCATGCGACCGGAGGCCGCCCGCTGAGAGGCACCCGAAGCGGCAGCAGACGCGCTCTGCGTGCCCGCGACCTCGGAGGGGCCGGAATACTGCGCCCCGCGCAGGCCCTCGGGCTCGCCCTCGGCGTCGGGAGCCGGCACGCGCGTGCGCGCGAGCTCAAGACGCAGGATGGTGCGCAGGAAGTCCTCGTACATCGTGTTGACGAGCTCGGTGAAGGCGGCGTAGGCCTCGCTCTTGTACTCCACGAGCGGGTCGCGCTGGCCGAAGCCGCGCAGGCCGATGCCCGTCTTGAGGTAGTCCATCTCCTGCAGGTAGGCCATCCAGCGCGTGTCGATGACGCGGAGCATGACCTGGGCGGAAAGCTCGTGCATGACCTTGTCGGAGAGGCGCTCGCTCTTCTCGGCGTAGCAGGCGTTCACGTAGTCGTCCACGGCGTCGGTGACGTCGCCTTGGTCGGCGTCCTCGTCAAACTCCGGCACGTCCTCGCGACCCGTGAGGCCCTCGATCCAGCGATCGAGCCCCTCGTAATCCCATTCGTCGTTGCTAAGGTTCTCCGGGCAGTACTCGGCGACCTTGCGCTGCACGGTGTCGTAGGTGACCTCGCTCACGTGCTCGACCAGGTCCTTGCCGTCGAGGATCTTGTTGCGCTCCTCGTAGATGACCTGGCGCTGCGTGTTCATGACGTCGTCGTAGTCGAGGACGTTCTTACGCAT
>CACYAX010000015.1 GCA_902772435.1 uncultured Coriobacteriaceae bacterium | reverse complement strand
TCGAACTGGATGAGCGCGAAGTCGAAGAGCGGCTGGCTGTCGGTCTTGAAGATGAGCGAGCCGTCCGACGCGAGCACCTTCCGGTAGTCAAGCAGGCGCTCGAGGCTCACGAGACGCCGGTCCGATTCCTTCTTGCGGGGGAACGGCGTGGGGAAGTTGATGTAGATGCGCGAGAGCTCGTGCGTGCCGAAGAACTGCACGACCTGCGTGCCCATGGCGGGCGCGACGACCATGTTGGGCAGCTCCGCCTCCACCGCATGCTGCGCGGCATAGGCGATGCAGAGGGGCTCGGCATCGAGGCACACGAAGAGCACGTCGGGTTCGCGGCGTGCGGCCTCCACGGCGAACTGGCCCTTCCCGCAGCCCAGGTCAAGCCGCACCTCGCGGAACGCGACCTCTTGCCCGAGGGGCGTGCAGGCCTCGGCCCAGCGTCCGGCATAGGAGCTGGGATGGCGCTCGATGGCGCATGAGTAGCGCTCGAGACGCTCCTCGAGGTCGAAGTTCTTGGGTATGCGGGCGCGCATTCCGAGCACGAAGGCTCCTCTCCACGAAGGTTGCGCGCACCATTGTAGCCCGCCACGCCCGCAACGGGCGCAGGTGACGGGAAATACCGCGGTTCGTGCACGAGGGCTGAAGCGTCGCGGGGCGCCCAGATGGCAAGATTCGTGAGCTGGCCATGCGTCTGCTGGTCAGGCTCTCACACCGCGCGTGGGGCGATGCCGTGCCACATGCCCACGCCGAGGCTCCTGTAGTACGGGTCGCGGAGCTTCTGCATGGCCATGGCAAGCTCGCCCAGGTAGACGCGCTCGACGTAGTCGTTGACGATGTGCACGGGAGGCGCGTACTCGTCGCCGAGCACCTTGGCGAGCGACCGCCGGAACTCCTCCCCGTCGTCGATGGTGTCCACTGCGAGGTAGACCGCCTCGGGCGAGATGAGCGAGATGGCGGAGAGCACCACGTCCTCCGCGAGCAGGTGCATGCCGCTCTCCGAAAGGACGACGCTCTCGAAGTCCGTGTCGAACGCGAAGCGGCGCTCGTAGTACTTGGGCTCGCCGGCAAGGTTGCCCCGTCCCTTGAGGAGCTTGCCGTCAATCACGGTGCCAAAGCCGCCTGCGGGATGGCCGAAGGCGTGGCGGAAGAAGACGAGGCTCTCGTACTTCTCCTGGCTCACGTAGCAGCCCACGGCCGCCGCGTTGCAGTTGTTGTCGAGGTAGGCAGGTATGCCGAAGCGCCGGGCGAGGATGCGCCCGAGATCGTAGCCCTCCTCGCTGAAGTTCTCGAGGGTCACGACGCCGCGGCAGGTGACGCCAGGCACCGCGATGCCGATGGCGTCGAGGTCCTTCATGGCGGGGTTGCGCGCGAAGAGCGTCTCGACGAGGTCCTCCACATCGCGGAAGTCAAGCTTGGGCTTGCGCACCGAGCCCTGGCTGACGACCGCGCCCCGATCGTAGATGCGATAGCCCAGGCTCGCGTAGTCGCGCATCGAGAAGAGCGTGATGATGAGCACCTGGTGGTTGTCGGTGAGCCCACGCACCGCCTTGAGGCTCTCGGGCGCCACGTCTGCCGTATTCGTCTCGCGCATGGCGTGCATGAGCAGGCGTACGGCGCTTGCCGCGTCGTAGCTGCCGAAGATCTTGCCGGGAATCTCGAAGACGAGCGCGTCGGGATGCGCCGCGGCCATCTTCTGGCGCACATAGCCTGCCTGCGGCGCGAGCAGCACGGCCGCGTAATCGTCTGAGGCCGTGAGCGCCTGGCCTATGGGCAGGGCCGTGAACTCGTAGTCGAGGGCGATGGCCTTGGCCACGTCGTTCATCTTCGCGGCAAACATGCTGGTAGTGAGGGCAGAGGTGCAGCAGAGCAGGATCTTCGTGGTCCGGTAGTCTGCCTCGCCTGCCAGTGCCTCGACCATCTCGCCGAAGAGCTCCTGGGCGCGGGTGAGGTCGTCGAGCATCACGTGCAGGAAGAAGACAGGCTCCCCGTCGGAGACGCGCGAGATGCGGTACTCGGCTATCTCGCGCCCGTCCTCGTAGGGGTAGAGGTTCACCTCGGCGACGGCGGTCGCGGTCTCGATCCGGATGTGGTCATGGTCGACGGCGACAGGCGTTGCCCCTTGGACATGCTGGGCAAGCACCCAGTCCCTGAATGCGGTCCCTATCGTGGCCATGGCGCACCTCCCCGACGATGCGTTGCTACCGATAGTGTACCTGTTATGCGGGGTAGGGCTGTGCGGACGCTGTTGCCCAGCGGCGGGAACATCGACCGTCCTAAGGCGTTCACCAGGTCCTACAGGAGGTTTCCATAAACTAACAATAAAGATAATTATTATTATTAAAGAAGCAAGATTTGGGTATAGTACTACTAACAAGAAAGAACGGACAAACGCACAACGCAAAGGAGAACACCATGAGCAACAACCTCACCACCCAGCTGAACGGCTACCTCGCCAACCTTGGCGTTTCCTACATCAAGACGCACAACCTGCATTGGAACGTCGTCGGCCCCCAGTTCAAGGCAGTCCACGAGTACCTCGAGGGCATCTACGACGGCTATGCGGGCGCCCTCGACGAGGTCGCGGAGCTCATCCGCATGAACGGCGAGCTGCCGGCCGCGTCTCTGAAGGAGTACCTGGCCCTCGCCGACATCGAGGAGCTTCCCTCCGCTGAGGTCGCCATCCCCGAGGCCCTGGCCATCCTGCTGGCCGACATGAAGCATCTCAAGGCCCAGGCGGCCGCCATCCGCATGGCTGCCAACGAAGAGGACGCCTTCGAGGTGGTGGCCATGATGGAGGAGCAGATCGGCCAGTATACTAAGAACATCTGGTTCGTCGAGTCCATGACGCGATAAGGTTGGGGGCGGTCCCGTGGCAGAGGAAAAGAAGGTTCGCTACTCCCGCAAGCGGGAGCGGATCTACGAGTGGATCCTGTCACGGGACGACCATCCCAGCGCCGAGGAGATTTACCTGGCGCTGCGTCCCGAGTTCCCTGACCTGAGCCTCGGCACGGTTTATAAGAACCTGCACTTCCTGGAAGACCACGGGCGGATCTCACGGGTGCTGAGCCCCCAGGGCGTGGAGCACTACGACTGGCGGACCGAGGGCCACGGTCACTTCATCTGCCGCAGCTGCGGGATGATCCGTGACCTCGAGATACCCGACGAGACGCGTGCCTGCCTTCCGCGCACGTCAGCAGACGGCGGCCGTATCGAGACCTATACGATGACGGCATTCGGGCTGTGCCCGCAGTGCCTGAGCGGCCAGGAACACGTGCAAGAATAGGCACACGTCATCACAAAGCGACGTAATAACGGGCGTTGACGCAGGTCAGCGCCCGTTTTAGCGGTGGAGCGCAATGTGGCAGATATGTGGTTTCGCAGGGTGTCCGCGTGTCAATCCACCACCTTTGCCGTATCAAAGGGCGGATGTATGGGCACACGAAGCTCTGCGTCTGTATCGTGTATCAGGCTCCGCTGCGGGCCAAACCCACCGCGCGGGCCGTATCATGGGAACTGCAACCGAGGTGTCCCGCGGGACACAAGAGGAGGCTTTGGGAAGCCTTATGTATATCAAGAGGGAAGAGCTTGGCAGAGACGTCGTGCGCATGGGTGAGGACATCATCCGTTCCGCCCGTTTCGAGAAGGCTTGGAGTATTCCCCACCATAGCAAGGAAGGCAACGTCGCCCTGCACAGCCTGAGCACGGCGGCATGCGCGCTGAGGTACGCTCGGCAGCTTGCGCAGCGCGGGACCGTCGTGTCCGAGGTGGACCTCGTGCGCGCGGCCCTCCTGCATGACATCGGCATGACGGAAGACGACGTCTTCTTCAGCCCGTCGCGCTTGAAGGCATACACGCATCCACAGGAAGGCTGTCGCATCGCGCGCGAGGAATACGGGGTCAACGACCTTCAGGCCGACGCGATTCTGCACCATATGTGGCCCATCGGACACATTCCTCCCCACAGCGCGGAGGGGTGGCTCATCGTGGCCGCAGACAAGACCTGTGCGATCCATGAGGTCGAGCGCGCGTTCCTGCACAAGATGCAGCACCCGTCCCTGCGGCTCGCCTAGACCGTGCCCGTGCGCTGACGAGAGCCTCCTGGCAGCGTCAATTCGCGGCTCATGACCGCTGCCCCGCGCACGTTCGCATCCGAATCCCGCTCAAGTCATGCCCCGATGGGTACACTGAGGGTGTCTGCACTGAGGGGAGGGCGCGTGGACAACGAAGAGGGATTCACGTTTGACGATGACGCTGAACCCGTGGTCTGGGCAGGCCTCCAGGGCTCGGTGAACGCGTCGGCTGCGTGTGACGACGAGGACGTCAACCTCGACTTCGACTTCGACAGGGTGGGGACCGTGGCCAAGCGGGCGGTGCTCTCTGCCGCGCTGGCCACCTCTCTCACCTCTGAGTTTGCCGACGTGCCGCACAACAGCTATGCCACCCTGCCCGAATCCGTGCCCATCGTGCGCACGCTCGACTCGTTTGACGATGACGATCCCGATACGGACGAGGAGCAGGACGAAGAGGAGGAAGACGAGGCCAGCGAACGTCGCAGGCGCCTGCTCGAACTGCTCAAGATGCTGGCAATCGCGGTGCTGATTGCACTCACCCTGCTCGTGGGCGCCCTCAAGGGCTGCGCGTCGTGTACGGCGGGGTCTTTGGTGGCGCCGCCTTCCGAGGAAGAGCAGGAAGAGCAGGCCAGCGATGAGCAGGCCAGCGCGGAACCATCCGCTGAAGCCCAGCAGTAACAACTGATTAGCTACAAGGTTGTCCACAAAAAGGCTCGCCTCCGTTTGGAGGCGAGCCTGCTCGTCTGCAAAAGTGAGACGGTCTTAGATGAGGCCGAGGTGCTTGAAGGCGTTGTAGAGGCCGTCCTCGTTCACGTCGTCGGTGATGTAGTCAGCGGCTTCCTTGATCTCCTTGCCACCATTGCCCATGGCCACGTTGTAGGCGCAGAGCTCGAACATGGAGAGGTCAATCTTGGCGTCGCCGAAGGAGATGGTGTCGGCCTGGCTGGCGCCGAGGTGCTCGAGCAGGACCTCGATGGCCTTCTTCTTGGTGATGCCCTTGGGGCCGAGGTCGCCGAAGAGCGCCTGCTCGTCCTTGCCGCCCCAGGTGTTGGCCTCCATGTCGGGGAACTCGGTGCGGGAGTCCACGTGGTCCTGGTAGCTGGAGAGGATGAAGCTCACCTTGTTGACGTCGTCACGATAGAGGTCGTCGGTGCGGATCATGGAGTTGACGAAGCTCTGGCCGGCAGCCTTGGCGTCTTCCTCGCTGGCGCCCTTGCCCATGGCGTACTTGTACATGGTGGCGGGAGCCTGGACCTCGAACCAGTGGTTGATGTACATGCCGCTGTTTGCCTCGAGGTAGAAGCCCAGCTCGCGGCCGTTGCACCAGTCGACGATGTGCTTGACCTGGTCGACGGTGAGGGCCTGGTGCATGACGACCTGGCCGTCATCCTCCACGTAGCCACCGTTGGCGCCGATCATGCCGTCAAGCTCGGGGAGGTCGCGCTGCTCGATCTCGGCCTTGGAGCAACCAGTGCAGATATAGACCTTGTGGCCGTTGGCACGGGCTAGGTCGATGGCCTTCTTGGCGGATTCGGGGCACTTGGCCTCGTAGTCGATGAGGGTGCCGTCTACGTCGAGAAACACGATCTTGCTCATGGGAACCTCCTGCGGTGGTTGGCGTTGTATTCATCCTAACATGTCACAGGCACACTTCTGGCGTGTGGAGCGGTATGCTTAGACAAATCGCAGCCTGAGGGCACAATTAGAGGGAAGGGAGCCGCATGCTGGTGGTGAGCGCGTGCCTAGCGGGCGAATCGTGCCGCTATGACGGCAAGGACAACCGCGTGGAAGCGGTGGCCCAGCTCGTTGCGGAGGGCGTGGCAGTGACCGTGTGCCCCGAGGTCTTGGGCGGCCTTCCCACGCCACGCGTGCCGAGCGAGCGGCTGGGTGCGTGCGTGGTCAATGCGGAAGGCGTTGACGTGACGGCGGAGTTCGCGCGCGGCGCCGAGCGGGCACTGCGCATCTGCGAGGAGCACGGCTGCGCTGAGGCCATCCTCAAGGCGAAGAGCCCTTCCTGCGGTTGCGGATGCATTTACGACGGCACCTTCTCGCGCAAGCTCATAGAGGGCAACGGCGTCTTCGCCGAGATGCTGCTTGCGCGAGGCATTCCCGTGCGTACCGAACTGGACCTGTGAAGGGGGAACCCATGATTGACGATACGGTGCTCGCCGCGGCCGAAGGTTACGCGCGCGAGTTCTTCGCGGGAGACGCGTCGGGACATGACTTCCAGCACACGCTGCGGGTATTCCTCCTCGCGCGCCGCATCGCTGCTGATGAGGGTGCCGATGCGGGCATCGTCTGCCTCGCGGCCCTGCTGCACGACGTCGACGACGCGAAGCTCTCGCCTGAGACGACCGAGAGCCTCGGCAACGCGCGGGCGTTCCTCGACGAGCATGGCGTGGGGGAGCGCGATGCCGAAGCCGTGCTCACGGCCATTCGTGAGGTGTCGTTTTCCAAGAACGGCGACGCGATGCCCTCGTCGCTTGAGAGCGCCTGTGTGCGCGATGCCGATCGCCTCGACGCCATCGGGGCCATCGGCGTGGGGCGCACCTTCGCGTTTGGCGGTTCGCACGGACGTGCGATGCACGACCCCACGGGCGTTGATCCCACCACGACCGTTCAGCATTTCTATGACAAGCTCTTCAAGCTCAAGGGCATGATGTGCACCGCCGCGGGCCAGCGCCTCGCGGAGGGGCGTGATGCTACCATGCACGCGTTCCTTGAGGCGTTCCTGCGCGAGTGGGATGGCCTGGCGTAGGGCCTCGGGCGAGAGACCGTGTCGGGGCAAAGCTGAAGCGCGTTCAGGTATTGCGAGGTCATTGCCGCACGTGACAAGAAGGTGGCAGATAAATTAAGCTACTAAGTCATGCGTGCTCAACGGCGACCGAAGGGGCTGACATGCCGAAATTCCCTCGTAGACACCTGCTCGTGCTCATCGCCATGTGCGGCCTCATCGCGTCGGGCGTGGGCCTCGTCACCAACGTGGCCGGGCTCTTCTTCACGCCGGTCTCGGAGGAGCTGGGCATCCTGAGAGGCGAGGTCAGCCTCACGCTCACCATCTGCAACATCTGCTTCGCACTCGGGGGTATGGTGGCGCCCAAGTTCATGGGCATGAAGAGTCCGAGGCCGCTGATCCTCGGCGCAACGGTGGCACTTGCGGCCTCGACTGCGGGGCTCTCCTTCTGCCACGGCATCGTGGCCATGTACGCGCTCTGCGTGGTTCGAGGCTTTGCCGCAGGTATCGTGGGCATGGTCTTCGCCACCACGGTCGTGAGCAACTGGTTCGTGGCGGCCATCGGCCTCGTGACCAGCATCGTCTTCGGGTTCTCGGGCATCGCGGGCGCTGTGTTCTCGCCCATCGTCTCGGGCATCATCCAGTCGAGCGGCTGGCGCATGGGCTACCTCGTGCTTGCCGTGCTGCACGTGGTGCTCAGCCTTCCGGCCCTGCTCTTCGTGCCGAGCTTCAGGCCGGAGGAGTCGGGCCTTGCGGCCTACGGTGCCGAAGAGGGCACGCGTACTGCCGCCGTGGAGCCCACGGCCAAGACCGCGGCGGCTCCCCTCAGCATGGTGCTCTTCGCCATCGTGCTCGGCTTCTCCGTCATCGGCTCGGGAACCACGAGCCTCCCGCAGCACTTCTAGGGCATGGCCGAGAACTTCGGGCTGGGTGCGGCCGTCGGCGCCACCATGCTCTCTGCCTCCATGGTCGCCAACACGGTGGGCAAGATCGTGCTCGGTGCGCTCGTGGACCGCTTCGGAGGCCGCAAGTCCATCCTGCTGTACTGCTGCCTCGTGATCGTGGCCATCCTGATGTTCCTGTTCGTGCGCGGCCCGCTTGCCATGGTCGTGGCGGCGGTGTTCTACGGCCTGTGCTACTCCATCGGCACGGTGGGCATCACCATGATGACCCGCGACGTCTTCGGCGTGGAGAACTACACGCGCGTGTACCCGACCATGTCGTTTGGCGGCAACGTGGCCAACGCCGCGTTCTCCTCGATCATCGGCTTCATGTACGACTTCTCGGGTGGGTACACGCTCACGCTGTGGGTCATGCTGGCCATGGCGAGCGTCACCGCGGTGCTCGTGGTCGTGGGGTACGGGAAGGCCGGTAAGGCGGCGTAAGGCTGCCGGAGTGCCTCTCTGCCTGCGGGCGTGCGGATCGGTCCCGATGGGGCCTGGCGGGTGTATAGTGAGTTAGCATACGCTTACTTACGTAGTTATGAGGCCCCACGGCAGCAGAGATGAACAGCATCGGCATCGACAGCAACCTCAACCGCGCACGCATCAAGAAGTTGCTTACGATTGGGTTCGTTGCCTCAGTGCTGACAGGTGTTGGTGATTTCCTGCTGGGCTATGGCGTGCCCGTCGCAGCGGAGGGCCTCTTCGAAGGCATTTTGGCCACGGCGCCCAACCTTTCGGACACGCAGCTCGTCGTCGGGGGCTTGCTGGGATTCTTCGGCATCTTCCTCGAGGGCCTCTCATACTTCGGCGTCTACCGCCTGATGGCTGATGCCGCGCCGCGCTACGCGCACGTCTTTCGCTCCGGCATCTTCGCCTACATCTGGCTCGCGCCCGCTGCCTGTCACCTCAACGTGGCCGTGTTCAACATCGCCTACAAATACGTCTGGGAGCTCAGTCCCGAGAAGGCGTCCCAGATGATCGACGTCCTGTACCCCTGGTTCTGCCTGCCCGCGTATGCGCTGCTCGTCGTGTTCTGGGTGCCGATGATCGCGGTGCAGTGGAAGGCGTTCAGCGAGGGGAAGACACCGTATCCGCGTACGGCGCGCTGGTTCACCCTGTTCGTGGGCATGCTGCCTTGCCTCGCCGTCGGCTATCTCCTGGGACCCGAGACCGCGCTCGGCGGTGCCGTGGGCACGATGTTCCTCTCGTTCGGAAACGCGTGGGTGTTCGGCGGGTTGCTGGCCACGCTGCCGCCTGAGGAACGCTTCGCGGAGTTCCGTGCGTCGCTTGGCCACGAGGACGGGTGTGACAAGCGGCAGGCGTAGGTTTTCCTTCGCCGTCCCTCGCACCCGCAGTTCCCCGAGACAAAAGAGGCGGGCCACGTGCTCAAACGCGTGGCCCGCCTTCTGTGGCTCATTGCCGGAGGAAGCTTACTCCTGCTCCTCCTGCATGCGCTGCAGGGTCTCCATGAGGGCGGGGATGACCTGCTTCTTGCGGCTCACGACGCCGGGCAGCACGGCCACGCCGTCAGCGGGGGAGGTGCTGAATGCCCTGCTGGCGACTTCCTCGGCCGCAGCGCCCCAGTAGAGCATGTCGGAGGACTGGCTCTTCACGTCGGTGAAGAGGTAGAAGACCATCGGGAGCTCGTTCACGGCAGCGCCGTCCGCCAGGTACGGGCCGACGAGCTCCTCGGCGGCCTTGCGCGAGGACTCGGTCATGAAGGAGCCCTGGCCCACGCCGAAGCGGATGTTGCCGCGGCTGAAGACCTTGAAGTCGGAGTTGAAGACCTCGTCAGCCGTACGGCCCGTGAGGTCGGCGCCCGCGTCGAACATGGCGTCGGCGTAGGTCTCGGGATCCTCGCCGCAGATCTTGGCGAGCTGCTTGCCCACGAAGACGTCGCGCGGGGTGCAGGTGGGGGAGCGGAAGCAGAGCGTGTCGGAGAGGATGGCGGAGAGCATGAGGCCCGCGATGTTGGTCGGAATCTCGACGCCGTTCTCCTGGAAGAGATCATAGACGATGGTGCAGGTGCAGCCCACGGGCATGTTGCGGAAGAGCACGGGGTTGCTCGTCTCGATGGAGCCGATGCGGTGGTGGTCGATGATCTCCATGATCTCGGCCTGCTCGAGGCCGTAGACCGCCTGGCTGCGCTCGTTGTGGTCGACGAGGATGATGTGCTTCTTCTTGGGGGCGATCATGTCGGAGGAGGTCACGATGCCGTCATAGTGGCCCTGCTCGTTGAGGACGGGGAAGAAGCGGTGGCCGGTGCGGGCGACGACCTTCTGGGCATCCTCGACGGCGGTGTTGACGGAGAAGCGGTCCACGAGGTCGGCGTCGAGCATCTTGGCGCGCACGGGGATCGACATGGTGATGAGGCGGGAAGCCGCGTAGGTGTCGAACTTGGTGGTGATGATCGCGCAGCCGCGCTCCTCGGCGACCTCGCGCACGACGGCGGAGACGCGGGCGGAGTTGCAGACGATGAGCAGGCTGGCGCCGGCGCGCACGGCGTAGTCCTGGGTCTCATAACGGTTGGTGGTGAGGACGACGTCGCCCTTCTGGATGATGTCTTCCATCATCTCGGGGCTCGTGCCGACGATGACGCTGCCCGTGGTCACGAGGCCGTCGGGGTCGCCCACGACGAGCTCGCCCTGGAGCGTCTCGATGATGTTGCTGAAGCGGGTCTGGGAGCGGCCGATGATCTGGCTGTCGAGGATGTCCATGTTGGCGTTGGCGACGTCCTTCACGGCGATGAGGCCCTCGAGGTTGCCGTCCTCGTCAGCGATGCAGAGCGTGGAGGTGCGGTCATCGCGCATCAGGTTCCAGGCGCGGTAGAGGCTGGTCTCGCGGTCGATGGCGCCGGCCTTGTTGTAGTTCACGTCCTTCATCTGGGGCGTGGCGGTGGTGATCAGGCGCGGCTCCTCGAAGCCGAAGTGCTGCAAAACGAAAGCGGTCTCGCGGTTGATGGCCCCGGCGCGGCGTGCCTCGTACTCGGTATCCGGGTCTACCTGGCTCTTGAGGTAGGCATAGGAGATTGCGGAGCAGATACTGTCCGTGTCGGGATGCTGGTGGCCGACGACGTTGACCTTGCGGATGGTTCCAGCCATAGGTGGCTCCTTTACGGTCGTAGGGCATTCATGCTTGGCATTGTGACATTGCGAGCGCGGCCATAAGTCGATGGAGGTTAACCGTCTCGGTCATCGGGCGAGAATCGGGGATAAAGTGCGTTTGAGCAGGTAAAGTTTGCTTGACGATGAGGAGTAACGATGGAGACGGCGCACGGACGAAACTGCCTGCGTGCGACGGCGCCTCCCGTGTGGGGCGTCCTATTCCCCGATGCCGTCGAGCTTGTAGATGAACGTGACCGATCCCGTGGCCCCCTCGGCGATTCCCGCGAAGTTTTGATAGGAACCCGCCGCCCGCGTCACGGCCTTGAGGCGCTCGGTCAGCCCCGTTATGTCGCCGTCGAAGGTGTCGGCAAGCTCGGAGATGCCCTGGCAGTTCATCTGCGCGAGGCCGCTCGAGAGCGTCGAGGAGCCGTCGGTTGCGGCGGTGAGCGCGCTCGTGAGCTGCGCAGCGCCGCCCTTGAGGGAGTCTAGGCCCTCGATGACGGTAGGCATGGACTGGTCGAGCTGCGCGATGCCCTCCGAGAGCTGCACGGCGCCGTCGTGGGCATCGGACAGGCCGTCCTTAAGCTCGGTGAGGCCGTCCGTAACGCCAGCGGTCACGGCCTGTGCCGTACCTACGCCCGTCGCGGCGTCCGTCAGGCTGGTGCCCGCACCCGCAAGGTCTTCTTGCGCGGTGCCGAGGCTGCCCGCGATCGAGGCAAGCTGCTCGTCGAGGGCGCTCGTGTCCACGGGGCTCACTTGGCCCAACGCCTCATGGGCGGCCCCGAGCTTTGAGGCGACTCCCTCGAGGTCGAGTGCGAGGGAGGCATCCAGGGCGCTGATGGCCGCATCGAGGTTCGCGACCTGTTCCTCGCTCAGGCCCGTGCGGTCTATGGCGGCAAGCGCGTCACGAGCTGCCGTGAGGGTTCCGGCCTGTCCTGAGAGGGTGGTTGCCGCATCTTGGGCCGTCACGGCGGCGTCCTGGACACGAGCAAGGAGCTCCTCCGTGACGGTGTTCGCCAGGGCGCTGGACGCGCCCATGGCCAGCTCGACGGCCGTTCCCGCCTGTCCCAGCTGCTCGGCGACGGAAGAGAGCTGCTCTGCGGCCGTTCCCATGGAGGACACGGCTCCAGCCGAGAGGTCGGTGGCGGACTGCGCGTAGCCTTCGAGCTCGTCTGCGCCCGTCTCGGCTCCTCCGATGCCCGTGGCGAGGGCGTCAGCTCCCTCGGCAAGCGTGCCCGTTGCCTCGTTCAGGGTGGTTGCCTGGGTCTTGAAGGCCGCGATGCCGCTCTCGAGGCTGCTCTGCCCCTGCGTGATCTGCCTGAGGGCCTCGGTGAGCTGGGTCGAGCCCAGCACGAGCTGGTCCATGGCGTTTTGCAGCGCGCACAGCGCGTCCTTGAGTTCGCCCGTGTCGAGGTCGGAGGTGTCAAGGTCTGAGAGGAGTTCGGGCGTGACGATGGTCGTCGCGGAGCCAAGCGCGAAGCCCTCCACGTCGGCCGTGATGGTGAAGGAGTCGGGCAGGGAGATGTCCTCGTCGCACAGGTCGAGGCTCTCGGCGAGGCCGGGGAGGGCGTAGCCGATGACGGTGAGGGAATTCGCGCCATCGGTGATCTTGGCGTTCTCGACGCGCACGTTGCTGAAGACGTCGCGGTCAAGCGTGAGCGACGTCACGGCCACGAAGGGGGTGTAGATGCGCGCGAGCCGCCCGTTGACGAGCTCGGTCTGGCAGGAATCGTTGGTGAACGCGTAGGTCATCTCGACGTGTCCGCTTTTGCCCGCGAGCTCGCGCGGCGTGACGTCTTTTCCGTCGAGCTTGTACGTCACGTGGATGGCGAGGGGCGGCGTGTCTGTGGAGGTGCCCTTGTACTGCACCTCGTCGCCCTCTGCCTGCCAGGCGATCGTCCCGTCCTCGCGCGTGGTATAGCTCGTGTCGGTCGAAGAGGTGAGGGCGGTGAGCGAAGTCCTGTCAACCACCTCGTCAGCGGCCGCGTCATTGGCCAGGATGTCCTTCACGCTCACGCTCTGGACGGTGCCCGCTGCGTCGGCGTAGACATAGACGGTCTCGGCCTTGTCGACCGAGGATGCCGTCTCGGCGTGGGCGACGAGCGGCGTGGACGCGAGCGTGACCGTCGCGGCGAGCGCGAACGCGAGCATCGTGCGCGCGCGGCGGGAAGTGGCGTGGAAAAGCTTCCGTAGCATGACGGGCTCCGTTTCAGCTGTGGGTGCCTGCCCCCTCTGGCTGAGCAAAAAGTTTACCACTAATAACTTTTTGTATCATCGTGAGAAAACGGCGCTTCAACGCTGGTGGGGTGTCTCACCGTTGCCCTGCCGTTCGTTGGGAGAGTTGGGACGCTCCCACTCCCAAGTCGTATCCTTAATGACAGCAGACTTAGGGAAGGAGAGGTCATGGACCTCGATATCGTACGCGTCATCAAGAGCATCCCGAAAGACTATGGTCCCGAGGAGCTGAGTCCCCTCGTGACGCCATGGGGCGAGGCCCTCATGGGCGATGAGGAGGCCGTCCCCCGTGCGGAGCATCCGCGCCCGCAGTTTGCGCGCGCGACCGTGCACGTGCTGCACGGCTGGTGGGACTACGCCTTCGTGAGCTGCGCTGATGCCGCGACGGCATGGGCCAGCACCGCCGCGCCCCCTGCCATGGACGGTCGGATCCGCGTGCCGTTCTCGCCCGAGGCCTCGCTTTCCGGCGTGAACCGCCAGCTCCAGCCGCAGGAGCTGCTCTGGTACCGGCGCCCCCTCTCACGTGCCGACTTCAAGGGAAGCGGTGGGGCAGACCAGCGCCTCATCCTGCACTTCGACGGGGTCGACCATGCCTGTGCCGTCTATCTCGGGGGCACGCTAATCGGTACCCACGAGGGCGCATACCAGCCCTTCTCCTTTGACGTGACCGACGAGCTCGCGGCGGGGGAGACCGTCCTCGAGCTCTGCGTGTACGACCCCAGCGAAACGGGCACGCAGCTGCGCGGAAAGCAGCGCATCGCGCGCAGTGGCATGTGGTACACGGCACAGTCGGGCATCTGGCAGCCCGTCTGGACCGAGGTCGTGCCCGCCGTGCATGTCGACAGCGTTCGGCTCGATGCCGATCCTGACGCCCAGGAGCTGCGCGTGACGGCATGGCTCGAGGGAACGGCCCCGCTCAGCGTCGACATCCTCGATGCGGAGGGCATCAAGGTGGCCACGGGTGGCGCGGACCCCGCCGAGGGCGTGGGCGTCGTGAGCTTTGCCATACCGGTCGCCGCTCCGCGGCTCTGGTCGCCCGACGATCCCTACCTCTACCAGCTCCGCATCCGCTATGGCACCGACGTGGTGGACAGCTACTGCGCCTTCAGGTGCGTCGCCATCGAAGACGACGAGAGCGGCACGAAGCGCCTCTGCCTGAACCACAAGCCCTTCTTCGTACGCGGCCTGCTCGACCAGGGCTACTGGCCTGACGGCCTCATGACCGCCCCGAGCGACGAGGCCCTGTCCTTCGACCTCTGCTTCGTGCGCAAGGCGGGCTTCAACATGGTGCGCAAGCACATCAAGTGCGAGTCTGAGCGCTGGTACTGGCACGCCGACCGCCTGGGCATCCTCGTGTGGCAGGACATGCCCACCGGCGGCGACAACCCGCTCGACAAGTACGCGCGTGACCGCCCCACGCTCTTCCGCACCACCTGGCATGCCATGCGCGACGACACCGCCAAGAACCAGGCCAAGCTCGGCGCCTCGGACCCGGCATACCGCAAGGCGTGGACCGACAACATGGCGGCCACCATCTCGCGGTTCTACAACCATCCTTGCATCATCACCTGGGTGCTCTTCAACGAGTCGTGGGGGCAGTTCGACGCGGCGCTTGCGACTCAGCTTGCGTGGGAGATGGACCCAACGCGTCCCGTGATCTCCACGAGCGGCTGGTACGACCAGGGCGTGGGCGACTACCATGCCGTGCACAACTATTTCCGCGGCATGCACATGTTCAAGGACCCGTATGCGGGCCGCAGGAAGAAGGGCCACCGCGCCCAGGTGGTCTCGGAGTTCGGAGGCCTCACCTGGCGCATCGCCGATCACAGCCAGCTCGACCACACCTACGGGTATGCCGAATTCGAGAGCATGGACGCATGGCGCGAGGCGCTCGACACCATGCTCGCGAAAATGGACGCCCTCGAGGCGCAGGGCCTCTCCGGCTACGTATACACGCAGATCAGCGACGTGGAGGAAGAGACCAACGGCCTGCTCACCTATGACCGGCGCGTGAACAAGCTGGCTTAGGCACCAGGGCGGCGACGTCAGACAAGACGGTGCCCCTCTCCCAAGGCGGGGGAGGGGCACCGTCTCAGTTTCGACGCAAAAAAGCGGGCGATCAAAGGGATCGCCCGCCCGAGTCGCGTTATGCCCTTCCTGGGCGCATCTAGTCCACTGGAGTTCCTTTACTCGTGAGGAACAGGACTCTTCGGGCCCTTTGCCCGGTGGTTCACAGCGTCTCATCGGTTGACGCTCAAGCTCCTTGCGCGGTTGGCACTGGTACATCCGTCTGCCTGGCTCTGCGTGGGCTGTGCGGCGCCTGTGCCGCTAAACGGGTCCTGGCTTTTGGGACCTAGACGAGAGAGACGGGACACGCGATGCCATTCGCGCGAAGCCACTGAGGGCTCTTATCGCTGTCCATTGGCATCACCTCCCCGGTCGGCTCGTACTCGACGAGAACTATTTGATGGCTACACCATAGCCGAAGATCCCAATTGTTACAAGAAGATTTCCTGAGAGGTCAGATAGACGGCGCAAGCGGTTGATGGGGTGTGTACAAGTTGGATTTGGCCTGGTATGTGCTTGCGGCAGGATGGTCTTGGAGCATCAAAGGAGGTGGCGGGCATCCCGTACAATAGAGGGGAAACGTGTGGCCGGGATTGTCCGGCCAGGAGACTTTATTGCACAACGAGAGAAAGCGCAGGTAAACCCCCAATGGCAGAGTTCGTCTACCAGATGTATCGCGCGCGCCGCGCACACGGTGACAAGGTGATCCTCGACGACGTGACCATGGGCTTCTTCCCGGGAGCGAAGATCGGCGTGGTTGGCCCCAACGGCATGGGCAAGTCCACGCTGCTCAAGGTCATGGCAGGCATGGAGGAAGTCACGGCGGGCGAGGCGCGTCTGTCGCCTGGCTATTCCGTGGGTATCCTGCTCCAGGAGCCGCCGCTCGACGAGGACAAGACCGTCATCGAGAACATCGAGCAAGCGTTTGCGGACATCATCGCCAAGGTGCAGCGCTTCAACCAGATTGGCGAGGAGATGGCCGAGCCTGACGCCGATTTCGATGCGCTCATGGAGGAGATGGGCCACCTGCAGGACGAGATCGACGCGGCCAATGGCTGGGACCTCGAGAGCCAGCTCTCGCAGGCCATGGATGCGTTGCAGTGCCCCGACCCTGATGCGCCGGTGAACGTGCTCTCCGGCGGCGAGCGCCGCCGCGTGGCGCTGTGCCGCCTGCTCCTTGAGGCACCTGACCTGCTGCTTCTCGACGAGCCGACCAACCATCTCGACGCGGAGAGCGTGCTGTGGCTCGAGCAGTTCCTCAAGAACTACCCGGGTGCGGTGCTCGCCGTCACGCACGACCGCTACTTCCTCGACAACGTGGCCCAGTGGATCTGCGAGGTGGACCGTGGTCGCCTCTATCCGTACGAGGGCAACTACTCCACCTACCTCGAGACCAAGGCTCGCCGCCTTGAGGCGCAGAGCCAGCAGGATGCCAAGCGCGCCAAGAAGCTCCGCGACGAGCTCGAGTGGGTGCGCAGCTCGCCCAAGGCGCGCCAGGCCAAGAACAAGGCCCGTCTCGAGCGCTATGAGCAGCTGGCGGCCGAGGCCGAGCGCACGCGCAAGCTGGACTTCTCGGAGATCCAGATTCCCGCCGGCCCGCGCCTGGGGCGCAAGGTGCTCGAGGCCGAGCACCTGCACAAGGCGTTTGGCGACCGCGTGCTCATTGACGACCTGACCTTCTCGCTGCCGCAAGGCGGCATCGTGGGCGTGATCGGCCCCAACGGCGTGGGCAAGACCACGCTCTTCAAGATGATCCTCGGGCAGGAGCCGCTTGACGGTGGAACGCTTGAGCTGGGGGAGACCGTGCGCATCTCCTATGTTGATCAGACGCGCGCCGGCCTTGATCCCGAGAAGACCCTGTGGGAGGTCGTGTCCGACGGGCTTGACATCATCCAGGTGGGCAAGACCGAGATTCCGAGCCGCGCGTACGTGGCGAGCTTCGGCTTCAAGGGCCAGGACCAGCAGAAGCTGGCGGGCGTGCTCTCGGGTGGCGAGCGCAACCGCCTCAACCTCGCGCTGACGCTCAAACAGGGCGGTAACCTGCTGCTTCTTGACGAGCCGACCAACGACCTTGACGTCGAGACGCTCGAGAGCCTCGAGGCGGCGCTGCTGCAGTTCTCGGGCTGCGCGGTGATCACGAGCCACGACCGCTGGTTCCTCGACCGCATCGCGACGCATATTCTCGCGTGGGAGGGCACTGACGACGCGCCGGGTCACTGGCACTGGTTCGAGGGCAATTTCGAGAGCTACGAGAAGGACAAGATCGCGCGGCTCGGGGCTGAGGCTGCCAAGCCGCACCGCCTGCATCGCAAGCTGACGCGCGACTAGCAGGGGGGCTGGTCCTAGCCGGGCATCTCCTTCTGGATGGTGAGTTTTCCGCACTGGTTCGCGTCCCTCCCGAGTGGCTGGCTGCCGCTCGGGAGGGGCGCTCCTATTTGGGTTGGATTTGCTGGTGGTAGGTCAGGACGGGACCAAGGTGGAGGTTCGGACCGGTTCTGTCCAGTCTGACTTACGAGAGGTAAGTCAGAGTCGGGTGAGGGTGGTGGTTCGGACTGGTTCTGTCCAGTCTGACTTACGAGAGGTAAGTCAGACTCCTCCCAAAGACGGGTTCCAACCTCGAACAACCCAGTTTGACTTACGTGAGGTAAGTCAGACTCGACCTAAAGTGGGGTTTTGACCCCGAACAATCCAGTCTGACTTACGGGAGGTAAGTCAGACTCAAACCAAGGTCGGGTTTTGACCCCGAACAATCCAGTCTGACTTACGGGAGGTAAGTCAGA
>CACYAX010000014.1 GCA_902772435.1 uncultured Coriobacteriaceae bacterium | reverse complement strand
CACATCCGTCCCGGGGAGACCTTCGCCCTGGTAGGTGCCTCCGGCGGCGGCAAATCCACCATGTGCCACCTGATCCCGCGGTTCTACGACGTGAAGGAAGGGGCGGTGCTGATCGACGGACAGGACGTCCGGAAGGTGACCCAGGAGAGTCTCCGGCGGCACATCGGCATCATCCAGCAGGACGTGTTCCTGTTCGCCGGGACCGTGATGGACAATATCCGCTACGGAAAACCGGACGCGACGGACGAGGAGATCGTCCGGGCCGCGATCCGGGCGGAGATCCACGACGACATCATGCAGATGCCGGAGGGCTACCGGACCTATGTGGGAGAGCGCGGGATCCAGCTGTCCGGAGGACAGAAGCAGCGTATCTCCATTGCCCGGGTGTTCTTAAAGAATCCGCGGGTGCTGATCCTGGACGAGGCGACCTCCGCCCTGGACAGCGTGACGGAACAGAAGATCCAGGAGAGTCTGGAGCGGCTCTCCGTCGGAAAGACCTGCATCGTCATCGCCCACAGGCTGTCCACCGTGCGGAACGCGGACCGGATCGCCGTGGTGGAAGGAAAGCATATCCCGGAGCAGGGGACCCGGCAGGAGCTGCTGGAGAGGAACGGGATCTACGCGGCGCTGGAACGGGCCCAGGAACTCTCAGATGTTTCGGAAAACCATGAATAAAACTGCTGTCTGTTGTTTCCAATGAACGAAAACGGTGATATGATAAAAAGTGTGTTTGATAATCAGTGTTTTATATCAATCTGACAGTCACCGGGAGGAAAAGTATGAATAACACAAAACGGATCCTGCAGTATCTGCTGATCGTAGTCGGTATCATTGTCCCGATCTATCTGGGCAATGTCCTGAAGATGAACACCGCCAGCGACAGCGGCGTCGCCCTGAAGGATATCCCCGCGGAAGCGGTGACATGTACAGGAGCAGCCCAGGGAATGAACGGACCGGTGACGGTGGAAGTCGTCGCCACGAAGGACCGCATCTATTCTGTCAAGGTCGTCGACCAGAAGGAGACCGAGGGGATCGGTACGGTCGCGGCAGTGGAGATCCCCGCGAAGATCTTCGGTGCCTACGATGCGGCAGCCGCGCTCCACCTCCTTTTGAGCGCGCTCGACGAGGATGCCCGTGCTGCGCGCGGTGCCTCGCCCGACACCAAGATCGAGCGTGACCTCTCCAACGACAAGCGCATCCTCGTCATCTCGGTCGTGCACCGCCCCAAGGGCGCGCGCATCGGATATCGCCTGTACGAGCATGGCGAGACCACATTGGATGGCCACGTGTACAAGAAGCGCATCAACTACCGCGACCTCGAGGACGTGGCGGCGGCCATCCGCGTGATGGGCTACCGCATCAGCGAGCTCGACGCGGTGGGCGTGGCCATTCCTGGTACGGTGCACGAGGGTACGGTGCGGCTCACGGCAGTTGAGGACAAACCGTTTGACCTCAAGGGCCATCTCGAGGAGGCGCTCGAGGTGCCTGTCTTCGTGGAGAACAACGCGAATGCCGCTGCCGTGGGCTGCTATGTGACGCAGGATGACTACGAGACCATCGTGCTGCACACACAGCGTACGGGCGCCCTGGTCGGCGGCCAGGGCACCATCGTCAACGGCAGGCTCGTGCGCGGCCGCCTGGGCGGTGCCGGTGAGCTGGGCTACGTGGCGCGTCGCCTCGACATGTGGGATAACGTGCGGGAGCTCTGCTGGTCCCCTGAGGGCCTGTGCAAGATCGTGGCCGAGTTCCTGCTCTGCAGCATCAGCAGCGTGGCTCCCGAGGCGGCCTACGTCGCTGTGGAGATGATTCCCGACCCGGAACCCCTGCGCGCGGAGCTCGCCAAGACCACGCCTGTCGACTACATTCCCGAGCTCATTCCCGTGGACGACTACCACGAGCGCATCATGATAGGCGAGCTGGCGCTCTGCCTGAACGCCCTGCGCAACGGTGGCGATGCCACGAAGAAGAAGGCATAGGAGCGCAGCGATGGCCACCTACGTGACGGGCGACATACATGGCTGCCTGAGCATCGGCAAGCTCGCGCCTGACTGCTGGCAGGAGGGCCAGACGCTCAGGCGCTGCGACTACCTGCTGATACTCGGCGACTTCGGCCTCGTGTGGGACAACCCGCCTCAGTACCGGGAGCGCTATTTCCTCAGCTGGCTCAACGAGCAACCATGGACCACTCTCTTCATCGACGGCAACCACGAGAACCACGACCTACTGGACAGCTTCGAGGTGTCCACGTGGCACGGTGGCAAGGTGCACCGCGTGCCCGGGTACGAGAACCTCATCCACCTCATGCGTGGACAGCTCTTTGACATGGCCCACGACGGCCTGTGGTTCACCATGGGCGGTGCGCGCACGCGTGACGCGGATTGGCGCCAGCCCGGTGTCGGCTGGTGGCCGCGCGAGCTGCCGAGCGACGAGGAATACGAGGAGGCGTGTGCCAACCTCGACCGCGTAGGCTGGAGCGTCGATTACGTGATCACGCATGAGGTGCCGCGCCACCTGCGGCATGCCGCGATGCCCGACTGGTACTGCGAGGAGTATGACCCCGCAGACCGCCTCTCACGCTTCTTGGACGAGCTGGACGAGCGCATCGACAAGCAACGCCTCAAGCGCTGGTATTGCGGCCATTACCACAGTGACCTGCAGCTTGGCGACGAGCAGCACGTGATGCTCTTCAACCAGATCCTGCCGATGGGCGAGCTCCCGCACCCGTCGCGCTAGATCTCGAACTCCGCGAACTGGCTGCCTGCCGTGGGCTCCTCGGGGTCACCGGGGAGCGGCGCATGGCTGAGCGCGTTTGAGCCGAGCAGCTCCGCGACGCTGAGCTGCGGGTTCTGGCAGAGGATGTCGAGCATCTCGATGAAGTCGCGGATGACCTCGCGCGGCGTGAGGTGGGTCTCGGTGCCCACGCGGCCGTACTCGAGCTGCAGGAACGTGACGAGGTCCTGCTCGTTCAGGGTGCGCGTGTAGCCGAAGTAGCCCGCATGGATGTCTGCCAGCTTCTCGATGAGCACGAGGAGCTCCTCGTAGGTGAGGGGCTCGAGCCTGATGACGGGCGCGAGCATGTCGAGCAGGCCCTCCTGGGCGAAGCGTCCCTGCGTGAGGCGCGAGCGCAGGGCCTCGTAGCTGTACAGGCCGCGCCTGCGGTCCTCGATGGACTGGGGCGTGCCGCTCATGATGATGCCGAGGTTGTGCGCGCGTCCCTGCAGCGTGTCGTTGTACATGGTGAGGATCTTCTCGTAGTTGTACTGGCGCGACACGGCGTTGGGGATCTTGTACAGGTTGACCAGCTCGTCCACGAGCACCACGAGCCCCTGGTAGCCGGCCTGCACGAGGAACGCGGCGAAGAGCTTGAGGTAGTCGTACCAGTCGTCGTCTGAGATGATGATGTTCACGCCGAGCTCGGCGCGGGCCTCGGTCTTGGTGCGGTACTCGCCGCGGAACCAGCGGATGACGTTGGCCTTGGTCTCGTCGTCGCCCTCGAGGTGCGAGCGGTAGTACATGGTGAGCAGGCGCGCGAAGTCGTAGCCATGCACGAGCTCCTGGAGCTGCGAGATGGTGAGCATGATGCGCTGCTCGACCTCGTGGGAGAAGGCGGGGTCGGTCGGCTCGAGGCCGCTCGCGAGGGCGACCTCCTGCTGCACGCCGCTGATCCAGCGGTCGAGGATGAGCGTGAGCGCGCCGCCGTCGGGGCGCGTCTTGGTGGAGAGGTTGCGGATGAGCTCGCGGTAGGTGGCGAGGCCCTGGCCCTTGGTGCCCTGCAGGCGCCGCTCGGGCGAGAGGTCGGCGTCGCAGACCACGAAGTTGCGCCCCATGGCGTGGTTGCGGATGGTCTGCAGCAGGAAGCTCTTGCCGCTGCCGTAGCGCCCCACGAGGAAGCGGAACGACGCGCCGCCGTCCTCCACGAGGTCGAGGTCGTGGAGCAGCGCGCGGATCTCGGCCTCGCGCCCCACCGTGATGTAGGGCAGGCCCACGCGCGGCACCACGCCGCCCTTGAGCGAGTTGATGATGACCGCGGCAATGCGCTTGGGTACCTTGACCTGCTGTTCGTTCGTCATGCTCCGACAATCTCCCGTACGTCGTCTGCGTAGTCTTCTATGATAGCGGGCTCGTCGTCCTCGTACTCTATGACGGCGTCACCGATGAGGTCGAAGAGCTTCTCGTTGATGGCGTCGACGACGAGCGAGAGGAGGGGTGCCCCGGCAGGCAGTGCCACGGCGGGATCGTCGCCTGTGAGCAGCGCTTCGAGCACCGCACGCTCAGCGGGCGAAAGTCCTGCATCGTCGCCCTGCGCCGTATCGTCTGGTGCGGGGGAGGGCAGCTCTTCCTGGGACACCGGATATGCCTGCGCGCTGCCCGGCTCGTCGCGCAGCTGGTCGCTCATGGGCGCTGCATCGGGCAGGGGAGCCGCATCAAGCGGTTGCTGCGGGCCAACCGCGGAAACAGGGCCGTGCAGGCCATCATCGGCGGGCGCCGTCTGGTCGGCCGCGACCGCGATGCCGCGCTCCTCGTCGGTGAGAAGGGCCTCCTGCGTGACGGCTGCCGCGGCGCGAATCTCGGCGAGCTGCGAGAGGTCGATCTTGATGCGCCTGCGCTCCTCCTCGGCCTTGCGCTGCGCCTCTGCCGCCTTGCTCTCCAACAGACCCGCGATGGCCTTCTCGATGAACTTGCTCACGTAGGCGGGGCACGCGCGTGCCTTGAGCGGATAGGGGTAGTCGAGCGCCGCGCGCAGCTGCACGTCTATCTCGTGCAGTACGACGCCCAGCGCGCTGCTGCGCGCGCTGACGGCGCATAGGGTGCTCTTCCACCAGCGATTGTTCGTGCAGCGGTAGTGTTCGGTGGGGGAGACGGCGAATTCGGCATCGGGATGCGGCTCGGGGTCGTAGAACACGGCCGAGGAATACATGGCGTAGCGCTCGGTGGACGCGCCCCCGAACAGGCCCTCGACGTAGTCGGTCTTGCGGCGCTTCGCACAGTGGCGCACGAGGTCCTCGAAGACCCGGGCACAGACTATCCGCACGTCAGAGGGGTTGTCCTTGAAGAGGCGCGCCCCGCAGATCTGGTAGCTCGAGCAGGCGCTCAAGGCCTGCGTGAGCTCTGCCGCCGAGGGCACCTCCCCCTCCAGCTCGGGGCCTTCCCTGCGCGCCATTCCCAGGGCGGCAAGCTTTGCCTGCTCGGCGAGCAGGAGCGTGTGGACGTGCGTGGAGAGCCCCTCGCCCTGCCGCTCGATCAGGCTTGGGTCGAGGTTATGGTAGACCACGTAGTCGCTCATCCACCTGCGCATGTAGGGGCTGAACGACGAGCCGTGGTCGAGGTCGTTGGCGACGAAGGCGTCGCGGAACGCCTTAAGGCTCGCGTAACCCTCCTCGCCCGGCGTGGTGCCGATGCCCGAGAGCAGCTCGTAGACGTAGAGGAACGCGAACGAAAGCGGCGCGCGGGGCATCTCGCCTCTGCGCACGCGCGTGCGCCACGAGAAGTAGCCGCGCAGCTGGCGCAGCGTCATGGAGCTGTAGGTGGGGTAGTACTGGAAGAAGTCCCCCTCGAACTCGTACTCGTCCTCGAAGTCTTCCATGAACCGCGCCTGCTCGTAGAACAGCTGGTTCGCGGAGCGCGAGCCGTAGGCGAGTGCCCCACGGAAGGAGGACGAGCCAGTCTGCGGCTGCGCCCCCGCGAGCTCGCGGAGCTGGTAGTAGCGCTCGGGTACCGCCTCGGCGTGCTGTGCCGCGAGACGCGCACGAAACGCCTTCTGCTCAGCTGTTGGGGGATGCGACGGTTGGCGCCCAGCCTGCGGGCCACCATTGAAGAACTCGTCGAACGCGTTGGCATCGAACGACAGCTGGCTCTGCTTGGGGGCGCCTGCCTTGCCGTCTGGCCTGGTGCGCGTGATGCCGGGCTCGCCCTCGCGCACCTTTCGGGCTGCACGACGCGCGGCTTGTCGGGCAGCCTCGCGGGCCGCCTGCTCTTCGCGGCGAGCCTCGCGGCGCGCCTTGCGCCGGGCGGCCTCAGCCTCGCTGGCAGAGCGTGCAGAGCCTTCTCCCGCGGCGCCCTGCTCCGCGCGCTCGCGGAGTTGGCGCCCGGTCTGGATGATGGGCTGGTCTGAATAGACGCGCTTTGAGAAGACGGTGCGGGCCTCCGTGCGGGCAGCATTCAGGATGTCTTCGAGAATCTTGTCGACGTTGGCCATGGCACCTCCTCCCGCACACAGGTGACGTTCTATTCTAGCGCGAACACATGTTTGTTGTAAAGAACAACAAATACGAACGTCCGTGGTGGTGGGACCCGCAGTGCCACGGTGGTTTTATGCGGTGCGCCCCATCGGCGCGGTCGTGAGCTGCAGAAATGTTATGGTTGAGCGCATATTTGTCGTGCCACCAAAGGAGATGCGCCCATGAGGCTGCTCATCATTCGTCATGCGGACCCCGACTACGTACACGATTCTCTCACGCCGACCGGACATGAAGAGGCGACGTATCTGGCCGCGTACCTGCGGGACGTGACGATTGACCACGCCTATGTATCGCCCATGGGTCGCGCCCAGCTGACCGCGGCGTATACCCTCGCCGACCAGGGCATGGGCGCCACGACGCTCGAGTGGCTCCACGAGTTCGGGCCCAACATCAGAAAGCCCTCCAGCATGCTCGTGCCCGGCTGTGCGTGGGACTGGCTGCCCGAGGACTGGACCCAGCGCGAGATCTTCTATACCGAGAAGTGGTACGAGGAGCCGACCATGCAAAAGTATGGCGTGGGGGAGGAGTACCTCAGGGTCTGCGCCTGCTTCGACGAGCTGCTTGCCCAGCATGGGTACCGGCGCGCGGGCAAGATCTACCAGGTGGAGCAGGCAAACCATGACACCATCGCCCTGTTCTGCCACTACGGGCTGGGCTGCGTGCTGCTCTCGCACCTCATGAGCGTCTCGCCGATGATCTTGTGGCACGGGCTCTGCGCCGCACCCTCCTCCATCACCACGGCCTACACCGAGGAGCGCAGGCGGGGGAAGGCGTCGTTCAGGGTCACGTCGTACGGCGCGATTCCGCACCTCGTGCTGGCGGGGGCCGAGCCCTCGTTCGGCGCACGCTTCTGCGAGTGCTACGAGGACGATACGCGCCATTAGGAATCACGAATACGAACATATATTCTAATATTTAGAAATAGTAGAACATATATTCGTATTGTGTGCTCTACTTGCCGTGTGAGAAGCCCAGAGGCTAGTCACATTCGGGCTCATCTCCGTGCGTTTTGTTATGCCGTTCGCGGTCGCTCCACTACCGCTCGGCCTGACGTATCATGAAGTCGTTGCGACTCGACGACCCTAAGGGGGCCTCATGGTCTTTCGCGTCTATGTAGAGAAGAAGCCTGGTTTTGACGTAGAGGCACGCCAGCTGCTGCGTGAGCTCCAGGACATCCTCGGTATCTCGGCTCTCACGGGCCTGCGTCTGGTCAACCGCTATGACGTCGAGGGCATCTCGCGCGAGCTCTTCGAGCAGTGCGTGCCTACCGTCTTCTCGGAGCCCCAGTCCGACGACGCCTCCGAGGAGATGCCTGTCGCCGAGGGTGCCACGGTCTTTGCGGTCGAGTACCTGCCCGGCCAGTTCGACCAGCGCGCCGACTCCGCGAGCGAGTGCATCCAGCTCATCAGCCAGGGCGAGCGTCCGGCCGTGCTCTCCGCCAAGGTGTACTACCTCGAGGGAGCGCTTGCCGAGGCCGATGTCGCTGCCATCAAGCACTACGTGATCAACCCCGTCGAGGCCCGCGAGGCCTCCCTTGCCGAGCGCGCGACGCTCAAGATGGAGTACCCGCAGCCTGACATGGTCGAGACGCTCGACGGCTTCCTCGAGCTCGACCAGGAGGGGCTCGCCGCCTTCATGGAGGAGCGCGGGCTCGCCATGGACCTCGCGGACATCACCTTCTGCCAGCAGTACTTCGCGAGCGAGGGCCGCACGCCCACCATCACCGAGATCAAGATGATCGACACCTACTGGTCCGATCACTGCCGCCACACCACGTTCGGCACCGTGCTCACCGACGTGCAGATTGATGACGCGGCCGTGCAGGAGGCCTTCGAGCGCTACCTCGCCATGCGCGAGGAGCTGGGCCGCTCTGAGCGTCCGCAGACCCTCATGGACATGGGCACGCTGGGCGCCAAGTGGCTCACACACACGGGCGACCTCAAGAACCTCGACGAGTCCGAGGAGATCAACGCCTGCACCGTCAAGGTGAAGGTCGACGTCAACGGGCAGGACGAGGACTGGCTCTTCCTCTTCAAGAACGAGACGCACAACCATCCCACCGAGATCGAGCCCTTCGGTGGTGCCGCGACCTGCATCGGCGGCGCCATCCGCGACCCGCTCTCGGGCCGCAGCTACGTCTACCAGGCCATGCGCGTGACGGGCGCCTCCGACCCGCTCGTGCCCGTGTCCGAGACCATCCCCGGAAAGCTCCCGCAGCGCAAGCTCGTCACCACGGCCGCTGCCGGCTACTCCTCCTACGGCAACCAGATCGGCCTCGCGACGGGCCAGGTCAACGAGCTGTACCACCCAGGCTACATGGCCAAGCGCATGGAGATCGGTGCCGTGGTGGGTGCCACGCCCGCCAAGAACGTGCGCCGCGAGTGCCCCGCCCCCGGCGACATCATCGTGCTGCTCGGCGGCCGTACGGGCCGCGACGGCATCGGCGGCGCCACGGGCAGCTCCAAGGCCCACAAGCTCGAGAGCCTCGAGACCTGCGGTGCTGAGGTCCAGAAGGGCAACGCGCCCGTGGAGCGTAAGCTCCAGCGCCTCTTCCGCCGCGAGGACGCCTGTCGCCTCATCAAGCGCTGCAACGACTTCGGCGCGGGCGGCGTGAGCGTGGCCATCGGCGAGCTGGCTGACGGCCTGTTCATCGAGCTCGACCGCGTGCCCAAGAAGTACGAGGGTCTCGACGGCACCGAGCTGGCCATCTCCGAGAGCCAGGAGCGCATGGCCGTCGCGCTCGCTCCCGAAGACGTTGCCGAGTTCATCGGCTATGCCCACGAGGAGAACCTCGAGGCAACCGAGGTGGCAAAGGTCACGGCCGAGCCGCGCCTGCGCATGGTGTGGCAGGGCGAGACCATCGTGGACGTGAGCCGTGAGTTCCTCAACTCCAACGGCGCCCCCAAGCACCAGGCCGTCCACGTGGAGGCCCAAGGTGCCTATGACGGCGTGGAGCTGGAGGGCGCGAGCTTCGCGGAGAAGCTGCACAACCTCGTGACCGACATCAACGTGGCCTCCAACAAGGGTCTGTCCGAGCGCTTCGACTCCACCATCGGCGCTGCCACGGTGCTCATGCCGTTCGGCGGCCGCACACAGCTCACGCCGAGCATGGCCATGGCGGCCAAGCTCCCCGTGCTGGGCGAGACCACCACGTGCTCCGGCATGGCCTGGGGCTTCAACCCCTACCTCATGTCGGCCGACCAGTTCCACGGTGCCTATTGCTCCGTGGTGGAGAGTGTGGCGCGCCTCGTGGCCGCCGGCTTCTGCCACAGGGACGCCTACCTCACCTTCCAGGAGTACTTCGAGCGTCTGCGCGACGTGCCCGAGCGCTGGGGCAAGCCGGTCGCGGCCGTGCTCGGTGCCCTCATGGCGCAGGCCGACCTGGGCATCGGCGCCATCGGCGGCAAGGACTCCATGAGCGGCAGCTTCGAGGACCTCGACGTGCCGCCCACGCTCGTCTCGTTTGCCACGGCGGTTGGTACCGTGTCCCGCGTGACCTCGCCTGAGTTCAAGGGCGCTGGCCACCGCGTCGCCGCCATCGTGCCGCGCTACCAGGCCGACGGCGTCACGCCCGACCCCGATGCCTTCCTCGAGGCGCTTGACCTCGTCGAGCAGCTCATCGCAGACGGCGCTGCCCTCGCGGTCTCCACGCCGGGCTACGGCGGTCCCGCCGAGGCGCTCTTCAAGATGTGCGTGGGCAACCAGCTGGGCTTCGAGCTCGCGCCGAGCTACACCGAGGAGGCGCTCTTCGGCCTCGCGTACGGCAGCTTCATCGTGGAGCTCGCCGACGACGCCGTGGTGGAAGACCCCTCCGCGCTCGTCGCGGTCGGTCTGCTGGGCACGACGACCGAGGCGTACGACTTCGTCGCGTGCGGCGAGACCGTCGGCCTGCAGCCGCTGCAGGAGGCCTGGGAGGCAAAGCTCGAGCCCGTCTTCCCGTACCGCGCCAAGGGCGAGGCCGTCGAAGCGCCGAGCTTCCGCATTGCCGAGCAGGGCATCCTTCGCGCGGCTCCCAAGATCGGCTTCGCGCGCCCGCGCGTCATCATCCCGGTCTTCCCGGGCAACAACTGCGAGTACGATTCCGCGCGCGCGTTCGAGCGTGCGGGTGCCGACGCCCACGTGCTCGTCATCAACAACCTCACGCCCGAGGCCGTTGCCGAGAGCACGGCCAAGCTCGTGGAAGAGATTGGCAAGAGCCAGATCGTCATGATCCCTGGTGGCTTCTCCGGCGGCGACGAGCCTGACGGCTCCGCCAAGTTCATCACGGCGTTCTTCCGCGCGCCTGCGGTCACCGAGGCAGTGCGCGACCTGCTGCAGGCCCGTGACGGCCTCATGCTGGGCATCTGCAACGGCTTCCAGGCGCTGGTCAAGCTGGGTCTGGTGCCGTACGGCGACATCCGCGCCATGGACGACACCTGTCCCACGCTGACGTTCAACACCATCGGCCGCCACCAGAGCCGCCTGGTGCGCACGCGCGTGGCGAGCGACCTCTCCCCGTGGCTCTCGCAATGCTCCGTGGACGACGTGCACACCATCGCCATCAGCCATGGCGAGGGCCGCTTCGTGGCGAGCGACGAGCTGCTGGCGCAGCTTGCCGCCGCGGGCCAGATCGCGACGCAGTACGTGGACGAGCAGGGCGTGCCCTCCATGGACCTCTCGGTCAACCCGAATGGCTCGTTCCTCGCCATTGAGGGCATCACGAGCCCCGATGGCCGTGTGCTCGGCAAGATGGGCCACACCGAGCGCTACTCCGAGGGCACGTTCCAGAACGTGCCGGGCAACCCCTACCAGCCGCTCTTCGCGGGAGGCGTCGCGTACTTCGCATAGGGGCTAAGACCCCACGACAGGCATGCTGGCTGCGTGTCAACAGCGAAATGGTGCGGGCCCCTGCGACGGATAGTCGCAGGGGCCCGTTGGCGATTATGGTCAGAGTGCCGTCTATGGTTTGCTACGCCTCGCGTGACAGCCAGGGGCTGGTATAGCGCGAGAGGCAATGAACAGCGGCGTGCAAGAGCCATCCGCCAACGTCTGTTCTCCGTGGCGCATGCCCGTGCCAGGAGGCGCTGCTCGCTACCCGTTCTTGCGCAGCAGCTCGCGCACGATGCGGCGCACGAGGGCGCGCGGAACGAAGCGCGGCGCGTTCACCATGAGCTTGTTGCCGATGCCCGGGACCGCGACCACGCGGCCGCGCTTGAGGCTCTCGTAGCCATACGCCGCCACGTCCTCGGGCTTTGCCATCACGGCCTGGCGCAGCATGGAGAGCGTCCCCGCCTCGGCGACGTTCCAGAACTTGGTCGCCGTGGTGCCGGGGCAGAGCGCCGTCACGTGAATGCCCGTGCCGCGAAGCTCCTCGGCGAGCGCCTCGCTGAACGAGAGCACGAAGGCCTTGCTGGCAAAATACGTTGCCATGCCGGGGCCGGGCTCGAATCCCGCGACGCTTGCGACGTTGAGGATGAGGCCGCTGTTGCGCTCGAGCATGTCGCCGAGGTAGTAGTAGCTGAGGTCCATGAGCGCGCGGATGTTGAGCTCCACCATCTGGTCGAGCTTGGCGATGTCGGCCTGTGCGAAGTCGGCGCAGTCGCCAAAGCCGGCGTTGTTCACGAGGGCGCTGATCACGAGGCCGGACGACCTGGTGAAGCTCGTGAGCGTGGCGAGCCCTTCGGGCGTGGACAGGTCTGCCGCGACGGTCCATGCGGTCACGTCGTAGACCTGGTCGAGTTCGTGGGCGAGTGCGTCGAGCTTGTCGGCGCTGCGCGCCACGAGCACGAGGTCGTAGCCGTCCTGGGCGAAGAGCTTGGCGAATTCGAGGCCGAGTCCGCTGGAGGCGCCGGTAACAAGTGCGATGTCTTTCATGAGGTCCCTTTCTCGTCGGTCCTTACCAGCTTACCCAAACGGGGGCGCTGCCACACGCGGTGCTGGTGAGGCGGGGGAATCTCCTTCGAAGCCTGCTTTGGGGGCGAGGCTGCTGGGGGTTTGCCGGGAGGACGGCGGGCGCGACTTCATACGAGGTGGCCCCGAGGGCCCGAATCTCCCGCGAAATGCCGAGTCATATGAAGTGCGCGACGCGTTTGCTCAGCTGGCGGCGGGCGCGACTTCATACGAGGCGGCTCCGTCGGCCCAAAATGCACGGGAAAGGCCGAGTCGTATGAAGTGTGCGACGCGTTTCCGCAGTTAGCAGCTGGCTGGCCTTCATACGAGGTGCCCTTGCGGCCCCGAAACACCCTGACAATGCCGTGTCGTATGAAGGTCCCGCCGCGTTTGCCCAGCTGGCGGTTGGCACGGCTTCATACGAGGCGGCCCAACGGCCCCGAAACGCCGGAATACGTCGTGTCGTATGAAGTGCGCGACGCGTTTGCCCAGTTGGTGGTTGGCACGACTTCATACGAGGCGGCCCAACAGCCCCGAAATGCCTGAGAAAGGGTGAGTCGTATGAAGCTCTCACTGCGTTTCCCCAGCTGGCGGCGTGCCGACCTTCATACGAGGTGGCCCAACGGTCCCGAAACGCCCTGACAATGCCGAGTCGTATGAAGCCCTCACTGCGTTTCCCCAGCTGGCAGTGCGCCGACCTTCATACGGGGCGGCCCAACGGTCCCGAAACGCCCGAATACGTCGTGTCGTATGAAGCGCGCGGAGCGTTTGCCCAGTTGGTGGTTGGCACGACTTCATACGAGGCGGCCCTACTGCCCCGAAATGCCTGGGAAAGGGCTGGTCGTATGAAGCTCTCACTGCGTTTCCCCAGCTGGCGGCGTGCCGACCTTCATACGAGGTGGCCCAACGGCCCCGAAACGCCCTGACAATGCCGTGTCGTATGAAGGTCTCGCCGCGTTTCCCCAGCTGGCGGTTGGCCCGACTTCATACGAGGCGGCCCAACAGCCCCGAAACGTCCGAATACGTCGTGTCGTATGAAGCGCGCGGAGCGTTTGCCCAGTTAGCAGCTGGCCGGCCTTCATACGAGGCGGCCCTACTGCCCCGAAATGCCTGGGAAAGGGCTGGTCGTATGAAGCGCGCGGAGCGTTTGCCCAGCTGGCAGCAGGCCGGCCTTCATACGAGGCACCCCCACGGCCCCGAAACACCCGGATGCGCCACCTCGTATGAAGCCCCGCGCCTTACCCCACCAGCGACAGTGCGAGCAAACACCCCACATACGCCGCCGTCATGGCGAGCGCCACCCAGTCGCGCCGCTCCATGTGGAGCGGGTGCCAGTGGCTCCGCGCAGCCCCACCCACGTAGCAACGCGCGTCGAGCGCCCGCGACAGGTTGTTCGCGTGCCTCGTCGAGCTGGCGAGCAGCGCAACCACCACGGGCACGACGGCCTTCACGCGGCGCAACGGCGACCCCTCGGCCAGCGCGCCGCCGCGGGAGGTCTGCGCGTCGAGAATCGCCTGCGTCTCGTCGGCAATCGTGGGGATGAAGCGCAGCATGAGCGAGAACACCATCGCGAGCTCATGGGCGGGAAGTCCAAAGCGCGCGAGCGGTGCGAGCCCCGCGTCAAAGGCGTCAGTGAGCTCCGTAGGCGTGGTCGTGAGCAGCAGAAGTGCCGCCACGATGACGGCGACCACGAGCCTCAGCGGATACAGCAGCGCCGCCCACGCGCTCCCCGTAGTTATCACGAGCGGTCCAAACTGCACGAGCACGTCGCCGGTCTTGACGAGCAGCAGGTTGCAGACGCTGAGCAGCGTGAGCATGAACACGATGGGCTTGATGGAGCTGAGCACCTTGCGCAGCGGCACGCGCGACACCAGCACGAGCGCGAGGGCGCATGCCCAGGCAAAGCCCAGCTGCGCGAGGCTGCGAATGAAGAACACAGAGACCATCATGAGGATCGCGCAAGCGACCTTCGCACGGGGGTCGAGTCGGTGGAGCAGCGACGTTCCGGGCCAGTACTGGCCGATCGAGAGCTTAAGCGCCATGCTCGTCGCCCCCTTCCGCAGCGTCCGACAGCCCCGATCCGAGCCGCGCAGCCACCGCGCGCGTGCGCGACAGCTCGCGTACCAGCGCGCTCATGGTGAGCGGAGCAGCATCCAGCCCCAGGGCAAGCGCCCAACGCGTCGCGGCGGGAAGACCCAGGCCAGCGCGATGGAGCTCAGCCTCGTGTGTCGGCGCATAGACCTCCTCGGGCGTGCCGCGCATGAGGAGGCGCGCCTGCGCAAGGACGATGACCTGGTCTGCCTTGGCCGCGTCATCCATCGAGTGCGTCACGCGGATCGAGGTCGTGCCCGCAGCGAGCACGTCGCTCAGGATCTGTTCGAGCTGGGCGCGTCCGTGGGGGTCAAGCCCCGCCATGGGTTCGTCGAGCACGAGCACCTTCGGCTCCATGGCAAGCACGCCCGCGATGGCGCAAAGGCGCTGCTGGCCACCAGAAAGGGTGAAGGGCGAGGCATCCTCGCGACCCGTGAGCCCCACGAGCTCCAGGGCGCGGGCGCAGCGAGCGCGCACCTCGTCAGGGGAAAGGCCCATGTTGCGGGGCCCGTAGGCAACGTCCTCGAGGACCGTCTCGGCGAAGAGCTGGCGCTCGGGATGCTGCATCACGTAGCCGATCCGCCCGTGGAGGAGCCTGCGGTCGCGCTTGCGCGCGGTGTCGATGCCGTCCACCACGATGCGCCCCGCATCGGGCACCTCGAGGGCGCAGAGCAGGCGCACGAGGGTCGACTTGCCCGACCCCGTCTGTCCCACGATGGCGACGGAGCTGCCACGGGAAACGCCGAAGCTGATGTCCTCGAGCGCACGGCGCCCGCCATCGTCGTTGTAGCTGTACGAGACGCGTTCCACCGTGCAGGCGGGATTGCCCTGAGGCGCCCCGCCCGTCGTGGTCGTTCGTCCTGTTTGATCAGAGGGGACCCTCTCCTGCGGGAGGCCATCCGCTTCCGCAGCAGACGCATGTCCCGCCCGCGTGCAAGCACACTGCGGCGCAAGCGCCTCGCGCAGCTCCTCGTCATCGCAGGTCCACGGCACGTCGAAACCGTGCACGCGCAGCTCTGCCGAGAGCCGGGCGGTGAAGGGCAGTTCCAGGCCGAGCGCAAGCAGCTCGTCGCAGTGGCTGAAGACCTCCGGCGGCCCGCCGTCAAACATGATGCGGCCGTGGTCCATGACGAGCACGCGGTCTGCCGCCAGGGCCTCCTCCATGAAGTGCGTGATGTGGATGATGGTGGTGCCCTGCGCGCGCAGGCCGGCCATCACGCGCATGATGCCGCGACGTCCGCGCACGTCAAGCAGGGCGCCTGGCTCGTCGAGCACGAGCACTTCCGGCTCCATGGCGAGCGCTCCCGCGATGGCCACGCGCTGCTTCTGGCCGCCGGAGAGGCGCGAAGGGTCGGAGCGGGCGTAATCGCCCATGGCCACGCGCGCGAGCTCGCGCTCCACACGCCGGCCGATCTCGTCGGGGGGCAGGCAGAGGTTCTCGGGGCCGAACGCCACGTCCTCCTCCACGATGGAGGTCACGATCTGGTCGTCCGGGTTCTGGAAGACGAGGCCGATCTTGCGCCGCGCATGGCCGTACGCCTCGAAGTCGGGCTGCCCGTCCCTGCAGACGGTCCGTCCCACGAGGGAGACGGTGCCCTCGTCCGGCGCGAGGAGGCCCGCGATGACCGAGGCGAGCGTCGACTTGCCCGAGCCGTTCGCGCCGAGCACGCAGATGCGCTCGCCAGACGCGACCGCGAGGTTCACGTGGCTCAGTGCGGTCACGTCGTCGCCGTAGCGCAACGTCACGTCGTCCAGCGCGATGAGAGGGTCGTGTCCCGCGCAAACTGCGCCCGCAGCCGTGTCGCCCGCGCAAACTGCACCCGCAACCGTGCCGCAGGCGCCGGTAAGTCCGTGCACCGCGGTTTTGCTCTGCGAGCATGAAGAGCCCTGGCATGCGGCGGAAGAGTTGCTCCCCGCCTGCATGTCAGGGCCTGCGACCTGCGTGTTTATGACGTGGCCAGCGCTCACCTATGCCTCGAGAGCCTTGCTCACGGGCTTGTAGACGAGGGCGGACGCGACGCAGTTGATGAGGATCTTGAGCACGTTGAACGGCAGCAGCACCGGCACGATCATGCCGATGACCGTCTCGGTGGGGGCGCCCATGTAGAGCGGGGTCACCACGATGTTGGCGAGGATGGTGCACACCAGGCAGACCACGGCGCCCACCGCGAGGCCCGTGATGGCGCCCTTCATGGAGGTGTTGCGCTGGTAGATGAGGGAGGCGGGCAGCACCAGGGTGAGCGTCGCCACGATGGCCATGAAGGTGCCGTAGAGGCCGCTCTCGGTGGCGAGGTGCACCAGATAGGAGAGGATCGAGACGATGGCGCCGGTTGCCGGGCCGTAGGCGAAGCCTGCCACGAGCGCGACGATGGCCGACGGGTCGTACTTGAGGAACGTGACGCCCGGCAGGATCGGGAACTCGATGAAGAGCGTCGCGATGGCCGCGACGGCGCAGAAGAGCGCGGTGGTGGCGATGCGCTTGGTGGACCAGCCGCCCTGAGCGGTGGTTGCGTGGGTATCCCTGCGATGCGTGGAAGTTGCCATGATGGCCTCCGTTTCTTCCATCCGGACTGTAACCGTTGGTTCTGGAATCGCACCAGATCGGCCGCTCGCGCGGTTCGCGGACTTACGGGCCTCACCCGATACCGCCAGTGGGGAATTGCACCCCGCCCTGAAACTATGTGCGTCTGAGCTTAGCCATTCTACGCACGTCGCGCAAGTGTTCGTGCGGCAAAGCTTTGCGGCACGACGCCGGCTCCACGGGACCCATGGGACAACGATGGCGCTTCAGCGTGCAGGGGCCACATGCGCTACACTTCTGTTCTAGGCAACACGCATCGCCATGGAGGAGAGGAACATGCCCGACGCCGACTATGACCGAGACAGCCTTGCAGCAAAGCTGCGCCAGATCGTGGGCGAGGACAACATCGCGTTTGACGAGCCGCTGAGCGGGCACACGACGTTCAAGATCGGCGGACCGGCCGACATCTTCGTCTCGCCTGATGATGCCGACGAGCTGCGTGGCGTTCTGGCGGCCTGTGCCGAAGCGCGCGCCCCGCATTTCCTGCTCGGCTGTGGCTCCGACCTGCTCGTCTCCGACGAGGGCTATCGCGGGGTGATCGTTTCGCTCACCGAGGGCCTCGTGGGCGTGACCGTCGAGGGCAAGGAGATGACCTGCCAGGCGGGCGTGAGCCTGCGCGAGGCTTCCGAAATGGCTTGTGAGCTGGGGCTTTCTGGCCTTGAGTTCGCCTGTGGGATTCCGGGGTCCGTGGGTGGCGCCTGCTACATGAACGCTGGGGCCTACGGCGGGTCGATGGCCGACGTGCTGAGCTCCGTGCGCGTCATCTGCCCTGACGGCTCGCTTGCCACGCTGTCCGTCGACGAGCTCGAGCTTGGCTACCGCAAGAGCCGCATCGCCAGTGAGGGGCTTGTGGTGGTCTCGGCCACCTTCGCCCTCAAGGCGGGCAAGCCCGAAGTCATCCGCGAGCGCATGGAGGAGCTCACGCGCCAGCGTGAGGAGAAGCAGCCGCTCGAGCTGCCGAGCGCGGGGTCCACGTTCAAGCGGCCGGAGGGCTATTTCGCGGGCAAGCTGATCATGGACGCGGGCCTCAAGGGCTATCAGGTGGGTGGCGCGGCCGTGTCGAAGAAGCACGCGGGATTCGTGGTCAACGTCGACGAGGCGACCGCCGCCGACGTGCACGCCGTGATCGAGCACGTGCAGGACGAGGTGGAGCGCCAGTTTGGCGTGCGACTCGAGCCCGAGGTGCGCTTCCTCGGCTAACCAACTGGCACAAAGGACCGTCGGATGTTTGCACCAACTGGCACAAAGACTGGCACAAAGGACCGTCGGATGTTTGCACCAACTGGTACAAAGAACCGTCGGATGTTTGCACCAACTGGCACAAAGGACCGTCGGATGTTTGCACCAGTCCATAGCAAACGGAAAGCGCCCCGCTGGGCCAGCTGCTCAGCGGGGCGCTCGTCTCTCTGGCGTGCGCGCTCCTAGTTCTTGAGCGAGTTGAGCGGCGCGGGGAAGCGGCCGCCGCGGTGTGCGAGCACCGATCCCGCGAACTGGTTGATCGGCATGACGGGCGCGGTGCCCAGCAGGCCGCCAAACACCAGCGTGTCACCCACGTCATGGCCGATGGCGGGAATCACGCGCACGGCCGTGGTCTTGGTGTTGATGACGCCGATGGCCATCTCGTCGGCAATGAGGCCCGCGATCGTCTCGGGCGTGGTGCTGCCCGGCACGGCGATCATGTCGAGGCCCACGGAGCACACGCAGGTCATGGCCTCGAGCTTCTCGAGCGTGAGGGCACCCTCCTCGGTCGCGCGGATCATGCCCGCGTCCTCGGAGACGGGGATGAACGCGCCCGAAAGGCCGCCCACGCTCGAGCTGGCCATCACGCCGCCCTTCTTGACGGCGTCGTTGAGCAGCGCGAGTGCGCAGGTGGTGCCGGGGCCGCCCGTGCGGCCCACGCCGATGATCTCGAGGATCTCTGCCACGGAGTCGCCCGCCGCGGGCGTCGGCGCGAGCGAGAGGTCCACGATGCCCTTCTCGACGCCGAGGCGCCTGCTGGCCTCGCGGCTCATGAGCTCGCCCGCGCGCGTGATTTTGAAGGCGGTCTTCTTGATGGTCTCGGCGACCTCCATGAGGTTCGCGCTCTTGGGCAGCTGCTTGAGGGCGGCGGCCATGACGCCGGGGCCCGAGACGCCCACGTTGATGACGGCGTCCGCCTCGCCCGTGCCGTGGATGGCGCCGGCCATGAAGGGCGAGTCCTCCACCATGTTGGCGAAGACGACCAGCTTGGCGGCACCACAGCAGTCGCGCGCCGTGGTCTGGCGGGCGGTCTCCACGATGGTCTCGGCCATGAGCATCACGGCGTCCATGTTGATGCCGGCGCGCGTGGAGGCCACGTTCACGCTGCTGCAGACGCGCTCGGTGGTGGCCAGTGCGTGCGGAATCGAGTTGATGAGGCGACGGTCGGCGTTGCCCATGCCCTTCTGCACGAGGGCCGAGAACCCGCCGAGGAAGTCGATGCCGAGTGTGGCAGCCGCGCGGTCGAGCGTTGCCGCGAGCGGCGTGAGGTCCTGGTCGGGGCAGGCCGCCGCAATCTGGGCGATGGGCGTCACCGAGACGCGCTTGTTGGCGATGGGGATGCCGTACTCCGCCTGCAGGTCGTCAGCCACGCCGACGAGGTGCTCCGCGGTGTGGGTGATGTGGTCGTAGACCTTGGTGCACATGCGCCCCATGTCCTCGTCGGCACAGCCCATGAGCGAGATGCCCATGGTGATGGTGCGCAGGTCGAGGTTCTGCTGGGAGACCATGCTGAGGGTCTCGGCGACTTCCTGGGGAGTGATGTCCATGCGGAGCCTTTCTCTTGGGCTGACGTGCCCATTATAGAGAAGGAGCGCCGCGTGCAGCGCATCTGGGCAAAAGCACCACGGGTGGTCTCAATTGGCGGGGCGCACGAAGCCCGTGCTCCGCGCGCCCCGCTGTTTTGGTGCAAACATCCGACGGTCCTATGCACCAGTTGGTGCAAACATCCGACGGTCCTACGTGCCAGTTGGTGCAAACATCCGTCGGTCCTACGTGCCAGTTGGTGCAAACATCCGTCGGTTCTGTGCACCAGTCTTACGCAAGCGAGAAGGCGAAGACCGTGGTTGAGACGAACGGGTGCGTCGGCCCAAAGACCGGCTGGGGCCAGTCGTTGTGGTGGATGGCATCGGGCCAGTACTGCGTCTCGAGGGCGACGCCCGCGAATCGTCCGTAGGCCGCGCCGTCCTTGCCGCGCATGTCGGCAAGCCCGCCCGCCGTGTACACCTGAATGCCCGGCAGGTCGGTGAACACGTCCAGCGCGATGCCCGACTCACCCGCCACGAGGCGTGCCGCGTGTGCGATCCCCACACCGCTGTCGAGACAGAAGTTGTGGTCGAGTCCGCCGGGAACAGCGCGGAGAATGTCGCCAAGCACCTTGTCTTCACGCAGGTCAAAGGGGGTGTCGGCCACATCGCGTAGCTCGCCGGTGGGGATGAGGGCCTCGTCGGTCGGCGTGTAACGCGAGGCATCGACCTGCAACTTGTGGGCATCGACGCTGCCGTAGGCATGGCCCTCGAGGTTCCAGTAGGTGTGGTTGGTCAGGTTGATCACCGTGGGTTCGGTGGGCATGGCGCTGTAGTAGATGGTGAGGCGGTTCTCGTCGTCGAGGGTGTAGGTCACGTGCACGCTGACCTCGCCGGGGAAGCCCTGGTCGCCCGCATTGCTGAGCAGCCCAAACGTGACGGAGCGCTCATCGGAGGAGCTGAGCTGCCACATGCGCTCGAACCAGGGGAACGGGCCGCTGTGCAGGTTGTTCGCGCCCTCGTTAGCCGAGAGGTGGTGAGTCGTCCCGTTTAGCTCGAAGCCTGCGCCCGCGATACGGTTGGCGTTGCGCCCGACCGTGGCGCCAAAACCGGGTGCGTTCTTCTCGTAGCCGCCCAGCCCCGCGTGGGCGAGTGCGACATCCAGGAAGTTGCCCTGCGCATCGGGTACGCGCACCGAATACAGGGTGGCGCCGTAGTCGCTTGCCGTGAAGGACGCGCCCTGCGCGTTGGTGACGGTGTAGAGATTCGCGGTCTGGCCAGTCGCGGTCGTGCCATACGAGGTGGTGACGAGCATGATGACTCCTGTCGATGGGAATGGCTTCAGGGATGACTGTAGCATCTTCAGGTTGTCGCGCGGATATCGTGTGGGCGAGCGGGCGTCAGACGGTGAGATAGCTGCGCGTTTTGCGCTCTCGGCTCGCCTTTTCGCGGGAAGATGGGCCCAATTGGCCCTGTTTGCCCGCGCGGACGGGTCGTTGTGGACGCAAGTGACTCTTATGCGTCATTATTTCGCGTACCGCCAAGTATTGGCCCGTTTTGTCCTGCGGAAACGCCGCTTGATACTTGGGAGTTCTCAAATAAATGACGCATAAGAGTCACTTGCGTCCCTGCGGCGTAGCAAACGGGCCCCGAAAGCGGCGTCGGGGCCCTCGTTTGCAGGGATTCTGGGCGTTCGCGGCGTCATCCGCACGCCGATGCGGCAGCGCCGGCGTCATCCGCACGCCGATGCGCCAACACCGGCCACCCGCACGCCGCAGCGGCAGCGCTACTCGAGATAGAAGTCCCGCAGCGCTGCAAGCTCGTCAGGGCTCACACCATACTCCGCCTGCACGTATGCCTCAGGCGAAGGGAAGCGCTCGTCCACCGCGGCAAGCGCCGATTGCACGTTCTCGATCTGCACCCCGTATGCCTTGCGCACGTGCTCCTCGGCGGCGGGGCTGCCGTCGGACAGGCTTGCGACCGCGCGCTCTATCACGAACTCGCGGTACTGGTTGGTGATCATGAAGTCCTCGAGCATGGCCTCGCGGGTGACGCCGAGCGCCAGCTCAAGCACCACGGCGCTCATGCCCGTGCGGTCCTTGCCTGCGGTGCAGTGGAAGAAGAGCGGCGCGACGTGCTGCTCGAAGCGCTCCCAGAGTGCATGGGTCGCGGGATTGTCAAACAGCATGGATATGTAGAGCCTCGAGAAGAAGTCGTCCGCCGGCTTGAAGGGGCCGTCGAGGCCGGCCTCTCTCTGGAACCGCTCGATGCCCTCGGGGGAGAAGTCGACCTCGCTGCCGTCCTCGTAGCGCATGCCGCCGAGGCGCAGGTACTCGGCCCCCTCGGGCACGCGCTCGGGGTTGCCCGCCGCCTCTCCCTTTGCGCGCAGGTCGAGCACGAAACGGAGGCCCAGCTCGTCGAGGCGCACGCGCTCCACGTCATCCAGCTCCGTGAGCGCGCTGCCGCGGAAGAGCAGCCCGCGGCGCACGTGACGGCCGTCCATGGTGGGCAGCCCGCCGAGTTCGCGCAGGTTGTGGTCTTGGCTGAAGCCGGGGACGTACCCAGGCCAGGTGGTGAGGTCCATGGAGCTCCTTATGTTGGGGATGGAGTCCCATTGTAGCGTGAGCATCTCGGCCCCTCGCGAGCGGGCGCCCAAAAGGGCAGCTCCCCATGAACAGCCCATCTCACCCGTACGAGTTGCCATCAAAAAGTTAGATTGCTCATACTTAAAAAGTTAGGCGGAGTATACTTATGCCGTTGCGATGGGCGCGCGCGATGCGCGGGACGCGATTGGGAGGACACCATGTTGGACAGCAAGCTTCTCATCTTCGCCGGCGGCTTCCTCGCCGGAACCGTGGGCGTGAAGGCCCTGCAGACCGAGCCGGTCAGGAGGGCTGCCGTGCAGGCGGTCGCCGCCGGCATGCGCGCCAAGGCCTCGTACGACGACATCGTCGAGCAGGCCCGCGCCGAGGTCGAGGACGTCGTCGCCGAGGCCGCATACGTCAACGCCGTCGAGGACGTCGATTACTAACAGCGGGCTGGAACCATGAGGTTTTCAATCGAGCATGAGATCCCCGGGCGCGTCCGTGTGCGCCTGGGCGGCACCATTCCCGAGCGCGACATCGACGTGCTCTCACAGGTGGTCGTGGCCCATGAGCTGGTGCGGGAGGCGCGCGTCTACCCGCGCATCGGTTCCGTCACCGTGCGCTACGAGTGCGTCCCGGGTGCGCGCAGGGAGGTCCTCACCCACCTCGCGCGTATAGACAGCGAGATGGTGGAGGCCGCGCGCCCTGCGTGCTCCGTTGCCCTGGCGCCTCGCACCCACTCCCTCCTGCTCGACATCGCAAACCTCGTTGGGGGGTTCTACCTGCGCAGATGGTTCTTCCCCGCACGCCTGTCCGCGCTCTGGACCTTCTGGCACTACCGGTCCTTCGTGCGGGAGGCCCTGAGCTCGCTCCTTCACGCGCGCCTCGCCGTGCCCGTGCTCGACGCGTCGGCCATCGGCGTCTCGCTCGTGCAGTCCGACCCGCGCACGGCCTCCGAGACCATGTTCCTCCTCGATCTCGAGGAGACGCTCGAGGACTACACCCGCGCCCGCTCGCAAAATGAGCTCATCTACTCGCTCCTCGCCGTGCCCGAGACCGCCCAGCGCGTGGTGGGCAGCAGGGAGGAGGCCGTGCCCTCGACGGACCTTGCGGTGGACGACCTCATCGTGCTGCGTACGGGCAACCCCGTCCCCATCGACGGCACGGTGGAGCGCGGCGTCGCCATGGTCAACCAGGCCGCGCTCACGGGCGAGCCGCTGCCGGTGGAGCGCACATCGGGCGACGACGTCTTCGCGGGCACCGCCATCGACGAGGGCGAGATCTACGTGCGCGTGCGCAAGTCGGCGGGCGAGACCAAGCTCCGCTCAATCGTCGCGCTCGTGGAGCAGTCCTCGAATCTGCGCTCCGAAACGCAGGAGCGCCGCGACCGCCTCGCCGATGCCATCGTGCCGTGGAACTTCCTGCTGGCGGGCATCGTGGGCCTCGTTACACGCAACATCACCAAGGTGGCCGCAGCGCTCATGGTCGACTACTCCTGCGCGCTCAAGCTGACGGGTTCCATCTCGGTGCTCGCCGCCATGAGCGAGAGCGCGCGCCTGGGCTTCACGGTCAAGGGCTCCAAGCACTTCGAGCGGGTGGCCGCGGCCGACACCATCGTCTTCGACAAGACTGGCACGCTCACCGAGGCCACGCCGCGCGTGGCTAAGGTCATCGGCTTTCATGAGTGGACGCGCAATCGCGTGCTGCGTCTGGCCGCTTGCCTCGAAGAGCATTACCCGCATCCCGTGGCCCGCGCCGTGGTCAAGGCCGCTGCCGAGGCGAACCTCAAGCATCGCGAGTACCATACCGAGGTCGCCTACATCGTGGCCCACGGACTCGCCTCCACCTACAACGGGGAGCGCGTGGTCATCGGCTCGCGCCACTTCGTGGTCGAGGACGAGCACATACGGGTGAGCGACGAGGCGGCGGCCCTGATCGCCGCGGAGATGGGCGGCCTGTCGGTGCTCTACCTCGCCTTCGATGGCGAGCTCGTGGGCGTGATCGGCATCGAGGACCCGCTCAAGCCGGGTGCCGCCGAGGCGGTCGCCGACCTGCGCGCGCTCGGCTTCGAGCACGTGGTCATGCTTACGGGCGACAACAAGGCCTCTGCCGCGCGCGTCGCCGCGGAGGCGGGCATCACCGAGTACCAGGCCAACATGCTGCCCGAGGGCAAGCACGCCTACGTCGAGGGGCTGCGCCGCGCGGGGCACCACGTGGTCATGGTGGGGGACGGCGTCAACGACTCGCCGGCGCTCTCCGAGGCAGATGTGGGCGTGGCCATGGCTGCGGGCACCGCCATCGCCCGCGAGGTCGCGGACATCACCCTCACCGACTCCGACCTGCAGGCGCTCGTGACCCTGAGGCGCATCAGCATGGGCCTGTCGCGGCGCTTCGACACCTCGTACCGCACCATCATGGGCTTCAACTCCACGCTGCTCGCGCTGGGCATCGCGGGCGCCATCACGCCGCAGACCTCCTCGCTTCTGCACAACAGCTCGACGGTCGCGCTGGGCATCGCCGCGACCCGCCCATACGCGTAGCGCAGCGTCTGCGGGAAAGCGCGTTTTCGCTGGTAGTCACCCTCAACGAGCCCCGCTTGGCACTCTGCTCGCCCGCCGCGCGGCTCGCTGGGACAGCCGTCCCCTCCGCGCGTACTCACCTGCGACCTGCGCAGACGGTAGGGGGTGTGCGTTCCGTGGTGCTTCCATGTTGCTGTGCACACGGGGTATATTTTTTCTCAGTGTGTGCAATACTACTCAAACTGTGCAAAAACTCATTACGAAGGACTCTGATGCCGAGTACCGTACAGACGACGACTGCGTCAACCGACCGACGCGCCCTGCGCACGCGCGCGGCCCTGCGCGACGCGCTCGCGGCCGAGATCGAGGCCACGGGCGACCTCTCGCAGGTGACCGTCACCGCGGTCTCAGACCGCGCCAACGTCACGCGCCGCACGTTCTACTCCCATTACCGCGACATCCCCGGGCTCGTGACGAGCATCGAGGAGGAGACCATCGCGGAGCTGCGTCCCCTCGTGCAGGTAATCAGCCAGACCAAGCTTGAGGAGCTCGACGAGGCGATCCACGCCTTCCAGCCCTGCCCTGGGGCCATCGACGTGCTCAGCTACTTCGTGGAGCGCGCGAGCTACCTGCCGGCCCTGCTCGGCGATGGTGGTGACCCCGCGTTCCAGAGCCGCCTCATGCAGATGGTGCGCGAGGTGGCCGCCAGCCGCGCGGCGGAGGGCTTCGTGGCCCCCACGGGCTCGATCGCGAGCGCACTGCTCGATTATTACCTCACGTTTGCCATATCTGCCGAGGTGGGCGTGGTCGTCAGGTGGCTCACCACGGGCATGCACGAGAGCGTGGAGGTCATGGCATGCCTCATGACGGCGCTCATGTTCGTACGCCCCGGCGACCTCTACGGCAAGCCCATCGGGCTCGACATCACCACCATGGGACCTCAGGCTTTGGCCATGTACAAGGAGAACAACAATGGTTAGGACCACGGACTCCCAGCGCGCCCAGAGCGCTGCCCGTCATGCGATCAAGCTGCGCCAGGACGGCGCCGAGCTGAGCCCCGCTGGCGCGGTCGACTTCCGCCACGCGCAGCTACGTCTCGGCATCGACGTGGGCTCCACCACGGTCAAGCTGGCGGTCATCGACGCCAACAACAACCTGGTGTATGCCAACTACGAGCGCCACCACACCGACATCCGCGCCACGGCCCGCGAGCTCTTCGAGCGCGCCCAGCGCGTGATCGACGGCGCCTCGATGCGCGTCTCCATCACGGGTTCCGGCGGCATGCTGCTCGCCAAGTGGCTCGGCCTCGAGTTCGTGCAGGAGGTCATCGCCTCCAAGCGCGCGGTCGAGACGCTCATCCCGCAGACTGACGTGGCCATCGAGCTCGGCGGCGAGGACGCCAAGATCATCTACTTCGACAACGGCATCGAGCAGCGCATGAACGGCACCTGCGCCGGCGGCACGGGCGCCTTCATCGACCAGATGGCCTCCCTGCTCGAGACCGACGCGCCGGGCCTCAACGAGCTGGCCAAGCAGGCCACGCACATCTACCCGATCGCGAGCCGCTGCGGCGTGTTCGCCAAGTCAGACGTGCAGCCGCTGCTCAACGAGGGCGCGGCCCCCGCTGACGTGGCGTGCTCCGTGCTGCAGGCCGTGGCCAACCAGACCGTCTCGGGCCTCGCCTGCGGCCACCCCATCCGCGGCCACGTGGCCTTCCTCGGCGGCCCGCTGCAGTACCTCTCCGAGCTCCGCAAGCGCTTCTACGAGACGCTGAAGCTCGACGAAGAGCACCGCATCGTGCCCGAGAATGCCCACCTTTTCGTGGCGACGGGTGCCGCGCTCGCCGGCGAGTCGGAGAAGCGCGTCACGTTTGCCGAGGTCATCGATGCCCTGGCCAACCTCAAGGACACGCAGGGCTCCGAGGTCGCGCGCCTCGACCCGCTCTTCGAGACCGAGGAGGACTACCACGCCTTCCGCCGCCGCCACGACAGCGAGTTCGTGCAGCGCGGCCGCATCGTCGACTACCAGGGCCGTGCTTTCATCGGCATCGACGCCGGCTCCACGACCATGAAGGCCGCCGTGGTGGGGGAGGACGGCCAGCTCCTCTACACCTGGTATGACAACAACAACGGCGACGTGCTCGGCACGGCCCGCAAGATCATGGACGACATCTACGACCACCTGCCCCAGGGCGTGACCATCGGCCACGTGACCACCACGGGCTACGGCGAGGCCCTGCTCATCGAGGCGCTGCGCGCCGACTCGGGCGAGATCGAGACCGTGGCGCACCTCCGCGGTGCCCAGGCCTTCGTGCCCGACGTGGAGTTCATCCTCGACATCGGCGGCCAGGACATGAAGTGCCTGCAGGTGCGTGACGGCGTGATCGAGCACATCTCGCTCAACGAGGCGTGCTCCTCGGGCTGCGGCTCGTTCATCGCGAGCTTCGCCGACTCCATGGGCATGTCGGTGCAGGAGTTCGCCAAGGCCGCCGTCAAGGGCGAGCGTCCCGTCGACCTGGGCAGCCGCTGCACGGTGTTCATGAACTCCCGCGTCAAGCAGGCCCAGAAGGAGGGCGCGACCATCGGCGACGTGGCCGCCGGCCTCTCCTACTCCGTCATCAAGAACGCGCTCTTCAAGGTCATCAAGCTGCGCGACTACAACGAGATGGGCAAGCACATCGTGGTGCAGGGCGGCACCTTCATGAGTGACGCGACCCTGCGCGCGTTCGAGCTGCTCTCGGGCCGCGAGGTCATCCGACCCGACATCGCGGGCGTCATGGGCGCCTATGGTGCGGCCCTGCTCGCCCGTGACCGCGCGGGCGTCGACGGCACCTCCACGGTCCTCTCCCGCGAGGAGATCGACACGCTGCAGGTCAAGCTCACCAAGGCGCACTGCGGCCGCTGCTCCAACAACTGCCTGCTCACCATCAACGACTTCGGCCATGGCCGCCGCTTCGTGACGGGCAACCGCTGCGAGAAGGGCGCGGGCACCAAGCGCGCGAAGGTGGAGGCCCCCAACCTCTTCAAGACCAAGAACGAGCTGCTCTTCGACCGTCCGTGCCTCAGCCCCGACGAGGCCCCGCGCGGCACCGTGGGCATCCCGCGCGCGCTCAACATGTACGAGAACTACCCCTTCTGGCATGCCTTCTTCACCGAGCTGGGCTTCGCCGTCATCCTTTCCGAGCAGACCACCAAGAAGACCTTCGACGCGGGCATCGAGTCGATGCCGAGCGAGAGCGTGTGCTATCCCGCCAAGCTCAGCCACGGCCACATCATGAGCCTGCTCAAGAAGGACCCGGACTTCATCTGGATGCCCTGCGTGCGCTGGGAGCGCCAGGAGGACGAGACCGCGGGCAACCACTACAACTGCCCGATCGTCATGAGCTACCCGCAGGCACTCGAGCTGAACGTGGACGAGCTCGCCGCCCCGAACGTGGAGTACCTCTGCCCCTTCATGCCGTACGACAAGAAGGACGAGCTCAAGCGCCGCCTCTACGAGGTGGTCTCCGAGCAGCGCGAGCACGACGCGGCAGAGGGCCGCGGACGCGTGCGCGGCGAGCACATCACCCGTGCCGAGATCGACGCGGCCGTCAACAAGGCCTGGGAGGCCGACGTGGCCTTCAAGCAGGCCATGCAGGACGCGGGCGACGAGGCGCTGGCCTGGATCGAGGAGCACGGTGGCCACGGCATCGTGCTTGCCGGGCGCCCGTACCACAACGATCCCGAAATCAACCATGCCATCCCCGAGCTCGTGAACGGCTTCGGCTTCGCCGTGCTCACCGAGGACTCCGTGGCCCACAAGATGCAGCCCGAGCGCCCGATCCGCGTGGTCGACCAGTGGATGTACCACAGCCGCCTCTATCGTGCGGCGCGCTTCGTGGCCAGCCGCAACGACCTCGACCTCATCCAGCTCAACAGCTTCGGCTGTGGCCTCGACGCCCTGACTACCGATCAGGTGCAGGAGATCCTCGAGGCGAGCGGCAAGGTCTACACCGTGCTCAAGATTGACGAGGTCTCCAACCTGGGCGCCGCGCGCATCCGCGTGCGCTCGCTCATGGCCGCCCTCAAGGAGCAGCATGAGGAGCTCGTGAAGAAGCTCGAGGCCGAGGGCTCGCTGCAGGATGCTGCCGAGACCGACCATCCGCGCCGCGTGCCCGCCGAGCGCGCGTCTGCCTCGGCCGCCTTCCCCAAGGCGCGCTACACCAAGGAGATGCAGGAGGACGGCTACACCATCCTCGCCCCGCAGATGGCGCCCATCCACTTCGAGATCGTGGAGGCCCTGCTGCGCGTCGAGGGCTACAACGTGGTGCTTTTGCCCTCCGTTGACCATCGCGCCGTGGACACGGGCCTCAAGTACGTGAACAACGACATCTGCTACCCGTCCATCCTCGTGACCGGCCAGATCATGGCAGCCATCGAGAGCGGGAAGTACGACCTCAGCCGCACGGCCGCGCTCATCTCGCAGACGGGCGGCGGCTGCCGTGCCACCAACTACATCGCCCTCATCCGCAAGGCCCTTGCTGACGCCGGCCACCCCGAGATCCCCGTCATCTCGCTTTCGCTGGCAGGCGGCCTTGACGAGAGCAACCCGGGCTTCAACATCAAGAAGCCCAAGCTCCTGCTGCACGCGTGCTACGCCCTCATCTACGGCGACCTGCTCATGCAGGTGCTCTACCGCGTGCGCCCCTACGAGGCCGTGCCGGGCTCTGCCGACCGCCTCTACAACAGCTTCATGTCGCGCGCCAAGACGCAGGTCCCGACCATGACGCGCCGTGGCTTCAACAAGCTCTGCCAGGACACCATCGACGCCTTCGACACGCTGCCCCTTGTGAACGACCGCTCCAAGCCGCGCGTGGGCGTGGTGGGCGAGATCCTGGTCAAGTTCCACCCCACGGCCAACAACGAGCTGGTCAAGGTCATCGAGGCGGAGGGCTGCGAGGCCAACGTCCCGGGCTTGGTGGACTTCTTCCTCTTCGGCGCCACCAACCAGATTAACATGGCCCACGAGCTGGGCAGCAAGGCGTCCAAGCGCGCCACGCATCGCGCGGGCATCGCCCTCATCGAAGGCGTCCGCGCGCCCATCAACCGCATGCTCGAGAGGAGCGAGCGCTTCGAGCCCTACGGTTCCATCTACGAGCTGGGCGAGAAGGCCGAGCAGGTGCTGTCGCTCTGCAACACGATGGGCGAGGGCTGGCTGCTCACAGCCGAGATGATCGAGCTCATCGAGACGGGCACGCCCAACATCGTGTGCTGCTCGCCGTTTGCCTGCCTGCCCAACCACGTGGTCGGCAAGTCGGTCATCAAGCGCCTGCGCCAGATGCACCCCGAGAGCAACATCGTGGCCGTGGACTTCGACCCCGGCGCGAGCGAGGTCAACCAGCTCAACCGCATCAAGCTCATGATCAGCGTCGCCAAGGAGAGCTGGAAGGAGGGCCATGGCTTCGACCTCGGCGAGGACGACATTCCCGAGAAGCCGACGCACAGCTATGGCGATATCACCCTCTCCCCCGAGCAGCTGGAGGAGCTTGAGCGCGTGAAGGAGCTTGCGGGCGTTAAATAAGCGCGAACGGACCCCGCTGAGGCGTGCCTCGGCGGGGTCCTTGGCTATTATAGGTGCGTGCAAAACCCGTTAGAAAGGCGCCGTGCGGCCAGCGAAGTCGTGTGGCGGCAGCATGAGGAGTGACATGGCTAAGAAGAAGCGCAAGAAGGGCCAGAGGCCGGCGGCCGCGTACAGCGAGGCCGTCGAGAGCGAGGAGCTCGAGGGGCAGGCAAAGACCAGCTCGAAGAAGGGCCAGTCCCACGCGCAGACCGACGAAGACGTTCCTGGCTGGGTCAACTCCGTCACGGACTGGTTCATGACGCGCCCGATCGCGCAGCGCGTGCTCGCCTTCGTCACCGACTACATCCTGTGCGGCGTGCTGTGCCTCATCCCGCTGGTCGTCCCGTATTACTGGATGAACGGCGGGGCGCTCCTCTACGACGTGGCGGATTACACCAAGATCGGGCTCAGCCTGCCCGTGGTCGGGCTCATCGTACTCGTGGCCTGCGCCATCAGCTGGTGGTACTACGTGATCATCCCCACGCGCGTGTGGACGGGCCAGACGCCGGGCAAGCGCCTCGCCGGCATCGAGGTCGTGACGGTCGACGGCGAGGTGGCGGGCATCAAGACCCTCACCATCCGCTGGGCGGTGATGTTCTTCCTCGAGATCCTCTTCATGATGGCCACCAGCTTCGCGCTGCAGTTCTTCGACATGGTACTGCCCGGCATCGTGATGGCGGGCTGGCGTTATGTGGGCATGGCTGCCTCGGTATTCTCGGTCTTCGCCACGTGGCTCGACCGCTACCACCTGTCGCTGCATGACCGCATCGCACGTACGTGGGTGTACTCGTAAGCTGTCCGTGGCGGGTGGGCTGCGGGCGTGCACCGGACCGCGCTCGGCGAGATAGCCTATGAGTGAGGGCGGCAAACGCTCCGCAAAATTGAACGTACGGGGGTCGTGGCCTGTGTGCTGCGGCCCCTGTTCTCTGTGTCCGTGCTGTGGCCCTCATTCCAAATTAGTTGCATTCCTGTTCACCAGCAGATGGGGCTTCCTTGCCCTTTGCGGCAGCCTCATGCCGTGGGTCCCATGCGGGGTTTACACTAGAGGGCGAAAAGAGGGCGGCCTACAGATGGCGGCCGCCGGCGCAAGCGCAAAGGAGACGCCATGGCCAACAAGCTCACCATCATGCAGACCGTCGAGGGCATGCTCAAGCTGACCGAGCAGGGCAAGCCTTCCACCCTCATCGGCATCGGCCCGATGTCCTCCAACCTGCTGCAGGCGACCTTCGAGCTCGCGCGCGACCTCGACTTCCCGCCGATGTTCATCGCGAGCCGCAACCAGGTCGACCTCGACGAGCTGGGCGGCGGCTACGTCAACGGCTGGGACCAGTTCCGCTTCTCTGCCGACATCAAGGCCGCGGCTGACGCCGTGGGCTACACGGGCGACTACTACCTCTGCCGCGACCACGGCGGCCCGTGGCAGCGCGACGGCGAGCGCAACGCGCACATCCCCGAGGAAGAGGCCATGGAGCTCGCGCGCAAGTCGTACAAGGCCGACCTCGAGGCGGGCTTCGACCTGCTCATGATCGACCCGACCAAGGACCCGTTCGAGATCGGCAAGGTCATCCCGCTCGACGTGGTGCTGCGCCGCACCGTCGACCTCATCCAGTGGTGCGAGGACGAGCGCAAGGCCCTGGGCCTGCCGCCCGTGGGCTACGAGGTGGGTACCGAGGAGACCAACGGCGGCCTGACCACCACCGACAAGTACCAGGTCTTCATCGAGCAGCTCAAGGTCGAGCTGGGCGAGCGCGGGCTGCCCATGCCCACCTTCATCGTGGGCCAGACCGGCACCCTCGTGCGCCTGACCGAGCAGGTGGGCACCTACGACTTCGACAACGCCATCGCGCTGGGCAAGATGGCCGCGAGCTACGGCGTGGGCCTCAAGGAGCACAACTGCGACTACCTCGACGACATCACGATGCTCCTGCACCAGCCTGCGGGCGTGACCGCCTCCAACGTGGCGCCGCAGTTCGGTACCGAGGAGACCCGTGCGCTCCTGCGCCTGGCCGAGCTCGAGCAGACGCTGGTGGCGCGTGGCTTCATCAAGGCCGAGGACGCCTCCAACCTGCATGACGTGCTGCTCGACCACGCCATCCGCACCGAGCGCTGGCGCAAGTGGATGGTGGGCGACGACACCAAGCTCACCGTCGAGCAGATCTTCGCCGACCAGGAGAAGGCGCTCGTCATCCTCGACATCGCCGGGCACTACACCTTCAACGAGCCCGAGGTCAAGGCGGAAGTCGCCAAGAACGCCGAGAACCTGGCCGCCTGCCACGTGGACGCGCAGCGCTACGCCTGCAACTGCGTCAAGCGCTCCATCCAGCAGTTCGTGGAAGGCTACAACATGGTGGGCGTCACGAGCCGCATCAAGGAGGTTCTGGGCGCATAGGCTTGCCGCGGCCATACGGGTGCGGTGGGTCTCATTATCCGTGAGGATCGCGGGGCGCGTGGGGCGGTTTGCCCCTCGCGCCCCGCGCGTTTGTGAGGGCCGGGGAGTTGGCGCGGCCGCCGCACGGGGGCTCGGGCTGAGCGTGGCGTTCCGGACGTGGAGTCCTCCCGGGCTGAGCCGCGCCCGCCCCGCGTGGTTTTCCCGGGGTCGAGCGCGGCGATAGCGCGCGTGGACCTCTCGAGTTGGGGCGTCCCCCTTCCCAGGCGTCCGCCGACTTCGGGCTCGTCGCTCGCGGGAGAGCCCTCTTCCTAGGCACTTTCCGGCCTCGGGCCCGTCGCTCGCGAGGGCGTCCTCTTCCTAGGCACTTTCCGGCCTCGGGCCCGTCGCTCGCGAGGGCGTCCAGCGTCCTAATATTACACAGCTATGTTCTGTTTTTGAGAATTGAAAACGCATCAACTGGGGTTATGTCTCTTCATAAAATGAAAACAGAACATAGCTGTGTAATTTCCTATTAGAATTGTATCGGGGTTGGTGCCGCCGATCTCTTCGAAGGGCGCTACGGCTCCCGGCTGCCACGCTTCCGAGAGCGCATTCGGCTCTGAGGCCTCTGTGATCCTGATAACGCTCCTCGGCCCCAGGCCGCCATGCCCCTGGGAGCGCGCTTCGGCCTCGAGGCCACTGCACTCCCGTACGATTCCACCCACCCAACCGCACTCGAAGGGAGAGCCCATCATGTACGCATTCCTTTCCCATGGCTCTGCGTGCGAGGCCCTCCGGTCACTCGACGGACCGAGGCAAACATGGCCCTCCGAGGCGCGTGGACTCCCGCTTTCGGGTGCCTGCATATCCAACCAGCGAACCTTCAAAGAGCTGGCCAAAGAAGCGGATTTTGTTGCTCTGGGTGTAACGAGCAGACCCGTTGACCTGCTCGTTCCGACGCAGGCTATGCGCAGCCGTGGCAAAGAC
>CACYAX010000013.1 GCA_902772435.1 uncultured Coriobacteriaceae bacterium | reverse complement strand
ATCAGCGCGATCACCACCAAGCGCGCCTACCAGGACCTCGAGGCCCAGGGTTTCGTGCACACGGTCCCCGGCAAAGGCTGCTTCGTGGCGGGGGAGAACCTCGAGCTCCTGCGCGAGGAGCGCCTCCGCATGGTGGAGTCCTCGCTGGTACGGGCCGTGTCTGACGCCCGGGCCGCCGGCATCACGGCCGACGAGCTGCGGGAAATGCTCGACCTTCTTCTGGAGGAGGATGAACAGCGATGAGCACGACCTTCTCGGCCATGCCTTCCATAGATGTAACTAACGACCCCTGCGACCTGCGCATCAAAGGCGTGACCAAGCGCTATGAGGGCTTCACCCTCGACGGCGTCTCGCTCGACGTGCCGCGTGGCTCCGTCGTGGGCCTGATCGGCCAGAACGGCGCGGGAAAGACCACCCTCATGAAGGCGGTGCTCGGCACCATCCACATGAACGGTGGCACGGTGGAGCTCTTCGGGCGCGACCTCGCGAGTCTGACGGACGCCGAGCTCATCACCCTGCGCGGCCGCGTGGGCTTCGTGAGCGCGGTGACCGCCTTCCCCGGCGTCATGACCGTGTCCGAGATCGCACGCATGTACCGCATGGCCTTCCCCGCCTTTGACCAGGCCGCCTACGAGAGCCTCGCCACCCGCATAGGGCTTCTCCCCCAGAACGCCGGCAAGAAGGTCAAGGACCTCTCGCGCGGCATGGGCATGAAACTGCAGCTTGTCTGCACCCTGGCGAGCGGCGCCGACCTCGTGATCATGGACGAGCCTACCGCGGGCCTCGACCCCATCGTGCGCGAGGAGGTGCTCGACATCGTGCGCGCGTGGATGGAGGGCGAGGCCCACAGTGCCCTCATCTCGAGCCACATCACGACTGACCTCGAGAAGCTGGCTGACTACCTGGTCTTCATCGACAACGGACGGGTGATCCTGTCCTGCGAGCGCGATGCCGTCGACCAGATGGGCGTCGCCCACCTGCGCACGTCCGAGCTCGAGCGCGTGCTTGCAGATGCTGCGCCTGGCAGCCTGCACGTGCTGCGGCAGGACCTGAGCTGGGCCATGCTCGTCCCCGACCGTGCGGCCTTCTCCCGCGCGTACCCGGATTATGTGTGCGACCGTGCGTCCATCGACGACGTCATGGTCCTCCTCGTGAAGGGAGAGGTGAGGTAGATGCGCGCCCTCATGTATGCCGACTGGACCGTCCTGCGCAGGACCTTCCTGCGCTACCTGCTCGTCACGCTGTTCGTCATGACGCCAATCGTCGCCATGGGAAGCGGCGAGGGCGAAGTAGCCGCCGGAACGGCCGTTGCCGCCCTCTCCGTCACGATGATGTCCATCTACATGGCGATAAGCCTCTTCGGCTTTGACGAGACAAACGGCTGGGAGCAGTTCCGCCTGACGCTGCCCACCTCGGCCCGGCAGGTCGTTCGCAGCCGCTACGCGCTTGCCGCCCTGATGGTCGCGGGGACCGTGGTGCTGGGCACGGTGCTGGGGATGCTCATACAGTGGATCATCCCCCTCCTCCACGGCACGGTTGCCGCGCCGCGGGAATCCGTCATCATCGTCCTCACATCCCTGGGGACCGCGCTCGTGGTCATCGCCTTTCTCGCCATCGAGATGCCCATCGTCTTCAAGCTGGGGATCTCCAAGGCCCGTATGGCGTTCACCGTTCCGTTCCTGCTCTGCCTTCTGATCAACGTCGAGCCGGTGCGCAACGCAATCATACCGGTGCTGGAGTCCCTTGAGGCCTTTGCCCGCTCGCTCGGGTCTCCCGCGCCGCTCTTCGCCGGCGCCGCGGTGATCGTCGCGCTGCTGTACCTGGGCTCGATGCGCGTCTCAGAGAGCATCTATGCTGCGCGCGACTTCTAGCGACTGGCGGGTGGTGGACAGCCCGTCCAACGATCGATAGGGGGAGCTGGTGTCGAGCCAGCTCCCCCCCCCCTTGTAGTGCTGTGATACCTCCCAGGCCTGCATGTGCCGCCCCCATCATCCAGCCATGGGAGCCTCCGTTCCCATGGCCGGAGCCGTTGAACGGCCTGCCCCGAATTGCCTCCCACTAAGGGTCCGCCCCCACAGGTGCAAAACCGTGGGCGGGACCGGATGCCCTGCACCCAGCCCCGCCCAGCGGAAGGGAAGGACCCGTCCTACGCCTCGGGATCCACGTCGATGAGGACCTTCATGACTTGCTCCCTATTAGCGTCAATCCACTGGTAGGCATCGAGGTAGTCCTCGAAGGCGAAGTGGCGGGTCTGTAGCTTGGCGAGCTGGATCTTGCCTGCGTTCACCATGTTGATGGCGTCGATCCAGTCCTCGTGGCGATACATCATGGACGTGTCGAGGGTGAGCTCGTGGTCGTTGAGCACGGCGAGGTCGACCGTGGCCTTCTTGCCGAAGACGGCGACCAGGACGATGAGCGAGCCCTTGCGCGAGTTCTGGATGGCCTGGTCCATGGTGATGTCGGTGCCCGCGCATTCGTAGATGACGTCCGCCTTGTCGGGGCCGAAAGCCTCGGTCATGGCCGCGCCGAAGTCGATCTCGCGGGTGTTGACCACGTAGTCAGCGCCGCATTCGCGGGCGAGGTCGAGGCGGTAGTCGGAGATGTCGGTGGCCAGCACCTGGGCGGCGCCCAGGGCCTTGAGGGTCTGCACCAGCATGATGCCGATGGGTCCGCAGCCCAGCGCAGGCCACGCTGTCGTTGACGACTTGCTCCAAGTATTTCTCACCGCTAAACAGGATCTCGATGTCCTCATGCAGACGACCGCCGCCATTGAAGCGCGTGTCGATGACAATGCCGTCGCAGAGGTTGTACTTGCCGTGCAGGCAGGGGTAGCAGCAGCCGCAGAACACCTGGGGCTCGATGACCACCTTCTGGCCCTGGAAGAGCCAGCTCACGTTCAAGGTCATCCCGTTTGCCCCCGTGCCCTCCATGCTCTTCAACATGTGGTACTGCCCGTTCCCCATCGCGACGTGGCTCACCACCGGTTCCATCACGGACATCGCCCTCATGGCCCTCAACTTCATCCTGTCCTGGCTCATCTGGATGCCCTTCTTCCGCACCTACGACAAGCAGCTCGTGGAGAAGGAGGCCGCCGAGGCCGAGGAAGACGAAGACGACGACTGGAGCTTCTAAACCGTCTGTCGCTCGCGGGGTCAGGCTTTCTGGCCCCGCGCCCGTTTCAATGCACAATAGACTTATCTGAGAAAGGATCCGATCGTGGACGAGGAAGAGATCAGCAAGACAACGCAGGATGCCATGACCATTCTCATGGCCGCCGGTGAGGCACGTGCCGAGGTTAAGGTGGCGTACGAATCCATTGCCGCAGGCGACCTTGCGGCCGCTGAGGAGCATATCGGCGCAGCCGATGCCAAGATCGTCGAGGCGCATCACGTGCAGACCGATCACATCCAGGGCGCGTTTCGCGGCGAACCGCAGGAGTATGACCTGCTCTTCAGCCATGCCCAGGACACGCTCATGACCATTTACTCAGAGATCATCGTTGCCAAGCAGCTCTATAAGGTGTTTACGTCGCTCGACGCGCGCATCTCCAAACTCGAAGGGAATGAGTAGAGCCATGCGTAATGCCCGTCCTGCAGTTCCTTCCGGTTTTCCCGAGGGCTTCCTCTGGGGTGGTGCCTTTGCGGCAAACCAGATGGAAGGCGCGTACCTCGAAGGTGGCAAGGGCCTCTCCATTGCCGACTTCAACGAGTATCTGGCGGAGGTGCCGCCTGAGAAGCGCTATAACGGCGAGATGACGACGGGCTACATCGAGGATGCTATCCAGCCAGCCGAGGGCCGCATCTTCCCCAAGCGCTGGGCCATCGACTTCTACCACACCTTCCGCGAGGACCTCAAGCTCCTGGGCAAGGACGGGCTGGGGATGAAGACCTATCGCACGTCCATCTGCTGGGCGCGCATCTTCCCCAATGGCGACGACGCCGAGCCCAATGAGGAAGGCCTGGCCTTCTATGACGAGCTCATCGACGAGATCATCGCCAACGGCATGGAGCCGATGATCACGATGTCGCATTACGAGATGCCCATCGCGCTTGCGCTCAAGTACAGCGGCTGGTACTCGCGCGAGCTCATCGACCTCTTCGAGCGCTATGCGCAGGTGCTGCTCGACCGCTACCACGACCGCGTGAAGCTGTGGATTCCCGTGAACCAGATCAACTTGGTGAGCGTGGAGTCGTTCAACCACCTGGGCGTCTGCGAGGACAAGGTGGACAACCTCCTCGAGGCGCGCTACCAGGCCGTGCACAACGAGCTCGTGGCCTGTGGCCGCGTGGCACGCTACGCCCACGAGCACTATCCCGACGTGCAGATCGGTTGCATGAACTGCGGCGCTCCCACCTATCCGGCCACCTCGGATCCCAAGGACAACCTGGGCAACCTCCTGCACAGCCAGATGGACTTCTACTGGTACATGGACGTGCTCATGCGCGGGACCTACCCCGGCTATGCGCTGCGCTACTTCGAGGAGCAGGGCTGGGACATCCACTTCGGCGAGCATGACTTCGAAGACCTTGCCAACCCCTGCGACTTCATGAGCTTCTCCTACTACTACAGCCGCGTGAGCGACTGGGAGTGCTGGACGTCCGGCCGCGGCGACCGCATCAACGAGGCGCTGCCCGCCAACCCCTGGGGCTGGAGCATCGACCCGGTGGGCCTGCGCACGGCGCTCAACCTCTATTACGACCGCTACCAATGCCCTATCTACATCACCGAGTGCGGCGTGGGCGCCTACGACAAGGTGGAGGACGGCAAGATCCACGACCCCTACCGCGTGGCGTACTTCCGGAGCCATGTCGAGGCCATGAGGGACGCCCTTGCCGACGGCGTCGACCTGCGCGGCTTCTACGCGTGGGGCCCACTCGACATCGTGAGCTGCTCCTCGTCCGAGATGGAGAAGCGCTACGGCTTCATCTACGTCGACCTCGACACCCACGGCAACGGTTCTGGCATCCGCCTCAAGAAGGACAGCTTTGCCTGGTACCAGCACGTGATCGAGACCAATGGCGAGGAGCTCTAAGTGGAACGGCTGTCGTTCGAGGTCGCAAACGAGGCGGGCCTGCACGCCCGCCCTGCCTCGGAGCTGGTGGCGTGTGCACTGCGGTATGCGAGCTCCATCACCTTGAGCGCCCACGGCGCGAGCTGCGATGCCAAGAGCATCTTCTCGGTGTTGGCGCTTGACGTCGCCCGGGGTGACAGGGTCATCGTGACGTGCGAGGGCCCTGACGAGCGAGAAGCACGGTACGCGCTTGAAGAGCTGTCTCGTACCCTGTAGCCGCCTATGGCGACGACTGGGTCGCCCCATCTGATCCGAACCGCACCCCCATGTCTTGGGACGTTAGCAAAGACGTGGGGGTGCGTTCTTGCGTCGCGTCGCGATGGCGTCAGCCATGGCTGCTTCCGGGCGTCGCCCTGCGCCGTATCCTCCAAATCGGTACCCCTCGCGGATAGCAGTTTGACCCTGTTAACTGGCTCCTGCTACCGTCTTAGTATCTATAACTTTGATGAGGGAAAGAGGCGCTGCCATGGCGGTTTACGTTACGGGTGACATCCACGGTTGGCTTGACATCGGCAAGCTCACGCCCGACCGTTGGCCCAAGGGAACGTCTCTGCGCAAAAGCGACTTGGTCGTCATCTGCGGTGACTTCGGCCTCGTGTGGAACAACCCCATCACACTCGAGGAGAAGTTCTTCATCGACTGGCTGGACAGCCGTCCGTGGACGACGCTCTTCGTCGATGGCAACCACGAGAACTACGACCTGCTCGACAGCTTCGAGACCACGATGTGGCACGGCGGCAAGGTGGCGTTCCTCCCGGGCACCAAGAGCGTCATTCACCTGCTGCGCGGCCAGGTCTACGAGATGGGTTCCTACGGGCGCTGGTTCTGCATGGGCGGCGCGCCTTCCCATGACATCAGCAGCCGCGTGGCCGGCCAGACGTGGTGGCCGCGCGAGGTGCCGAGCCAGGCCGAGATGGACGAGGGCTGGGCGAACCTCGAGAAGGTCAACTTCAGCGTGGACTACGTCTTCTCCCATGACGTGCCGCGCAAGCTGCGCCGCTTCGCCATGGCGCGCCACTACGACGCCAGCCGCGAGGTGGACGACGACATCTCGGCGTTCCTCCAGAAGGTCGACGAGCGCCTCGACCGCAAGCGCCTCAAGATGTGGTACGCGGGCCACTACCACGACGACATCATGGTCAGGGACCACTACCACTGCGTGCTCTACAACCAAGTCGTGCCCTTGGGCGAGCTGCCCGACGGCAAGGTGCACCGCCACATGCCGTACTGCCAGGAGTCCTGGATTGGCGTCGAGGGTGCGGGCAAGCAGTTCCGCGAGTGGGTGCTCTCCCGCCGCATCCACGGCTGCACCATCACGTGGACGGACAACGAGCACATCAGCCTCGCCACGGCCACCATGTTCGGCAAGATCACCTTCTACCCGCAGGAGAACGCGCCCGAGATCGTGGAGATGAAGATCGTCCGCAAGAACGACGGTGCGCCCATGTTCCGCGTGCGCTTCGAGCTCAACGACGAGCTGCGCTCGAAAGAGCTCTTCTTGGAGATGACCGAGGTGCTCGAGCGCACCGACACGCGTGGCCTCACGCGCGTGCTGCTCTGCTGCAACGCGGGCATCACTACCACCATGTACGAACGCAAGCTCAACGCGCTCGCTGAGTCGCTCTCGCTGCACTACGAGTTCACGGCGGCCCCGCTCGATGCGGCCATCGCCCGCAAGGACAGGTTCGACGTGGTCATGGTCGCTCCGCAGCTCGGCTACCGGCGCAAGGATGCGCAGGCGGCCTACCCCAACGCGCTCGTCATCGAGATCCCGGGCGAGATCTTCGCGCGCTTCGACGTCAACGCCACCCTGCACATGCTCCTCGATGCCCTCGAGGAGGGCGTGGAGCACGTGCCGACGGGCACGCAGCTGCAGATCGTGCGCCCCATCGACGACAGCAAGGACGTCATGGTCATCACGGTCATGAACCGCGAGGACACCTCGGCCATCGGCTATCGCGTCTTTGCCAACAAGGGCATCGCGCATGACGGCATGGTCTACAAGAAGCACGTGAACTTCCGCGACATCGAGGACGTGCTCGCCACCATCAAGGTGGACGGCATCAACGTGCGCGAGCTGGACGCCGTGGGCATCGCCATGCCGGGCATCATCAACCGCGAGTCGGTCTCGCTGCCCGCGACAGACATCCGTGACTACGACCTCGGGCGCGAGCTCGAGCGCCGCTACGGCATCGAGGTCTACATGGACAACGACGCCAACGCCGCGGCGATGGGCTGCTACATGAGCCAGGAGGACTTCGACTCGGTGGTCTTCCACATCCAGCGCACGGGCGTGATCGGCTGCTGCGAGGGCGTGGTGGCTGACGGCCACCTGGTGAAGGGCCGCCTCAACTACGCAGGCGAGATGGAGCCCGTGGCATGGCTCGTGGGCTTCTCGGGCGACCCCTACGAGATGGTCTGGACCTACGAGGGCATGACCGAGATCATCGCCAGCTATCTCTGCGCGAGCATCTGCACGATCTCGCCTGACGCGATCTACGTGGCCTCGCCGCTCGTGCGCGACATGGATGAGCTGCGCGAATGGCTCTGGCGCACCATCCCGATGGCCTACGTGCCCGAGCTGCGCTGGGTCGAGGACCAGCGCGAGCTGATGTACCTCGGCGAGCTGGCGCTCTGCATCGACAAGCTGACCAACCCACGGCCCCACAGGAAGTGGTAGCCGTAGCTACGCCCGCGGGCGCGATCGCATAGCCATAGGGGGCCGGCACGCAAGTCTGCGTGCCGGCCCCTTACGTTTTGCGGTCAAGCCGATGTTCCTACGTGAGCGGGGCGGTGCCACGCATCAGCATCATGGTATGCCTCTGTGAACGCGTCGCCATATCGTCTACCTTGGTGTCATTTGCGTACAATGGGGGCATCGGCCTTTTGGAAGGAGTTCCCATGAGCCAGCTTGGCGCCAGCTTCCGCGCGCATGTCCTGCAGACGTCCATCCCCGGATGCACGATCGAACAACTTGATGACGAGCATATCCAGCTCAAGACCGAGCACGCGCTGGGTGCGGTCAACTTCTACGACTTCGGCGAGGGGCTCCCCGAGGTGGTTGAGCTCTCCATCGTGGACCCTGACGTCCCCGACGAGCCCAAGTTCTTCCTGCATTTCGAGCTCGATGACGAGGACCGCGCCGAGGAGCTCTTCAGCGAGATGACCGATGAGCTGCAGCAGGATGAACGATACAGAACGACCCGCGTGCTGCTGTGCTGCACGGCGGGCCTCACCACCACTATGTTTGCGAACAAGCTGCAGGAGGCGGCCAAGACGCTCTCGCTCGACTATTCCTTCGAGGCCCTCCCGCTCGCCCAGGCGCAGGAGGAGGGCGGCGCCTACGATGCGGTGCTGCTCGCGCCGCAGGTGGGCTACCAGCGCAAGGCGGTCGCCGAGTCCTTCCCCGATGCGGCCGTAGTGCAGATCCCCGCGAAGGTCTTCGCCTCCTACGATGCGGGCGCGTGCCTCAAGATGGTCATGCATCTGGTGGACGACAACACGATGGTCCCCGCGGGCGAGGATGGCGAGCTCAAACTGGTGCGCGACCTCGCCAACGACAAGTGCATCATGATCATCATCTGCACCCAGAGCCCGCGCAACGGCTGGTTCGGCTGGCGCATCTACAAGAAGGGTGCCATGGTCGCGCGCGGCAGCGTCACCAAACGCTTCCCCAGCTGGCGCGACATCGACGACATCCTCGCCACGCTGCACGTGCAGGGCTGGCAGATCAGCGGCCTTGACGCGATCGGCATCGCGGTGCCCGGCGTGGTCAACGACGGAGTCGTCGCTTTCTCGGGCCACAGCGGGTTGGAGAACTACGACCTTGGCAAGTCAATCTCAGAGCGCTACGGCGTGAAGGTCTACGTGGAGAACAGCGCCAACGCCTCGGCGGTGGGCTGCTACGTGAGCCAGGACACCTACGACTCGGTGGTGCTGCACACCCAGCAGACGGGCCATCTCGCGGGCGGGCAGGGCATCGTGGTCGACGGTCACCTGCTTCGGGGCCGCATCAACTACGCGGGCCAGCTCGGCCCGCTGTATAGGGCCTTCTATGGGCCGGAGCGCGACTTCGAGCGCGCGTGGACGCCCGACGGCATGTGCGAGATCGTGGCGCGCACGCTCGTGGCGGACATCACCCTCGTGGCACCCGAGGCAATCTACGTCGCCGTGGACCTCGTCTACGACATGGACGCCCTACGCATCGAGATCGCCCGCTATTTCGGCGACGAGAAGGGCTTCATCCCCGACATTTTCCGCGTGGAGAACAACCGCGAGCTGGTGGCTCTTGGCATGATGGCGCTCTGCCTGCAGAAAATGCAGCACCACAGGCATAAGGGCAAGGCGTAGGCTCAAAAGCGCTTGCAGCGCCTAGCGAATGCCCCAGATGAGGCCGGCGTCCTTGATCATCCAAGGAGCCTTGGCAAAGGCGGGCACGAGCCCCGTGTCCTCGATGTTTTCCACGTAGTGAATCTCCCTCACGGTCCCGTCGGACAAGAGGTCAGAGATGAAGACCTTCATGTTGCCGTAGAGCGCCTCCTGGCCAAACATGTCCTGGAACGCGAATGCTCCACCGCGACGCACCACGCGCAGCGCCTCGCGTACCACGTCACGCTTGTCCTTGACCGAGCGCACCTCATGGAACACGAAGTTGCTGACGGCAGCGTCGAAGCACTCGTCAGCGAAGGCCAGTTGGGCCGCATCGCCCTTCTCGAAGCTCACGCGGTCAGATACGCCCTCGATCCTGGCGTTTTGTTCACATTGCTCCTGAGCGTAGCTCCACTCCGCACCCCAGTAATCGATGCCGATGAGCTTTGCGTTGGGGAAGGTGAGCGCGCAGCGGTTGGTGAGCGCTCCCGCACCGCAACCTATATCGAGAATGGTGCCCGATCCGTCGGTCACGCCAGCGGCTTGGCGCGTCTGGTCCCAAGGAAGATGATCGACGAGGTTCTGATGCACCTTGGCCATCACGTCATAGGAGCTTCCGAACGCAAACGCCTTGCGGCAGAGCTGCATGTAGGTGGACATGGCAAGACAGGGAAGGGTGAGGGCGGCAAGACCGAGCGTGGCAAACGGACGCTTGCGTGCGGCGGCAACGGCGGTGGCGACACCAAGAGTTGCGGTGGTGCCCCAGAGGGCGCGCATCATGTTGGCGGGAACCCAGTTGCCGTAGTTTGCCTGCCCTGAAAGATTGACCATGGTACCTCCTATAGTTAGATTTAGCTAACTATAGGACAACTTGCGGCTCTTTGACCGCCGTATTCTTCGAGAGGACGTACCTTGGGAGCGCACTCGGCTTTCCGCGTAGCCGTATGATTGTGTCCTGCTGGTATCCGTCTACGTAACGGAAGCGCAAGAAGCGCATTCCAACTCATTTACACATGTGAGACACGCTACAATTGCCTGTGCTGGAGTTCTGCGACATGGCGGCAAAAGGAGAGACGACATGGGCGCGAAAGAACAGCTCGACGAGATCCACGGCAAGCTGCTCAAAGCGGTGCAACAGCGCATCTGGGAGGTACTGCCCAAAGACGGCAATATCAAAACGGCCGAGGAGCGTCGTGAAGAGGGGGCGGCACTGCGCAAGCAGGTGCCGCGTTCGTCACATGGTGCGTGGGAGGCTGCTCCAGGCCGTCCCGACCCCGTCGAACTGCTCAAGACGCAGGGCAGGTCGCGCGTGCAGGACCTCCTGCCCCTCCGCTACGAGCGCATGTCGCAAAGCGCCTTCACGTTCTATCGCGGCGGCGCGCTCATCATGGCGTCCGACCTCTCGCAGACGCCCGTGACGGGCATCGAGGTCCAGGCGTGTGGCGACGCGCACATCTCCAACTTCGGCCTTTACACCAGCCCTGAGCGGCGGACCGTGTTCGACATCAACGACTTCGACGAGACCCTGCGCGGCCCGTGGGAGTGGGACGTGAAGCGCCTCGCGACGAGCGTCGAGATCTGCGGCCGTGACCGCGGCTTCAAGAAGAAGGACCGCGAGGCCATCGTGCTCGCGTGCGTCGAGGGCTATCGCAAGGCCATGGCGAAGTTCGCCACGATGGGCGAGATGGACGTCTGGTACGCGAAGCAGGACGTCGAAGACCTGCTCTCCAAGGTCGCTGACGAAGGCGTGATCAGCAAAGACGCGGCTAAGAAGGTGGCAAAAGGGGTCGAGCGGGCCAAGAAGAAGGACAGCAGCCGCGCCATCGCCAAGTTCACCGAGGTGGTCGACGGCAGGCTGCGCATCGTGAGCGACCCGCCCATGGTCATTCCGCTTCGCGACATGGCCAAGCGCAAGGGGGAGGGCGACTATCTCGCGGTGGCGGACATGCGCGAGCTCATCTCGCTTGCGCTGTTCGAGTACCGGCGCAGCCTCCCGCCTGAGCGGCGGATGCTCATCGAGCGCTACCACGGCGTCGACGTGGCCCACAAGGTCGTGGGTGTCGGCAGCGTGGGCACGCGGGCGCTCATCGTGGTGATGCAGGGGGCCAGCGAGGACGACTACCTGGTCCTGCAGGTCAAGGAGGCGCAGAAGTCGGTGCTCGAGCCGTTCTGCGGGAAGAGCTCCACCTTCGAGCGCGGCCAGCGCGTCGTGGAGGGGCAGCGCGCCATGCAGTCCTCCTCCGACATGCTGCTGGGCTGGTGCCGGCTGCCGGACGAGGACAAGGGGTTCAGGGACTACTACGTGCGCCAGCTTTGGGACGGCAAGGGTTCCGTCGACTACGCGACGGTCACCAAACGCCAGCTCAAGGCGCTCGCGACCGCCTGTGGAGGCACGCTCGCGCGCGCCCATGCCCGCACGGGAGACCGCTTTGCCATCGCAGGTTATCTGGGCAGTTCGGATTCCTTTGACCGCGCGATCGCACAGTTTGCCGTGGCCTATGCTGACCAGAACGAAGCCGATTATGACCGCTTCATGTGGGCACTCCAAAACGGCGAGCTGGAGGCCAAGCCCACGTAAGGTTGGGGCAGTACTGAGGAGCCATCTTGCCGAGAAGGGCCGTGGCGACTGTCCGTATGCCTTTGAGCAAACGCTATGTCCTACCCGTGTGACCTGCGCACATACAGATTGCATGCGCTGGGCTTATCCCGTGAGCTCAGAGATGATTAGGGGCAATGCCATGATCTTCATCGTCCGCCATGGACAGACGGAGCTGAACACCGCGCACGTCCTGCAGGGGCGCAGCAACCACCCGCTTAACGATGCGGGCATAGCCCAGGCGCGCGCGACGGCCCAGGCGCTCGCGGAGCGCGGCATCAGCTTCTCCCACGTGTTCTCAAGCCCTTTGGTCCGCGCGGTCCAGACGGCGGAGATCCTCGCGCCTGGTGTTGCCGTGCAGCTCGACGAGCGCCTCATCGAGATGGATTACGGCCCCTATGAGGGCGCGGATTTGACGAACCCCGCGCCCGAGATCGTCACGTTCTTCAGCGATTTCGTGCACAACCCCGCTCCGAAGGGGATGGAGCAGCTTGCGCAGGTGGTCGCGCGGACGGGCGCGTTCGTCGAGGAGGTCAAAGGCCTGCCGAGCAACATCCTCGTCTCGACGCACGCCATCGCCATGAAGGGCATCCTTGAGTACCTCACACCCAGCTCACAGGGTGCGTATTGGTCCACCTACATCGGGAATTGCGCGGTGTACGTGGCCGAATGCCGCGGCGGGATGGTAGGAGTGCCCGAGGAGTTGGTCCTGCGCTGACGGGGAGTTACGTGTCCTGAGGGCCGATTGCGACGTTTGAGGCACCGCGTCGCGCGCCCGTGCTAAGCACACTGCTAGACGAACTTGCCCATCCCGCGAACCTGGTGCCGAATGAAACCACCGCGCTGCGAGCCCGCGCTGGGCACACTGCTAGGCGAACTCGCCCATCTCTGCGGCCCAGTCGATGTCGGTCGGTCGGCCCTCTGCGTCGAGGGTGCCGGGCGTCCAGTGGCAGGCGTCGAGGTCGACGTGGTTGTCATCGAGCGGGGGAACGCCTTCCTGCTGGAGCATGATGAGCTGGGCGCTCGGGCTGCCGTCCTCGTCGCGGCCGTAGAAGTGGCCGTCCTTGTAGACCACGCGGTGGCAGGGGATGGCGCCAGGCTCGGTGGATGAGTGCATGGCGTAGCCCACGAAGAGGGCTTTGCGCGGCTGGCCGATGGCGCGCGCGATGTCGCCGTAGGTGGCCACGTAGCCCGCGGGAATCTGCCAGACAACCTCATAGACCTTGTCGTTGAATGCGCCCATGCGTGCCTCCTGCACCTCGCTAGTTCAGGGATTCATTCTATCCTGTCGGACCCGTGGTTCGCGGGGTCTGTTGGTGAGCGCATCTTCTTGTTATGATGAGTTGCGGCGGCGGGCGGATGGTTTCGCGGCTGCCCGTGCAAACCAGTGAGAGGGGAGTCACCATGCCGATGATCGAGCATCTCGCTCTGTGGGTCGAGGACCTCGAGCGCTCGCGTGCGTTCTTCGAGAAGTACTTTGCCGCCACGTCCAACGACACCTACATCAATGCGGCGGGCTTCCACTCATACTTCCTGACCTTCGAGGGCGGCGCACGCCTTGAGATTATGTATGACGGCACCCAGGCGCATAACACCGAGGACCGCCCGCACGACGGCTATGGTCACGTGGCGTTTTCCGTGGGCTCCAAGGAGGAGGTCGACCACTTGACTGCCGAGCTGGTCGCGGATGGCTATCGCTGCGTGAGCGGGCCGCGCACTACGGGCGATGGCTACTACGAGAGCTGCGTCCTCGACGCCGAGGGCAACCGCATCGAGATCACGGTGTAAGTGCTCCGATAGCCTGGCATCTCAGTTGTTTGCTCGCCTGGAGAGCCTTGACACGCCTACCCATCCATACTCGTGATGATGAAAGGGTGTTGGGCGCCGTGGTTTGACGCATTTCATTTGAAAAAGGAATGAAAACCGCGAAGAACGTGGCTTTGGAGCTCGACCTCTGGACGGAAGTGCTTCTTATGCGTCGTTATTCTGGTAAACCTCGAGTATCAGCGTGCGTTTCCGCAGGATTATGGCTGCCGATACCTAAGGATCTCGGATAACATGCCGCATAAGAAGCGTTTGCGTCCATGCGCCTTCTCGCACGTACCTCCAAAGGCCAGAAATCCCTCCGGAATGATGCGATTCGGCCCAATTTGGCATGCGGCATGCGATGAGAGGGTTGCCGGCCGGGCGTGCTTGGTGTTCGCGCGGTCGTTTCAGGGACGATTGCCCCAGCGATTGCTTGTGCGTAGCTCTAGATGATGCCGAGCGGGATAAGCGTTGCCAAGAGCACCGCGACGATGGCCCAGAGTACGCCTACCACGCGCTTCTGCTGGGCGCGCGGCAGGTCGTAGGTGAGATAGCATGCCAGGAAGAACGGGATATAGACCGTGATGAACACGGGGATGGCGCCCCACCAGGTGTAGACCCACACGAACGATGGCGTGCCCGCAAGAAAGATCTCGAAGAGCGAGAAGCCGAGGGCGCTACCGATGGCGAAGACGATGCGGTTGTTGATGCCGAAGATCTTGAGGTCCTTGTCCTCGGGCAGGAGCTCGCAGGTGAAGCCCGCGATGGAGAACATCATCGAGAGCTCCCATGACACGCCGATGAGCAGGATGAACGTGGTGCTCGACGGCGTGACGTGCCAGAGGCCGTAGCCCGCGAAATGGCAGATGACCGCATTGGCGATCTCGTAGATCCAGTGCGTGCCGTAGAGGGCGAGCGCCGCGAAGATGGCGTCCCAGCGCTTGTCGCGGATGCGCGGCACGTAGCAGCCGCACACCACGAGAGCAAGAAGCGCGATGAAGGTCCAGTCGAAGTTCGCCGTGTCCCGCACGTGCTGCAGCGCATCGTCCACGAGCGCCATCGCCTCAGCCGAGCCGTCTCCCCAGAGCATGGTGCACCTCCCACATCCGATGGGCCTCTGGTTTTGATGGTACGGGCGCGCGGGGCCGCGCGGCGTGCCTGTCGGTGAATGCGCAGGTATACGGGGGTGTATGACACGGCGCGCCCACGGAGGGCGCCCGTGCCTCAGCCGGGTTCGTCCGCCGTGCGGGAAGGGTGACCGTGCCCCAGCCGAACTTGTCCGTCGCCCGCGGAAGGGCGCCTGCGTCTCAGCCGGATTCATCCGCTGTGCGAGCGTGGGAAGGGCGTGCCATCGAGGGCGCTCACGATACGGCATCCCTCGAGACGGCGGCCTGCCCGCAACGTATAATCGAAGTGATGAGAGCTGTCATGAGGGAGGGATCGATGGACACATTCGAAGAAGCGACGCTGTTCGCCCTGCAGGCCCATCAGGGGATGATCCGCAAGAGGGCGGGCATTCCCTACATCCTCCATCCCTTTGAGGTCGCCACCATCGTGAGCACAATGACGACCGACCGCGAGGTGCTAGCGGCGGCGGTGCTCCATGACGTGGTGGAGGACACGCCCGTGTCGCTTGAGCAGATCGAGGAGCGCTTCGGCGCGCGCGTGGCCAAGCTCGTCGCGTGCGAGAGCGAGAACAAGCACCCCGAGATGCCCAAAGACCAGAGCTGGCGCCTCCGCAAGGAAGAGTCGCTGGCGGACCTCGCGGCCGGTGGTCGCGACGAGCACATGATCTGGCTGGGCGACAAGCTCTCCAACATGCGGTCCTTCTACCAGATGCTCCGTGAGGAGGGCAACGGTTTCTGGCAGCACTTCAACCAGCGCGACTCCGCCCAGCAGGCGTGGTACTACGACACGGTTGCCCAGATGACGAGCGACCTTTCCGAGGAGCTTGCGTGGCAGGAATATCGCCGCCTGGTAGATGTCGTCTTCGAGGAGGAGCTGTCATGAGCCTTGTGACGGGTATCTGCGCCGACAACACGCTGACGCTCCACCTGGTTGACCGGCTCGACTCCACGACCGCCGCGGACGTCGAGGAGGAGATCGAGGCCATCCGCTCCGACGCCGCGTACGACACCATCGTCATCGACTGCAGCAAGCTCACCTATGTCTCGAGCGCGGGCCTGCGCGTGCTGCTGCGCCTCAAGAAGAGCTTCCCCAACCTGAGCCTCATCGAGGCGTCGACCGAGGTCTACGAGGTGTTCGACATGACGGGCCTCGTCGAGATCATGGACATCCAGAAGGCCTATCGGCGCATCTCGGTAGATGGGTGCAAGGTCGTGGGCGAGGGGGCGAGCGGCAAGATTTACCGCATCGCGCCGGATACGGTCGTCAAGGTGTTCGAGAGCGACGTCTCGCTCGACGAGATCCAGCTCTCGCGCGAACTGTCGCGCAAGGCGTTCGTGTGGGGGATCCCCACGGCCATTCCCTACGACGTCGTGCGGGTGGGCGAGCACTATGGTGCGGTCTACGAGCTGCTCGATGCCGAAAACCTGGCGCAGGCCATCGCCCATGGGGAGCTGACGGTAAGCGAGGTGGCCGTGCTCTCGGCGGACCTGCTCAAGCAGATCCATGGCACCGAGGTGGCCACGAACATGCTTCCCAGCGCGAAGGCGGTGGGCCTCGGTTGGGCGGGCCGCCTCAAGCGCCATCTGCCGGCCGAGACGGCGGACAAGCTGCTCTCCCTGATGGACGCGCTGCCCGATAGGGCCCGTATCCTCCACGGCGACTACCACCTCAAGAACATCATGCTGCAGGATGGCGAGGCGCTGCTCATCGACATGGACACGCTGTGCTACGGGCATCCCATCTTCGACTTCGCGAGCATGTTCAACGCGTACGTGGGCTTCGGGTGCGTGGACCACACCGTGGTGGAGCGCTTCATGGGCATCTCGAGCGAGCTCACGCAGCAATACTGGGACGAGGTACTGCGCCTCTACTTCGCGGAACAGCGCGAGCAGGAAATTGCGGAGATCGAGCGCAAGATCATGGTGGTAGGCTACACGCACCTCATGGACCGCGCGTACCGCCGCAACCGCCTCGATTCCGAGGAGACGCAGGCCTTTATTGCGTGCTGCGCGGAGCGCCTCGTCGCGCTGCTCGAAGGGCTCGACACGCTGGAGTTTTAGGCTGGCCTGGGGGCTCCGCCGTGAGCCGTTAGCCGCGCTTCTCGCAGAGGAAGGCCGACACGCCCACGTCGACGCGCGAGACCGTGCGGCCATGGATCTCGAAGTCCTCGCCGTCCACCGCGCCTGTGAGCACGCGCTTGGCACCCTCGATGAGCTGGGGAATCACCTCTGGCGTGAGGGGGCAGTCAGCGTGGCAGGGATAGATCTCGTCGAACGCGCCGATGCGGGTGAGCAGGCGCTCGAGCGAGCCCACGTAAGCGTGCATCTCGCGCTGCGGGCCGAACATGTAGATGTTGCCGTTGCGCTGGATGGGGTCGCCCGAGAAGAGGCGGCGATGCCGGCGGTCGAGGATCGCCACGCTGCCCGGCGTATGGCCAGGCAGGGCAATGACCTCAAGCTCACGCGCGCCGAGGTCGATGACCTGGCCGTCCCAGATGCCGATGACCGCTCCGGTGGGGGCGGGGGCATTGCCCCATGCGGGGGAGTTGTAGTAGTTGGTGGTCTCAGCGAGGCTCATGTAGACGTGGTCGAACTGCGCGTTGGAGCCCGTGTGGTCGCGGTCGGCGTGGGTGTTGAGGAGCTCGATGGGCAGGTCGGTCAGGCCACGCGCGAGGTCGAGCGCGTCGTGGGTGAACATGCCGCTGTCGAGCAGCAGCGCCCGCTCGGTACCCGCGAGCAGGAAGAATCGCACGCCTTCCTCGTCAAATTGCCAGGTTGTCGCGTCGATGGCGGTGATGATGGGCATGGGGCTCCTTTCGTCGATGGGCATCATTGTAGCCCCGACGCGCCCCTGCCCCTCGACCGTGACCCGCCGACTGGCACAAAGGACCGACGGATGTATGCACCAACTGGCACAAAGGACCGACGGATGTATGCACCAGTTGGCACAAAGGACCGACGGATGTTTGCACCAAAACGTGTCCGCAGGTGCGCGGGGCGGACTGCAGAACGTCTGCCGCAACAGCGTTCCCGTTTCGCCGTTATTCCAGGAGAACGGATACTGCTTTGGTATCATCTAGCTATATCGAGGTGTTGCTTGGGTTTCCGCGCAGCGCGCGGGCCATATGGAGAGGACCCACCATGATCAAAGCCATCCTGCTCGACATCGACGGAACGCTCACCAACCGTGACAAGGTCATCACGCCGCGTACGCGCGACGCGCTCCTGCGCGCACAGGAGGCCGGCACCACGCTCGTGCTTGCATCGGGCCGTCCCGCCCAGGGCCTCCATCGCTTCGCCCAGGAGCTCGACATGTTCACCCACCACGGGCTCTTCTGCTGCTTCAACGGGGCCAAGGTCATGGACTGCCAGTCGGGCGAAGTCTACTTCAACCAGGCCATCACCGTGAGCCAGGCCAAGCGCGTGCTCGAGCACATCAAGGCCTTCGACATCAACCCCGTGATTGACGACGGTGGCCCCTACATGCACACGAGCGACGTGTTCCAGCGCATCCACCAGCCTGGCGGCGACCCCCGATGGCTCGTGGTGGAGTACGAGGCCCGCAACAACGGCTACCTCCTGCAGGAGCACGTCGACCTTGCGGCGGACATCTCGTGGGAACCCAACAAGATCATGACGGTGGGCGAGCCCGACTATCTGCAGGAGCACGCGGCCGAGATCTCCGCACCCTTCGAGGGAGAGCTCAGCGCCATGTTCACGGCGCCCTTCTACTACGAGTTCACGCCCAAGGGCGTCGACAAGGCCGCCGCGCTCGGCGAGACCTTCGCCAAGCTGGGCATCGCCGTCGCGGACACGGCTGCCTTCGGCGACGCCGAGAACGACATGACCATGCTCGGCTTTGCCGGTATCGGCGTGGCCATGGGCAACGCCGTGGAGGTCACCAAGGCCGCGGCCGACATGGTGACCGACGACAATGACCACGACGGCATCGCCACGGCGCTCGAGAAGCTCATGCCCGAGCTGTTCTAGGGATCGCGCATCGGGGCACGTGTTGGCCCCAGCCAACGCAAACGGCAGCGGCGCCACGGGAACCAATCCCGTGGCGCCGCTCTTCGTGCAGCTGAGAAGCTGGGGCAGCTCGCCTAGGCGTTCTTCTCGGCGGCCCAGCGACGGTGGGAGATGGCACGCGGCGCGGTCATGGAGCGCGGCTCGTCGGGGAAGAGGATGGGGTTCTTCATGCCGTTGTTCCAGAGCTCGAGCACGTCCTCTGCCTCCTCGATGAGGTGCTCGACGGGCAGGGCGCCGTAGAGGCGCATGGGCAGGATGAAACAGGGGATGCGCAGCTTGTCGACGTCCTGCTTGAGGGGATACTCGAGGTGCGGGCACAGCAGCGCGACGTCGACGTCGTCCTGGCGCTCCTCGACCCTGCCGGATTTGTACGCGGCGCTCTCGCCCCACAGCGCGGAGAACGGGATGAACTGGAAGGAGGCAACATCCTCGAGATGCTTCTCCTTGACCTGCTTTTCGAGGCTTGCGGCCATCGTGGAGGAAGAGAACCCGCCGCCGCAGCAAATGGCGATCCTGAGCATGAGAACTCCTTTTCTGTTGGGACGCGTGCCTGTGCGCGTTGTTATCGTCATGGTAGAATGTAGTGATACTATTGTCAATATTGAATAGATAAAAGTATCGATAAAAATATCGTACTAGCACTACGAGGGACGGGGGAGCCATGAACGTACTGCAGCAGATCGAGAGCACGATTGACTCCCTTGCCCTGTCCGAGGCGAAGGTGGCGCACGTCATACTCGACGCACCGGAAGCTGCGTCGTCGTTCAGCATCGCGCGCCTCGCCGAGGAGGCGGAGACCTCGACATCGGCCGTGCAGCGGCTCTGCCAGTCGCTGGGCTTCTCGGGCTACAAGGAGCTGCGCTACGCGCTCGCATCCCAGCGGCTGGAGCCCGAGGGGGCAATCGGGGATGACGGGGATCCGCTCTTGCAGGCCGTCGACCGCCTGGCCTCGGCCGTCGCGGCGCTCTCACGCCTCGACCGGTCCCTGCTCGATGAGCTCGCGCAGTCCATTGTTAGCTCGTCTGCCGTCTACTGCATGGGCGTGTATCGTTCTGGCTTGCCCGCCCAAAAGCTCTGCATGGACCTGCGCGACCTCAAGGTGCTCGCCCTCGATGCGACGGACGTGGTGGACACGACTCATCTGATGGGGCTCGCGGACCATGATACCTGCGTCATCCTCTTCTCGGTGGCAGGCAGCAACATCGCGTCGCGTGGAGGCGCTGCGCAACGGGAGGTACCGGCAGAGCATACGTGGCTCGTTACGACCAATGCGCGTCCGCGTGTGGGGAAGGAGTGGGGTCATGTGATCGTCCTGCCATCGGCAGCGGCTGGGTTTGCGGGGCAGCTTGATGACCACACCGTGATGATGGCCTTCGTCGAGCTGCTCGTGCAGCTCGTGCGTGCACGTCTCGAGGCCTAGGCGGCGCCTGCGCCAAGAGGGCATGCGGGCGTTCGCGGCGCGCTCCGTCCGTCTTGTACCCTCGATGCCCTCGCCGCATTGGGCCTGCGAGGAGTCTCGCCCACGGGAGCCGTGGCGCGTGCGCCTGCCGTGCGCGTTTACAATTTCCCACAAGGGCGTATCTACGTTGTGGGAGGGCACTATGGCATTTGAGGTTGTGGGCAACGCGCTCGTGTGGCGCAAGCTCGGGGAGACGCTGCGCATCGAGCCGTGGGGCGAGGACGCCCTGCGCGTGCGGGCCACCATGAACACCGCCTTCACGGACAAGGACTGGGCGCTCACGGAACCCGTGCCTGAGGCCGCGCCCGTCATCGAGCTCTATGACGAGCCGTGGCAGATCGGCGATGAGGTGCCCAAGAAGCACGAGGCG
>CACYAX010000012.1 GCA_902772435.1 uncultured Coriobacteriaceae bacterium | reverse complement strand
CTCACCGTGACCGCCTCCGACAACGCGACCGCGCTCGACTTCGTGAACACCTACGAAGCCAAGGGCGACGTGACCTTCGCGGGCACCAAGACTCTCGAGGGCCGCGCACTGACCGCTGATGACGTGTTCACGTTCACCATCATCGAGGGCGATAAGACAATCGCGACCGTTTCCAACGACGCGACTGGGAAGATCGCCTACCCGACGATCAGCTACACGCTCGCCGATGTGGGCACCCATACCTACACCGTGCGGGAGACGAGCACTGACGGCAACGGCGTCACCGTGGACACCCGCACCTACACCGTGACGGTCAAGGTCGAGGACAACGGCGACGGCACGCTCAAGGTCACGCCGTCCGACAACGCCACGGCGCTCGACTTCGTGAATGCCTACGACGCCAAGGGCTCCTTCGAGATCAAGGGCCTCAGCAAGGTGCTGAGGAACGGCTCGCTCAAGGCTAAGCAGTTCAGCTTCGAGCTCAAGGACGCCGACGGCAAGGTGCTGCAGACCGTGACCAACGACGCGAAGGGCAACATCAGCTTCGACGCGCTGAGCTACACGCTGGCCGACCTGGGCGGCGCGGGCTCCAAGACGTTCAAGTTCACCGTGAGCGAGGTTATTCCCGCGGGCGCCACGAAGAATGCTGACGGTACCTACACGCAGGGCAAGATTACGTACTCTGGCGATGTGGTGAGCTTCGAGGTCACCGTGAGCGACAACGGCGACGGCACGCTTGCGTTCAGCGGCGTGACGGACGGCGTGCTCGACCTTGGGCACCAGTTCGTGAACACGACTAAGCCTGACGTGCCGCACACGGGCGACGTGACCAACTACGGTCTGATGTATGCGCTGGCCGCGGCGGGCCTCGTGGTGCTCGGCTCCGGCGTGTCCGTGCGCCGTCGCCGCCGCAGGGCGTAACGGCGTCAGGGACGATAGGCTAGGCTGATAGGGCGGCCCCGCAAAGCGCGGGGCCGCCCTTCTTTTGGTGCTGTCGGGCGATATGTCGCTACTTCCGCCCAAAACCAGCGACAAACGGCAACCCGCTGGGCGATATGTCGCCGCTTCCGCCCAAAACCAGCGACAAACGGCAACCCGCTGGGCGATATGTCGCCGCTTCCGCCCCGAACCAGCGACATTCCGCCAAGCATCATCTCGGGTGTCCAGCAAGCCATTGGTTTGTAGACAAGATGAATTCTACCAATGTCAGTAATTCAATTATTGATTATCATCACTAGTGCAGTTAATTGAAATTGCGCCTCTATCCAGCAAATTGTCGAAAGCCTAGTCCTGAGGCGGTTGGTCGGTGCAGATAGCATGCAGATAACTGCTTAACACGTGCAAGCTTGATTCTCTACGGTGTGGTTCTAGAGAAGGGAGGCTTGTGTGTGGCAATCTACCGTGGAGCAGTGGCGTGCGATCGCGTCCGAAGCGTCGGACAGTCGCCAGTGCGTTGTGGCTGAGAATCCCAGCCAAAGGCATATCCTGGGGCAGCTGAGAGCTGCAGGAGTATTCTTGTCGCCCATTCGCGGGATGTACGCCGAAACCAGCGAATGGGAGCTGCTTAGCCGAAGCGAGCAAACGATTCGGGTGGTGAGGACTCTGGAAGCTAGGCATCCCGAGTGGGTGTTTTGCTCATTTACGGCGGCCGTGCTTCATGGACTCTGGGTTAGCTATGCTGATCATTTTCCGCTGCACGTGGTTACTTCGCCGATTTGGCCAACGAAGAGTACCAGGACTATAATCCGCCACCCCATGGAAGACCCTGAGTGCGAGGAGGCGCAAGGGGTGCGCGTGACTTCGCTCGAGCAGACGCTCTTTGACTGTCTTGCAGGGTTGGAGTTTCCTGCCGGTCTTGCGCTGGCAGATTCGGCCCTCAGGATCTCTGGCGAATCGCGGGGGCATTTCCTGTCGTATGCGAAGAGCCATTCGAGTGCCTCGGGCGGCAGCTTTGCTGTTGATTGCCTGGCCCATGCCGACGCGCGTGCCGAAAGCGGGGGAGAATCCGTTGCGCGCGCAGTCATGATGGAGCAGGGATTCATGGTTCCTGACATCCAGGTTTGCATCGACGACCCCCTCAACCCGACGAATCACTACCGGGTCGACTACCTATGGAAGTTGTCCGATGGGAGCTTGGTTGCGGGCGAGCTGGACGGGCGTGAAAAGTATATAAATGCGGATATGACGGGTGGGCGCAGCACCGTGGATGTTTTGGCCGAAGAACGACTCAGGGAGTCGCGTTTGGGTGCAGCGGGCTTACGCGTGATGAGATTCTCATATGCAGATGTCTGCGATACAAAGCGCTTTTCTAGGTTGCTCGAAGCGTATGGGATTCCACGTGGACCTGCGCGCCCGAGAGGCCGTTCATAGACAAGACACGGGCGACATGTCGCCACTTCCGCCCGAAACCGGCGACGTTCGGCGTGCCGCTGGGCGACATGTCGCCACTTCCGCCCCGAACCAGCGACGTTCGGCAAGGCTGCGGGCGACATGTCGCCACTTCCGCCCGAAACCAGCGACATTCGGCAAGGCTGCGGGTAACATGTCGCCACTTCCGCCCGAAACCGGCGACGTTCGGCATGCCGCTGGGCGACTTGTCGCCACTTCCGCCCGAAACCGGCGACGTTCGGCATGCCGCTGGGCGACTTGTCGCCACTTCCGCCCGAAACCAGCTACATTCGGCATGCCGCTGGGCGACTTGTCGCCACTTCCGCCCGAAACTGGCGACATTCCGCCCTGCCGCCCCCGCCGGCCCTGCCGCCCCCGCCCCGCAACGCCGCAGATGTGTGGATATTACGTGATTCACCATTCCAAATCTCAAAGACGTATCATGTTACCTTGCGTCTCTAGATAGGGAGAATGCTGTCTAGACCGCAAAACACATGGCTCCTGGGTAGCCAACCCAGGTGGTGCGAGGCAAAATCCCCGCACGTAAACCACCAAGATCGAAGGAGTGAACATGGCAGACAAGTACGTACCGCGTTACAAGCAGATCTACCTCGACACCGTGCGTGACCAGCTCCAGAAGGAGTTCGGCTACACCAACGTGCACCAGATCCCCAAGATCGAGAAGATCGTCGTCAACATGGGTGTTGGCGAGGCCGCAACCGACGCCAAGGCAATCGACGGCGCCGTCGCCGACCTGCGCACCATCACCGGCCAGCAGCCGCTCGTCACCCACGCCCGCAAGTCCATCGCGTCGTTCCGCCTGCGCGCTGGCATGGCCATCGGCGCCAAGGTCACCCTCCGCGGCGACCGCATGTGGGAGTTCCTCGATCGCCTGATCTGCATCGCCATCCCGCGCATCCGCGACTTCCGCGGCATCTCCGCCAAGAGCTTCGACGGCCACGGCAACTTCTCCATGGGCGTCACCGACCAGCTCATCTTCCCCGAGATCGATTTCGACAAGGTCGATCGCACCCGCGGTATGGACATCACCATCGTGACCACTGCTCCCACCGATGAAGAGGGTCGCGCCCTTCTCAAGGCGTTCCACTTCCCGTTCATCCAGGAGTAGGTCAATAGTTGTACTGGTTAGGCCCGGCAACAGGGTCGGGAGAACCAAGAAGGAGGATTCGTGGCTAAGACATCGATGATCGTCAAGGCTTCGCGAGAGCCGAAGTTCTCTACGCGCAAGCAGAACCGCTGCCAGCGTTGTGGTCGTCCCCACAGCGTCTATCGCAAGTTCGGCCTGTGCCGTGTGTGCTTCCGTGAGCTTGCGAGCAGAGGCGAGCTTCCTGGCGTCACCAAGGCAAGCTGGTAACCAGGGCTCTGGTGCCTAGGCGTATCCGCTAGGGGCGGAGACGAACCAGGCGCACAGGTTCATCTAGAACGAAGGAGAAAACAGGAATGAAGGTTATCGATCCGATCGCAGATATGCTGACGCGCATCCGCAACGCCAACTCTGCGGGCAAGCCCGAGGTCTCCATGCCCTCGAGCAAGGTGCTCGTCGAGGTCGCCCGCGTCATCTGCGAAGAGGGTTACATCGCCGGCTATGAGGTGGAAGACACCAAGCCGCAGAAGACCCTCCACATTACGCTGAAGTATGGCCCCAAGCGTGCGCGCATCATCAGGGGCATCCGCCGCATCTCCAAGTGCGGTCTTCGCATCTACACGACCGCCGACAAGATGCCCCGCGTTCTCGGTGGCATTGGCACGGCCGTCATTTCCACGTCCAAGGGCATGATGTGCGACCGCGACGCCCGCAAGCTGGGCATCGGCGGCGAGGTCATCTGCTACGTCTGGTAAGTCGGCAGAATTTAGATAGGAGGAGACAATGTCTCGTATTGGCAAGCAGCCTGTCCAGATTCCTGCCGGAGTCACAGTGACAGTCGACGGTACTCACGTCACCGTCAAGGGCAGCAAGGGTGAGCTCGAGCGCACCTTCTCTGACCTCATCGTCATCGAGGAGGAGGGCAACGAGATTCACGTCCGCGTGCCCCGCACCCCTGGTACCGAGGACCTCTCTCACGAGGACTTCAAGCAGACCGCGTCCTACAAGGCCGCCAACGCCATGCAGGGTCTCACCCGTACCCTGATCCACAACATGGTCATCGGCGTTTCCGAGGGCTTCGAGAAGAAGCTCGAGATGACCGGCGTCGGTTACCGCGCCGCCCTCAAGGGCAAGGACCTCGACCTTTCCCTCGGTTACTCCCACCCCATCCTTTACGTGTGCCCCGAGAACATCACCTTCGAGGTTCCCGACAACACCCACATCAACGTCAAGGGCATCTCCAAGGAGCAGGTCGGCCAGGTTGCCGCTGAGATCCGCTCCAAGCGCCCGCCTGAGCCCTACAAGGGCAAGGGCATCCACTATGTGGGCGAGCACATCCGCAGGAAGCTCGGCAAGGCCGCTAAGTAAGGCCCGCCTCTAGGCAAAAAGACCATCACCCCGTCAGGTGGTGGCGTGTAAAAGGAGAAGGTATGAACAAGTTCACGGCTAAGAAGGCGGCTCTCAAGCGCCGTCAGCGCCGCGTGCGCGCCAAGATCTTTGGCACCGCAGAGCGCCCGCGCCTCAACGTCCGTCGTACGAACGCGCATATGTACGCACAGATCATCGACGACGCCGACGGCAAGACCATCTGCTCGGCCTCCACGCTCGATGCCGAGTTCCGCGCTACGGGCAAGATCGGCTCCAACAAGGAGGCCGCCGAGCTCGTGGGCGAGCTCGTGGCTAAGCGCGCTCTGGCGGCTGGCGTGACCGAGGTCACGTTCGACCGCGGCGGCCGTATCTATCATGGTCGCGTTAAGGCTCTGGCAGACGGCGCCCGCAACGCGGGCCTCAAGTTCTAGGAGGGGTAATCAATGCCTCGTGATCGCAAGCGTCAGCAGCAGCAGGAGACGGACCTCCAGGAGCGCGTCGTCTACATCCACCGCGTTACCAAGGTCGTCAAGGGTGGCCACCGCATGAGCCTCGTCGCGCTCGTCGCCGTCGGTGACGGCAAGGGCAACGTCGGTCTTGGCATGGGCAAGTCCACCGAAGTGCCGCTGGCAATCCAGAAGGGCGTCGCAGACGCCAAGAAGAACATGTTCCACGTGCCCGTTACCGAGAGTGGCACCGTTCCGCATGAGGTCGAGGGCCACTACGGCGCCGGCCGCGTGCTCATCAAGCCGGCTATCGAGGGTACTGGCGTCATCGCCGGCGGCCCTGTCCGCCCCCTCTTCGAGCTGGCTGGCATCACCAACGTTCTCTCCAAGTCGCTCGGCACCAGCAACGCTCTCAACTCCATCAAGGCGGCCGCAGAGGGCCTCAAGTCCCTCTCCAACCCCGCTGATGCAGCCGAGCGTCGCGGCCTGACCGTCAAGGAGATGTTCGTCGGGAAGGAGGACTAACCGATGGCAGATCAGAAGACGCTCAAGGTCACGCTCATTCACAGCGCCGTGGCCTCCGTCAAGAAGGACCAGACTGCAACCTGCCGCGCCATGGGCCTGCGCAAGATCGGCGACTCGTCGATCCTGCCCGACAACCCTAGCGTTCGTGGAATGATCTTCAAGGTCAAGCACCTTGTCGAGGTTGAAGAGAACTAGGAGTCATCCATCATGCAACTCAACGATCTTCGTCCCGCTGAGGGCTCGACCAAGAACCGCAAGCGCATCGGACGCGGCAACTCGTCCGGTCACGGCACCACTGCCGGCCGCGGTCAGAACGGCCAGCTCTCTCGCTCCGGCGGCGGCAAGGGTAGGGGCTTCGAGGGCGGTCAGCAGCCGCTCGCCATGCGCCTGCCTAAGCTCCCCGGTTTCATTAACCACGGCCGCGTCGAGTACGCGCCCGTCAACGTTGCCCGTCTTGAGGCCCTTTTCGAAGCCGGCGACGTGGTTGACTCCGAGGCGCTCGTCGCCAAGGGCGTCATCAAGCATGCTTACATTCCCGTGAAGGTCCTCGGCGACGGCGAGCTCACCAAGAGCCTCACCGTCAAGGTGGACAAGGTCTCCGCCTCTGCACAGGCTAAGATCGAGGCGGCCGGAGGAAAGGTCGAAGCGGCGTGCTAAAGGGATTTGCCAATGCGTTCCGCATTCCGGAACTGAGGAAGAAGATCATCTTCACGGTGTCCATTCTTCTTCTCTACCGTCTCGGTGCCTACCTGCCCGTGCCGGGTGTTCCGTTCCAACAGATGCTCGAGGCGTATAGCAGCGCCGCGTCGGGGTCTGGTGCGCTTGCCGTGCTGAACCTCTTCTCGGGCGGTGCGCTCTCCCGTATCTCCGTGTTCAGCCTGGGCATCATGCCCTACATCACTGCGCAGATCATCATGCAGATGATGCAGGTCGTGATCCCGTCGCTGGGCGAGCTGGTTAAGGAGGGCGAGAGCGGCCAACGCAAGATCACGCAGTACACGCGCTATCTCACCGTGGTGCTCGCGCTGATCAACGCTATTGGCTACCTCTTCCTTTTCCTGAGCTACGGCATCGACTTCTCTGGCCTGCCCTTCCCGGCATGGCTTGAGTACGTCATCATCGTGGTCACGATGCTCGTGGGCGCCATGATCATCATGTGGCTCGGCGAGGTCATGACGCAGCGTGGTATCGGCAACGGCATGTCGCTCATCATCTTCTGCAACATCATGAGCGGCCTGCCTACCGCCCTTATCTCCTCCATGCAGACCTCCACGACCGGCATGCTCCTGACGATCATCACCTTCATCGTGATCATCGCGATCATCCCGCTGATCGTCTTCATCGAGCGTGGCCAGCGCCGCATCCCGGTGCAGTACGCCAAGCGCGTCGTGGGCCGCAAGATGATGGGTGGCCAGTCTACCTACCTGCCCATCAAGGTCAACACGGCCGGCGTCGTGCCCATCATCTTCGCTTCGTCCATCCTGTATCTGCCGGCGCAGCTTGCGGTGTTCTTCCCCAAGGTGCAGTGGATCCAGACCGTGGCGAACAACCTCTCCAGCGGTTGGATGAACTGGGTGCTGTCCGTGTCGTTCATCGTCTTCTTCGCGTACTTCTACACCTCCATGGTGTTCAATCCCGAGGAGACGGCTGACCAGCTGCGCAAGTCCGGCGGCTTCATCCCCGGCGTGCGCCCTGGCTCTGCGACGGCCAGCTACATCAAGTCGGTGCTCGACCACATCACGCTTCCTGGCGCGCTCTTCATGGCTGCGCTGGCCGTGATTCCGTCGATCATCTTCTACTTCACGTCCAACCAGCTCATCCAGGCGTTCGGCGGCACCTCCGTCCTCATCATGGTCGGCGTTGCCATGGACACGATCGCCTCCCTCGAGAGCCAGCTGAAGATGCACAACTACGAGGGCTTCTTCAAGTAGGCTGCGAGCGGCATACAAGCGAGTCTTCGCTGCGGGGCGTCCCTTTGGGGCGCCCCGTTTTGCGTGCGGGCTTCGGGCGACGTGCGGCGGACGGAAGGCAGCGCGTCGCGAGGGCGATATGTCGCCACTTCGGCCCCGAACCGGCGACAAGTCGCCAGCCGCCGCAGCGCCTTGCGGACCGCCGGGCGATATGTCGCCACTTCGGCCCCGGACCGGCGACAAGTCGCCAGCCGCCGCAGCGCCTTGCGGCCCGCCGGGCGATATGTCGCCACTTCGGCCCCGAACTGGCGACAAGTCGCCAACCGTCGGGCGATATGTCGCCACTTCGGCCCCGGACCGGCGACAAGTCGCCAGCCGACGGGCGATATGTCGCCACTTCGGCCCCGGACCGGCGACAAGTCGCCAAACGCCGCAGCGCCTTGCTGCCCGCCGGGCGATATGTCGCCACTTCGGCCCCGGACCGGCGACAAGTCGCCAACCGTCGGGCGATATGTCGCCACTTCGGCCCCGGACCGGCGACAAGTCGCCAACCGCAGGGCGAGATGACGCCGGCAAGTCCCGCGCCGCCCTCGGCGTGCCGCCCACCTGCCTTAAGTCCAGTGGTGTTTTGCCGAATACCCGCACGAAAACCGCGCAAGCGAGTAGACTAATGTCATCAGAGAGGCAATGACAACCACAAAGAAAGGTGGCTCTCATGAAGATCGTCCTGCTTGGTGCGCCGGGTGCTGGCAAGGGTACTCAGGCCCAGAAGCTCGTCGCTGACTACCACGTGGCTCACATCTCCACCGGTGACCTCCTCCGCGCCGCCGTCAAGGCGCAGTCCGCCCTCGGCATCAAGGCCAAGGAGTACATGGACGCCGGCCAGCTCGTCCCTGATGACCTCGTCATCGGCCTCGTCAAGGAGCGCCTCGCCCAGGACGACGCCCAGATCGGCTTCATCCTCGACGGCTTCCCGCGCAACACCGCGCAGGCCACGGTCCTCGACGCCGAGCTCGCCCAGATGGGCATCGAGCTTGATGGTGCCCTGCTCGTTGACGTCGCCTCCGACGTGATCGTCAAGCGTCTCAGCTCCCGTCGCACCTGCCGTAGCTGCGGTTACACCGCCGGCCCCGAGGCCACCGTCTGCCCGCGCTGCGAGGGCGAGATGTACCAGCGCGACGACGACAAGCCCGAGACCATTGCCAAGCGTCTCGACACCTACGACAAGCAGACCGCGCCGCTCATCGAGTACTACGGCGGCAAGGGCATCCTCATCAAGGTCGACGGCGACCGTCCGGTCGACGATGTGTACGTTGACGTCAAGAAGGAGCTCGGCCTCTAGGCCCGGCGCCCAAACGGCTTCACCCGTGCGCCCCAGGAAGCTGGGGCGCACCCATGTGGGCGGTGGGGGGCCGCCCACAGGCAACGAAAGTTCCACGTGTCGGAAGAAGAAGGACTCACCAAGATGATTAAGATCAAGACCCCCGAGCAGATCGCGGAGTTCAAGAAGAGCGACGTGCTCTCCAAGGCCGCGCTGCGCCACGCCGGACGCCTCATCAAGCCGGGCGTCTCCACGATGGAGATTGACCGCGCCGTGGAGAACTACATCCGCCTGCGCGGCGGCACCCCGAGCTTCAAGGGCCTCTATGGCTTCCCCGGATCGGTGTGCGCGTCGGTCAACGAGGAGATCGTGCACGGCATCCCGTCGCCCACGCGCTTCCTCAACGACGGCGACATCATCACCATCGACACGGGCGCCACGGTCAACGGCTGGGTCGGCGACAACGCGTGGACCTTCTTCGTGGGCACCGTCTCCGACGAGGTCAAGGGCCTCTGCGAGGTCACGCGCGACTGCCTCAAGGCGGGCATCGCGGCGGCCGTGCCGGGCAACCACCTCGGCGACATCGGCTATGCCGTGCAGTCCCTCGCCGAGAAGCACGGCTACGGCGTGGTGCGCGAGTACGTGGGCCACGGCGTCGGACGCGCGATGCACGAGGACCCCAACGTGCCCAACTACGGCAAGAAGGGTCGCGGCGTCAAGCTGCAGGTGGGCATGACCATCGCGATCGAGCCCATGATCACCCTCGGCACGTACAAGAACCACACCCTGGCCAACGGGTGGACGGTCGTCACCAACGACGGCCTGCCCTCGGCCCATTACGAGAACTCCATCGCCATCACCGCGGACGGCCCCGTCATCCTGACCGAAGACGAAGAGGGTCCGTGGTGCAACCTGCAGGGCGGCGAGGCGTAAACGCCCTTCCGTCGCCCCACAGTACCGTTGAGCAGCCAATCTGTGTTCATACGGTGCAGAGATTTGCGATTCGTCCGCCTTCGTGTGGACGAATCGTGTTCTTTTCGATAAAATATTCGGTCGCTGTAAATGCGCGTAGAAGGTAGGAACAATTGAGCAAGCAGGACGCAATTGAGCTGGAAGGCAAGGTCGTAGAACCACTGCCCAACGCCATGTTCAACGTCGAGCTGGAGAATGGCAAGGTCATTCTCTGCACCATCTCGGGCAAGATCCGCATGAACTACATCAGGATCCTTCCCGGCGACCGCGTGGTCGTGGAGATCTCCCCGTACGATCTCACCCGCGGCCGCATCACCTATCGCTACAAGTAAGCGGTACGGGGGCAACCCCACAACGCAGGCCCCGTGCCTGCGAAGAGCAAGGATATTCACGCCTGCGGCTGGGCGTAAAGATAGTGTGCTGCAGCTCCACCTGCAACACCGCAGAGGTACCAGTACGTGTAAGCACTACCGGAAGGAAAACACATGAAGGTACGTCCTTCGGTCAAGAAGATGTGCGACAAGTGCAAGGTCATTCGTCGCCATGGCAAGGTTTACGTGATCTGCGAGAACCCGCGCCACAAGCAGCGTCAAGGCTAAGAGAGGAGCACCAAGTTGGCCCGTATTAACGGCGTCGACCTGCCGCGCGACAAGCGCGTCGAGGTCGGACTCACCTACCTTTACGGCATTGGTCAGACTCGCGCAACCAAGATTTGCGAGGAGACCGGTGTTAATCCTGATACCCGCGTCAAGGACCTCACCGAGGAAGAAGTCACCAAGATGCGTGACTACATTGACGCCAACTACACCACTGAGGGCGACCTCCGTCGTGAGATGAAGCAGAACGTCGCCCGTCTCATGGAGATCGGCTGCTACCGTGGCCTGCGTCACCGCAAGGGCCTCCCTGTCCGCGGCCAGCGCACCCACACCAACGCGCGTACCCGCAAGGGCAAGCGTCGTCAGATCGGTGCAAGGAAGAAGGGCTAGGGAGTAGAGCATGGCTAAGAAGCAGCAGCAGAAGGTCGTCCGCGTTCGCCGCGCCGACCGCAAGAACATTGCTGTGGGCCAGGCCCACATCAAGAGCACGTTCAACAACACCATCATCTCGATCACCGACCCCCAGGGCAACGTGATCTCTTGGCAGTCCGGCGGCACCGTCGGCTTCAAGGGCTCCCGTAAGTCCACCCCGTTCGCGGCCCAGATCGCGGCCGAGACGGCTGCCAAGGCCGCCATGGAGCATGGCCTGCGCAGGGTCGCCGTGTTCGTCAAGGGCCCCGGCTCTGGTCGCGAGACGGCCATCCGCTCCCTCCAGGCCGCCGGCCTCGAGGTCTCGGGCATCCAGGACAAGACCCCCATTCCGCACAACGGTTGCCGTCCGTGCAAGCGTCGTCGCGTGTAGTAAGGAAGGACAGTAGCAATGGCAATTGATAGGACCCCTGTCCTCAAGCGCTGCCGTGCACTCGGCATCGAGCCCGTTGTTATGGGCATCAACAAGGAGTCGAAGCGTCAGCCGCGCCGTCGTCGCCGCCAGGAGAGCGAGTACGGCATGCAGCTGCGTGAGAAGCAGAAGGCCAAGTTCATCTACGGCGTGCTCGAGAAGCAGTTCCGTGGTTACTACGACAAGGCCCTCAAGTTCGAAGGCATCACGGGCGACAACCTGATGAGCCTCCTCGAGCGCCGCATCGACAACGTCGTGTTCCGTCTGGGCTTCGCCCGCACCCGCAAGGAGGCCCGTCAGACCGTGCGCCATGGCCACATCCAGGTCAACGGCAAGCGCGTCGACATCCCCTCCTACCAGGTCAAGGCTGGCGACGTGGTCTCCGTGGCTCCTGCCTACAAGGACCTCCTTCCCATCAAGGACGCCCTCATTTCATCCGACGGCCGTGCCGTCCCTGCTTGGCTTGAGGTCGACATCGAGAAGCTTCGCGGCACCGTCCTGCAGGCCCCCACGCGCGATCAGGTGGACCTCGTGACCGATGGCACCATCGACCCGCAGCTTATCGTCGAGCTCTACTCCAAGTAGTCCGGCAACGGTAGGAGGTACCATGTCCGAATTCATCCGGCCACAGGTGTCGGTAGAAGAGGTCAACGAGAATATCGCACGCGTGAGCGCAGAGCCGCTCGAGCGTGGCTATGGCGAGACGCTTGGCAACTCGCTGCGCCGTGTCCTGCTCTCTTCGCTCGGCGGCGCCGCCGTCGAGGCCATCCAGATCGATGGCGTCCAGCACGAGTTCACCACCATCCAGGGCGTCTACGAGGATGTCACCGACATCGTGCTCAACGTGAAGGGCCTCGTCCTTCGCTCCATGGGCACCGGCGACGAGGCTACCGCCTCCATCAACGTCGAGGGCCCCTGCAAGGTCACGGGCGGCGATTTCAAGATCCCGACGGAGTTCGAGCTCGTGAACCCCGAGCACCACATCTGCACGCTCGGCGAGGGCGCTCACCTCGCCATGCAGATGCGCATCGGTTGCGGCCGCGGCTACGTATCCGGCTCTGATAACGAGCGCTCGGATGATCCCATCGGCATCATCCACGTCGACTCGCTCTTCTCGCCCGTGCGTCGCTGCACCAAGGTCGTAGAGCCGTGCCGTGTTGGCCAGCACACCAACTATGACCGTCTCGTCCTCGAGGTCGAGACCGACGGCTCCATCACGCCGCGTGAGGCGGTCGTGGAGGCGGCCAACATCATCAACCAGCACATGAGCGCGTTCATGACGCTGGCTGAGGAGGAGAAGCCCGTCGAGGACGACTCCATCTTCGCCACTGGCGTCGAGGAAGACAACACCGAGCTCGACAAGCAGATCGAGGACCTGGACCTTTCCGTCCGCTCCTACAACTGCCTCAAGCGCGCGGGCATCCACTCCGTGCGCCAGCTCGTGGAGTTCTCCGAGAACGACCTGCTCAACATCCGCAACTTCGGCGTGAAGTCCATCGAAGAAGTCAAGGACAAGCTCGAGACCATGGGTCTTGGGCTCAAGGCCTAGGCTTGCGCGTATAAGGAGATAGACCATGAGGCACAACAAGAAGAGGGGCATGAAGCTTGGTACTGACGCCTCTCACACCAAGGCGATGAAGAAGAGCCTCGTCCAGGCCCTTCTCGCCAACGACCGCATCAAGACCCTCGACGTGCGCGCTAAGGCAATCCGTCCTGACGTCGACAAGGTCATCACCTGGGCCAAGCGCGGCGACCTCGCCGCCCGCCGTCTCGCCATCGCCAAGGTCGGCGACGCCGAGATCGTGCGTGAGGTCTTCGACAAGGCCGCCCAGGGCCTGTGGGCCGACCGCAACGGCGGTTACACCCGCATCATGAAGCTCGGCCCCCGCAAGGGCGACGGCGCTGAAGTCGTCATCATCGAGCTCGTGACTGAGCCTGTCGCCAAGAAGGCCGCTCAGACGACCGTCACCAAGGTCGAGGACTAAAACCGCGCGACTGCCCCGCGGCAGTCATCAGCACGTACGCTAAAGGGGGACGCACCTCTAAGAGGTGTGTCCCCCTTCTTGTGAGCGAGCATTACTGCGAGCAACCGGTTGGGAGGGCACCTAGCTGCGCATTGATGCTCGCGGGAATCGAGGGGCACTTAGCTGTACGGAGGGTGGCATGCGGCTGCGCATGACGCTTGCGGGGGGGCGGTCGCGATAGATCTGAGTTGTCTCGTGCTTGGCGAGGCGGGGGGAGTTACCTGGAGCACGCGGGCCGCGTCGTGCTACGCAGCTCGTGCCCTTCGAGCAGGCGGCTTCTGCCCAGATAGGAAGTGGAAGCTTCCTGAGTGCACCCGCATCCAGAGTGAAGACGATATACAAGCCGCAGGAGGCTCTCAGAGCCCCTTTAAGGCCCCTGTCGTAGCTGCAGAGCATATTTGCGCATCACGTAGACGAAATACCCGCTCTGGAGGATGTCAGCCTCAGCCCAATTTGCTCGATATCCGATCCCGTTCCGCGCTCAATCGGCCGTTTTAGGGTGGCCTTTGGACGGAAGTGCTTCTTATGCGTCAATATTTTCGGAAACCTCAAGTATCCGAGGACAAACTCGCAGGAAAAAAAGGCCTTGATAGAAGGCCTGGCACGAATTAATGACGCATAAGAAGCGCTTCCGTCCATGCGGCATATGCAAAGCCACCTTCGACCTCCGTCAGAGCGGCAATGTGGTCTCCAGAACGGCACATTCCGCGCATGTTGGGTCCTGTCATCTCCCGCGCGCACCGCGTGGAACTTGTTACACTGTGCTGTGATGCTTCGGATCTGCTCGAAAGGAAGCCCATGGAGGCCGCTGCCACGCTCGTCATCAAGCTCGGATACCGCGGGGGCGACTTCGCGGGCTTTGCCGAGCAACCCGGCCAGCGCACCGTTGCCGGCGAGCTGCGCCGCGCGCTCGAGACGTACCTGCGCCGCCCCTGCGAGCTCACCTGCGCGGGGCGCACCGATGCGGGGGTCCACGCGCTGGCCCAGCACGTGAGCGTGCCTGTGACCCAAGACGAGCTCTCCATTGCGGGCAGACGGCTCGAGCGCTCGCTTTCGGCCATCGTGCCCGACGACATCTCTATCCGCGGGCTCTACTGCGCAACCCCGGAGTTCTCCGCGCGCTTCGACGCCACGTCGCGCTCGTACCGCTACCGCATCTCATGCGGCAACGCGCGTCCTGTGCTTGGCTGGGGCCACGTGTGGTGGCTCTGGGGCGCCCCCTCGCTTGACGTGGAGGCCATGGACGCGGCGGCGCAGTGCCTGGTGGGCGAGCACGATTTCCGCAGCTTCTGCAAGGTGTCATCGGCTGAGGCGATCCTGGCGGACGGGCGCTCGACCAGCCGCGAGCTCACCCATCTCGGCGTGTCGCGCGTCTGCGAGGCGGGGGAGGACCTGGTGGTGCTCGACGTGACGGGCAACGCCTTCCTGCACAACATGGTGCGGGCGATCACGGGCACGCTCGTGGAGGTGGGGCGCGGGCACCGGAGCGGCGCGTGGGTCGCTGAGGCGCTCGCGGCGTGTAACCGCGCTGCGGCAGGCCCCACGGCCCCTGCGTGCGGGCTCACGTTCGAGCGCGTCACGTACCCGGAGGGGTCGCTCGTCCCCTGGGCATAGCGCGTCCCCAGGCGCCTCCGCCGCTATCCTAGCCTGTTAACCTGCGGGTTATTGGTGCGCTCTTGTCATTGTCCTTGCGTGCCCGTGCGCTGCCGCGCTAGGATGGAAAACCGTGTGAATTCCAGCTCAGGAGGTTGCATGGACCTCATCATCGACGTCCTCAAAGACGGCGTGCACGACACGCTGCAGCTCATACCCTTCTTGTTCCTCACTTACCTCGCCATGGAGGCGCTCGAGCACAGCGCGTCGGGCAAGGCGGAGTGCATCATCGCAAGCGCGGACAAGTCGGGCCCCATCGTGGGCGCCCTGCTCGGCGCGCTGCCCCAGTGCGGGTTCTCCGCCATGGCGGCCACGCTCTTTTCGGCCCGCGTGATCACGGTCGGCACGCTCATCGCCGTCATCCTCTCCACCTCCGACGAGATGGTCCCCGTGTTCTTCGCGCATGGCGAGCCCGTTGGACGCCTCGCGGCCATCATCGGCCTCAAGGTCGTGGTCGGCCTCATCGTGGGCCTGGTCATCGATGCGATCATGCGCGCGACCCACCACGAAGGCGACGGGCACGCGCACATCCACGAGCTCTGCGAGCGTGCCCACTGCGGCTGCGACGACCTCGAAGGCGAGGAGCCCGACGCGCGCGAGGCGCTCGACCACATCCTGCATGACCAGGACCACACGCACGAGCACGCCCACACGCACGATCACGCCCACGGCTCGGGCCACGGCCGCTGGTACCACATCCTGCGGAGCGCCCTCATCCACACCGTCGAGGTGACGTTCTTCATCTTCGTCATCTCGTGCGCGTTCGGCCTCGTCATCGAGTACGTGGGCGAGGAGCAGCTCGGCACCTTCCTGGGCATCCACCCCGTGCGCGCCACCCTGGCCTCGGCCCTCATCGGCCTCATCCCCAACTGCGGCGCCTCCGTGGCCATCACCGAGCTCTACCTGTCCGGCGCGCTCGCCACGGGCCCGATGGTGGCCGGCCTGCTCGCGTCGGGCGGCGTGGGCCTGCTCGTGCTCTTCCGCACCAACGCGAACCTTCGGCAGAACCTGCAGATTCTCGCTGTGGTCTATGCGGTGAGCGTAGTTTCGGGCCTCACGGTGGGGGCTTTAGGTATCATCTTGTGAGTAACGCTTTTATTTGCGCGAAGCGGTCTTATGTAGGGTATTGAGCCGCCGCAGGGCGGTTGGCATGCGCGGAAGCGCAGCGAGGAGGGGCTTCTATGCTGAGGAAGCGCGAAAGGTTCGAGCGGAGCGACGTGCCGCGTCCCAACCCCTTGCGTCCCGTCATTTCCCTCGTGGTCATCGCGGTCACGTTCATCATCCTGGCCATCTTCCTGATGGCCTCGTGGCAAAAGGCCAACCAGATGAACAACCTCAACGACAGCTATCTGGACGACGCGCTCTACGAGCAGCTCGACACGCGCGGCCCTACCGATGGCTCCGTCAAGTCTGATGACGAGTTCTCCAACGTGCTCATCCTGACGGTCGACGACGTCAACGCCGAGGACCGCACGCTCCAGGGCGCCCAGCTGCTCGTGCGCAACATCACGCAGAACACGGCCACGCTGGTCAACCTGCCGCTCAACACGCGCATGCTTGCCGGCGAGAGCAACGTCATGCTCTCGAACTACTTCGACTACGCCGGTGCCGCGGCCTCGATCGCGCCGCTCACAGACGCGGCCAACGTGCACGTGAGCCACGTGATCCTTGCGACCGACAAGCTCATGGAGCAGCTCAAGGACCTCAAGGGGCCCCTCGTGCTCGCCCTGCTCAGCTCCTCCACCAACGACCTCGCCACCATGGCGTCCGACTACCGCACGAGCGAGATGATCGGCCTTGCCGACTACCTGCGCGGCGTGGGCTTCGAGAACATCAAGACCATCGATGCCCCCTATGCGGAGGAGACCTTCGAGGACGGCACGGTCGTCGCGGCCATTGACCGCCAGCAGCTCTGCCGCGACCTGGGCATCTTCGTTAGCCCCGTGGCCGAGGAGGCGCCTGCCGAGGGCGATGGCGGCGAGTAGGCAGCTCGCGTCCCGCCAGGCGGTCCCGCTTCACGCGAAACGTCCCGGGCCCACCGTCGCTCCGCGCTTGCGGATGCTGGCGGTGGGCCCGGCTTCTGCGTGCGTTGGCCGCCTGCGCGGCGTCGCGTGAATGTGATTATGCTGAAGACGTCGTGCGCCCATCGCTTATTCACATCTCTCGGATTGAGATAAGGGATAATCGGGCACGGTGCGGCTTTCCGTACGTCCCATTACCCGTAAGGAGCCTGTCAGTCGTGTCTCTTCAGATGCCCATGGTCTCGATCATCGTGCCGGCCTACAACGTAGACCGCTACGTCCGTCGTGCCGTGCAGAGCATCCAGAACCAGACGTTCACCGACTTCGAGCTGCTCGTGGTGGACGACGGGTCCTCCGACCGCACGGGCGAGATCCTCGACGCCCTGGCCGAGCGCGACATCCGCATGACGGTCTTCCACAACCAGAACGGCGGTGCTCCCGCGGCGCGCAACTACGCGCTCGACCGCGCGCGTGGCACCTACGTCATGTTCTTCGACGCGGACGACTGGGCCGAGCCCACCATGCTCGCCGACATGGTCGCCTACGCCGAGCAGAACCGCCTCGAGCTGGTCGTCGCGGGCTTCTACATCGATACCTACTACGGCAAGGGCAACGACTTCGTCACCGAGGTCAAGGCCTGCCCGAGCAACGTCTATCACACGCAGCAGGAGTTCCGTGCGGCCGCGTGGCAGCTCTTCGACGCCAACCAGCTCTATCCGCCCTGGAACAAGCTCTTCCTGCGCGAGCGCATCGAGCGCATCGGGCTGCGCTTCCGTCCCACCTTCTGGGACGACTTCCCCTTCGTGCTCGACTACGTGCGCGACGTGGAGCGCGTGGGCGTCATGGAGCAGCCGTATTACCACTTCATCCGGCAGCGCGTCGAGTCCGAGACCGCCCGCTGGCGCCCGGACATGTACGACAAGCGCGAGGAGGAGCACGGCTGGATGCTCGACCTCTACGAGCACTGGGGCCTTTCCGGTGACCCGTCGAGCATGGAGATGGTGCAGCGCCGCTACATCGAGCGCCTGGTGGGTTGCATCGAGAACGTCTGCAGCCCTGAGTGCGACCTGCCCACCGAGGAGAAGAAGCGCCTGATCGCCGAGATGATCTCCACGGAGCGTGCGCAGGTCGCCGTGGCGGTCGCGCGTCCGCGCTCGCGCATGATGAAGGCCATGCTCGCGCCCATCAAGAGCCAGAACGCCGCGCTTGCGTATCGCGAGGGTACGTTCATCTCGTTCGTGAAGCGCCACAACACGAAGCTCTTCGCCACGCTCAAGGCCCGCCGCTAAGCCAGAACGGTTCTGGTGCAAAGAACCGACGGATGTATGTGCCGGATGTATGTGCCAACTGGTGCAAAGGACCGTCGGATGTATGTGCCAACTGGTGCAAAGAACCGTCGGATGTATGTGCCAGTCCGTACGTATCGCACCACCACGAGAGGAGCCCCCATGCCACAAGCCGCAAAGCCAAAGCCCATCCGCCTCGTGTGCGGGCTCGGCAACCCCGGCGCGGAATATGCCCACACGCGCCACAGCGCCGGCTTTGCCACGGTCGACGAGCTCGCGGCTCGCTGGGGCGTGCGCTATTGGAAGGAGCAGCTCGGCTGCCTCGTGGCGTCCTACGACCTGCGCCTGCCCGACGGCACCACGCGCACGGTGCTGCTCGCCAAGCCCCAGAGCTACATGAACACGAGCGGCGGTCCGCTCTCCAAGCTGATGCGCGCCGAGCACATAACGCCGGCCGAGCTGCTGGTCATCCACGACGAGGTGGACCTGCCCGCGGGAGAGGTACGCGCCAAATGGGGCGGTGGCCTCAACGCCCATAACGGCCTGCGCTCCATCGCGAGCAAGCTCGGGACCAACGACTTCGGGCGCATCCGCTTCGGCATCGGGCGCCCGCCCGGCAAGATGAGCGTGGCAGACTGGGCCCTGCGCCAGCTCAAGGGCACCTTTGCCGAGGAATTCGACGTTACGGTCACGATTGCCGCAGATACTGCCGAAAAATGCGTTAAAGAAGGCATTTCGTTTTCGTAGCGAAATACTCCGAGAGTACAATCTTCGGGTTAAATTGCACCAAGTACGTGCGTTTAGGCAGAAAAGCCTGCGTGGGACATGCGTTTTAGCCCCGCGCGTGGAGAGGTTTTATGCAAGGGGGGAGGCTGTACATGTTCAAAATCATCGACAAGACGCAGTTCTCCGAGAAGGTGTTCAAGTTCCGCATCGAGGCACCCGAGATGGCCAAGCATGCCCATGCCGGCCAGTTCCTCATGGTGCGCGCCAACGAGTGTGGCGAGCGCGTGCCGTTCACGTTCGCGGACTGGAACGCCGAGGAGGGCTGGATCGAGTTCATCTTCATGGTGATCGGCAAGACCACCACGCTGCTGTCCAGCTACGAGGCCGGCGACTGCATCCAGGACGTCACCGGTCCGCTCGGTTGCCCGACCGAGATGGGCGAGGGCAAGTGGGCGGTCATCGGCGGCGGCGTCGGCCTCGCCATCGCGTTCCCCGTCGCGCGCCAGCTCGTGGCCACGGGTCACGAGGTGCACGCCATCATGGGCGCCCGCACCAAGGACCTGCTGCTGCTCGAGGAGCAGTTCCGCTCCATCCTGCCCGAGGACCACATCCACATCACCACCGATGACGGTTCCTACGGCGAGAAGGGCGTCGTCACGGCCCCGGAGGAGCGCCTGATCGCCGCGGGCGACGTGGACCACGTCTTCTGCGTCGGCCCCGTGCCCATGATGAAGTTCGCCACGCTCACCGCCCAGAAGTACGACACGCCCATCATCGCGTCGCTCAACCCCATCATGGTCGACGGTACGGGCATGTGCGGCTGCTGCCGCGTGCAGGTTGACGGCAAGACCAAGTTCGCCTGCGTGGACGGCCCCGACTTCGACGCCACCAAGGTCGACTGGAACGACCTGCGCGCCCGCCAGGCCGCGTATCGCACCGAGGAGGGCCAGTCCCTCAAGGCCTATGAGGAGGCGAACTGCGCATGTCAGAAGTAACGTATCGCCCGGTCCGCGGACCCCGCACGCCTGACAACGAGGAGCCGGCGCTCGAGCGCGCCCGCGACTTCCGCCCCGTTGACAAGGGCTACACCAAGGAGATGGCAATCGCCGAGGCAAACCGCTGCCTCAACTGCAAGAAGCCGTCCTGCGTGGAGGGCTGCCCCGTCAACATCAACATCCCGAAGTTCATCGAGGCCATCCGCGCCGAGGAGTTCGGCCGCGGCCTCGACATCATCCGCGAGGACTCGATGCTCCCCGCCATCTGCGGCCGCGTGTGCCCGCAGGAGAACCAGTGCGAGGGCAAGTGCGTGCTCGGCCGCGGCAAGAACCCGCAGCCCATCGCCATCGGCCAGCTCGAGCGCTTCCTGGGCGACCAGCCCGAGCTCGCGAGCAAGCCGGCCATGAAGCCCGCCAACGGCAAGAAGGTCGCCATCATCGGCTCCGGCCCCTCCGGCATCACCTGCGCCGGCGAGCTGGCCCGCAACGGCTTTGACGTCACGGTCTTCGAGGCGTTCTTCACCGGCGGCGGCGTGCTGGTCTACGGCATCCCCGAGTTCCGCCTGCCCAAGGCGGTCGTCAAGCGCGAGATCGACGGCCTGCAGGAACTCGGCGTCAAGTTCGAGTTCAACTCGGTCATGGGCCGCCTGGCCGATGCCGAGGAGCTGCTCGGCGAGAAGGGCTTCGACGCCATCTACGTGGCCACCGGCGCCGGCCTGCCCAAGTTCCTCAACATCCCGGGTGAGAACCTGCCCAACGTCTTCTTCGCCAACGAGTACCTCACGCGCGTGAACCTCATGAAGGCGAACCAGTTCCCCGAGTACGACACGCCCACCAAGCACGGCAAGAACGTCGTGGTCTTCGGTGGCGGCAACGTGGCCATGGACGCCGTGCGCACCGCCAAGCGCCTGGGTGCCGAGCGCGCGATCATCGCCTACCGCCGCACCGAGGCCGAGATGCCCGCCCGTAAGGCCGAGCTGCACCATGCCAAGCAGGAGGGCGTCGAGGTCATGCCGCTGGTGGCGCCGCTCGAGTTCCTCGAGGGCGAGGGCGGCAACGTCTGCGGCGTGCGCGTGCAGCGCTGCGAGCTGGGCGAGCCGGACGATTCCGGCCGCCGTCGCCCCGTGCCCATCGAGGGCGCCGTCGAGGTCATCCCCTGCGACGTGGCCATCTCGGCCATCGGCACCAGCGCCAACCCGTTCGCCAAGCTCATCGGCGGCATGGAGCTCAACAAGTGGGGCTACATCGTGGCTGACGAGGATGGCCGCACGACCAACCCCAGGATCTGGGCTGGCGGCGACATCGTGACGGGCGCCGCGACGGTCATCCTGGCCATGGGCGCCGGCAAGAAGGCTGCCGCGAGCATCACCGCTGCGTTTGCGGAGGAATAGCGCTCCAGCCATAGGGCACCGAAGGACTCCCCGGGCGCACGCGCCTGGGGAGTTTTCACATGCGTCGGGGTGGCGGGGGCAGTTCTGTAGGTACCTACACATCTGCGCTTGTGCAAGCTTTGCGATTGCCGTGAGCGGTAGCGCATCGTCGGTGAACGTGCGCTATAGTAGAGCTGCAGCATTTTCAATTTGCTGCATGAGGGACACGTTACGTCGCTTGGAGGGGTTCAGATGCCCATAACCGCGATCGTCCTCGCAGCAGGCGAGGGAACGCGTATGAAGTCCCGCCATCCCAAGGTTGCGCATAAGCTGTTGGACCATCCCCTCGTGTGGTGGCCGGTCAATGCTGCGCGCGAGGCTGGTGCGGACCGTATTATCGTCGTAGTCGGAAACCATGCAGATGAGGTCCGCGCCGTGTTCGCGGGCGATGACGACGTCGAGTTCGTCGAGCAGGCCGAGCGCCTGGGCACGGGCCACGCGGTGCGTGTGGTGCGCGATGCCGTGGGCGCCTTCGACGGCCCGACCGTGGTGCTTTATGGCGATACGCCGCTCATCAAGGCCGAGACCATCTCGGCGCTCGTCGCGGAGACGACCGCGCGCCACAATGCCTGCACCGTGCTCACCATGCTGCCGCCCGACCCCACGGGCTACGGCCGCATCAAGCGCGATGAGAGCGGCGCGGTCACGGCGATCGTCGAGCACAAGGACTGCACGCCCGAGGAGCGCGAGGCGCTCACCGAGTGCAACTCCGGCATCTACTGCTTCTGTGGTGGCCGCCTCACCGCCAACATCGACAAGATCGGCAACAGCAACGCGCAGGGCGAGTACTACCTCACCGACATGGTGGGCATCTACGCCGAGATGGGCGAGCCCGTCTCCGCCATCTGCGCGCCCGACTTCACGGAGCTCCTCGGCGTCAACAGCCGCAACCAGCTCTCGACGGCCACGATGATCATCCAGGAGCGCATCAACAGCCGCCTCATGGCCGAGGGCGTCACCATGCTCAACCCGAGCATGGTGTGGGTGGGCCCGGAGGTCACGGTGGGCCGCGACACCGAGCTGCTCCCCATGACCATGCTCTGGGGCACCACCTCCATCGGCGACGACTGCGTCATCGGCCCCAACACGCGCCTCACCAACGTCACGGTGGCCGATGAGGCCAGCGTCGAGGAGACGGTGGGCTATGACACCGTCATCGACAGTGGTGCCACGGTCGGTCCGCGCGCCTACCTGCGTCCGGGCACGCATCTCTGCGAGAAGGCCCACGTGGGCACGCACGTCGAGATCAAGAACTCCACCATTGGCCGCGGCTCCAAGGTGCCGCACCTCTCCTACATCGGCGACACGCAGATGGGGGAGGGCGTCAACATCGGTGCCGGCTCCATCACCTGCAATTACGACGGCGTCCACAAGCACCGCACCACCATCGGTGACAACGTGTTCGTCGGTTCTGACACCATGATGGTCGCACCCGTCACCATCGGCGACGGCGCGCTCGTGGGTGCAAGCTCCTGCATCACGCATGACGTGCCCGCAGACGCGCTTGCCATCGAGCGCAGCGAGCAGCACATCATCAAAGGCTACGCGTCAGCACGACTTGAGCGACTGAAGAAGGAGCAGTAGAGATGGTCATCCAGGATTTGAGCAAGCCCCTCAACGTCGAGAAAGAGATCAAGCTGTACAGCGGTTCGGGCAACAGGGAGCTCGCCCAGAAGATAGCCGACCGTCTGGGTCTCACCCTCTCGGGCCTCAAGCTCGAGAAGTTCGCCAACGGTGAGACGTACGCGCGCTTCGACGAGTCAGTCCGTGGCGACGAGGTGTTCATCATCCAGTGCATCGCGGGCGAGAACGTGAACGACCTGCTCATGGAGCTGCTCATCATCACCGACGCCGCCAAGCGCGCGAGCGCGGCGAGCGTCACGGCCGTGATCACGCACTACGCCTACGCCCGCCAGGACCGCAAGGCCGCCTCGCGCGAGCCCATCACCGCCCGCCTCGTGGCCAACCTGCTCGAGGCTGCCGGCGTGGACCGCATCATCACGATCGACCTGCACTCCAACCAGATCCAAGGCTTCTTCGACATCCCCGTCTCGCACCTCACGGCCCTCTACAACTTCGGCGACTACTTCAGGCGCAAGAACTTCGACTGGGACAACACGGTGGTCGTCTCGCCCGACATGGGCCGCGCCAAGGTCGCCAAGAAGCTCGCCGACTACCTGGGCTGCGAGATGGCCATCGCCCACAAGAGCCGCCCGAAGCACAACGAGGCCGAGGTCATGGGCGTCATCGGCAACATCGTGGGCAAGACCTGCATCATCAACGACGACATGATCGACACCGCGGGCACCCTCGTGGGCTCCATCAAGAAGCTCAAGGAGATGGGTGCGGGCGACCTGTACATCAGCGCGACGCACGGCATCTTCTCTGGCGCAGCTATCGAGCGCCTCGAGAACGCGCCGATCGAGGAGTGCGTGGTGACCGACGTCATCCCGTGCGCCGTGGCCAACCGCCCCGGCTCCAAGATCAAGACCATTTCGGTTTCTGATGAGCTCGCCAACGCCATCATCGCCGTGTACACCAACAACCCGGTCACGGCCGTCTTTGGCGGCGCGTCCGAGATGTAGCGCCTCGCGGGCAGCCCACATGGGCTGCCCAGCTGTGATACACTAGGCGTGCTCGACGGCTGGGACCAGCGCAGCGATTGCACTGGGGCATCGTCCAGTGGTTAGGACTGCGGTTTTTGGTGCCGCCAACCTAGGTTCGAATCCTAGTGCCCCAGCCAGAGAAAACAGCAGGTCAGAGGGTAAATCCTCTGACCTGTTTTGCTGTTTGGTCCATTTTGCGACCATCAAGTGTGCGGCCGCCGTGCCGCGGGGCGGTGGCCCTACTCGTCGAAGGCGGCGCAGATCGCGTCGAGCAGCAGCACCGCGAAGGTCTGGGCGTCGCCGGTGGTGAAGCTGCCGTCGTAGTCCATGCCGAACGGGAGCTCCAGGCGCACGACCGCGACCTTGCCCAGCGCGCTCTCGACGGCGGTGCGCAGGCGCAGCGAGAGGGTGTCGAAGTCTTCGATGACCACGTTGGGGACGCTGGCCGAGCGCGCGGGCAGCGGGGCCGTGGTGAGCACGAACACGGCCTGGTCGTTCTTGCGCGCGTGCCGGGCGTCCTCGATGAGGTCGAGGCCGCTCTTGTCCGTCGTGGCGGAGGCGAGGTTCCAGATGCGGCCGGCCACGTTGCGCGAGATGGGGTCTTCGGCCGCGAGCGAGAGCTGCACGCTCTCGAGCACGCCCGCAGCGCGCGCGAAGCCCATGCCGCCCATGGGGTGGGGCCCCGCG
>CACYAX010000011.1 GCA_902772435.1 uncultured Coriobacteriaceae bacterium | reverse complement strand
CCCAGTTCGAGAAGACGGTCGAGAAGATCACCGCCTCGCTCGAGGAGAAGCTGACGGCCATGGGCATCGACCCCAACATGCCCCCGAGGCCTCCCCGCGGCTCCGATGGCCCGCGCGGCCCGCGCGGCGGACGCGATGATCGTGGCCCGCGTGGACCTCGTGACGACCGTGGCCCGCGTGGCCCGCGCGATGACCGCGGCTATCGTGGTGACCATGACGACCGTGGCCCGCGCCCGGGACGTGGTGCCCGCGACGAGCGTGGGTTCCGCGGCGGACGCGACGAGCGCGGCGGCTTCGGCGGACGCGGCGGCAGGGACAGCCATGATGACCGCGGCGGCTTCCGCGGCGGTCGCGATGACCGCGGGTTCCGCGGCGGACGCGACGAGCGCGGTGGGTACGGTGGCCGTGGTGGCCACGGACCCCAGGAGCGCAAGTTCAACAGGAACGGCTCCGACGAGTAACGCGCACCCAGGGAGACAAAGAGGCCCCCACCGTCACCAGACGATGGGGGCCTCGCCTTCTCAAGAGGGGTTTACTCCTCGGCAGGCGCCTCCTCGACGACCTCCTCGGCAGCCTCGGCAACAGACTCCTCGGCAACAGGCTCCTCAGCGGGCTCCTCGGCAGCCTCGGCAACCGGCTCCTCGGCAACAGGCTCCTCGGCAGCGGGCTCCTCGGCGGGCTCCTCGACGACCGGCTCCTCGGCAGCCTCGCCCTCGACCTCGACGGTCTCGACGGCAACGGCCTCAGCCTCGACCGGCTCGGGCTCGGCAGCTACCTCGTCGCCCGCAACCCCATCGCCATCGAGGTCGACGCCCGTCTTCTCCTCGACGAAATCAACCATCTTGCCGAACACGTCCTGAGCGGCGGCGGCAGCCTTCTCGACATGCGGCTTCGCAGCCTCTGCGATGTCGCTTACAGCATCGATGGCAGGCTTGGCGACCTCGGCGACCTTGTCGAAATGGGGCTTGGCGGCCTCGACGGCCTTGTCGAGATGGGGCTTGGCGGCAGCGCCAAGATCAGCGGCAGTGTCAACGACTTCGTCAAAGACGGGCTTGGCCTTCTCGGCAAACGCGCCGGCAGCATCGCCGACCTTGGTCGCGACCTCGCCAGCCTTCTTGGACAGATCCTCGGTGTTGAAAGCCATAATGCACGTACTCCCTTCGCATCGGGTGCGTTCCCTGTGTTCATGATACGGCGGCCACCCGAAGGCAGCCGCCGCGAGTCACTCTTATGTCCTACCCAACAGGCAAGCGGCCTATCCAGCCCGCACCACCTGCGGCGCGTTTTGCCCCGCGAACGTCATATCGCATGCGGCGTGAAGACGTCGTCGGTGGAGCGCAGCGACCTGAGCTCGTCGGTGTCCTTCCAGAAACCCACGCCGAGGCCCGCGAGATAGGCAGCCCCGAGCGAGGTGGTCTCGGTGTTCTGCGGACGGCGGATCTCGCAGTCGAGCAGGTCGGCCTGGAACTGCATGAGGAAGTCGTTGCGCGAGGCACCGCCATCCACGTTGAGCACCGCGAGCGGCGCGCCCGAGTCGGCCTGCATGGCCGTCGTGAGGTCGGCGATCTGGTAGGCCATGGACTCGAGCGCCGCGCGCACGAAGTGGTTGCGGTTGGTGCCGCGCGTGAGGCCCACCACCGTGCCGCGCGCGTCGGGCTTCCAGTACGGCGCGCCGAGGCCCGTGAACGCCGGCACGATGTAGACGCCGCCCGTGTCAGGCACCGAGCGAGCCATGTACTCAGAGTCGGAGGCCTTCACGAGCAGGCCCATCTCGTCGCGCAGCCACTGCATCGTGGCGCCCGCCATGAAGACCGAGCCCTCGAGCGCATACTCGAGGTGGCCTGTGCCAGGGGCCGACGCGGCGATGGTCGTGACCAGGTTGTTCTTGGAGTCGCAGGCCTCTGCGCCGGTGTGCATGAGCAGGAAGCAGCCCGTGCCGTAGGTGTTCTTGGCCTCGCCCGCGGCGAAGCAGCACTGCCCGAAGAGGGCCGCCTGCTGGTCGCCCGCCACGCCCGTGATGGGCACGCCCGCCGGGATGCCCGGGTAGCTGGTCTCACCGAACGAACCCGACGAGGGCCTGACCTCGGGCATCATGGATGCCGGCACGCCGAAGAGGTCGAGCAGCCACGGGTCCCACGCGCCCTCGTGGATGTTGAAGAGCATGGTGCGGCTCGCGTTGGTGACGTCGGTGGCATGCACAAGGCCGCCCGTGAGCACCCAGATGAGGTAGGTGTCCACCGTGCCGAAGAGCAGCTCGCCCGCCTCGGCCCGCGCGCGGGCACCAGGCACGTTGTCGAGCAGCCACTTGATCTTGCTCGCCGAGAAGTACGCGTCGGGCAAAAGGCCCGTCTTCTGCTGGATGGTGCGCGCGACCTCGGGGTCCCCGCAGAGCTCCTCGATGATGGGGGCGGTGCGGCGGCACTGCCAGACGATGGCGTTGGCGATGGGCTGCCCCGTCGAGGGGTCCCAGATGATGGTCGTCTCGCGCTGGTTGTCGATGCCGATGGCGGCTATGTCGTCGGCGCTGAGGTTGTTGCGCGCGATGAGCTCGGTGAGGGAGCCCACCTGCGAGAACAGGATGTCCTGGGGGTTGTGCTCGACCCAACCAGGCTTGGGATAGATCTGCGGGAACTCACGCTGCGCGACGCCGACCATCTCGCCTTTGGCGTTGATCAGCACCGCCCTCGATGACGTCGTGCCCTGGTCAAGCGCGATCACGTACCGCTCGCTCATGTTGCTCTCCCCTCTCGTGGTTGGAGGAATGGTCCCCGCCTTGGTACGTTGGGGATACTCCCTTTTGTCCAGCGTGGACATTGGGGATACTCCCTTTTGTCCACACGCTTTTGCGGCTAGATGTGCGCCTCGATCCATGCGAGCACGTCGTCGTAGACGCGCTGGTGCTCCTTCTCGTTCAGGATCTCGTGGCGCATGTTCTCATAGACGGTGCAAGTCACGTCCTTGGAGCCCGCGTCCTCGGCCATCTTGGCCGCCGTGCGCACGCCCTCGCCCAGGGAGCCCACGGGGTCACCGTCACCCGCGATGTAGAGCAGCGGCAGCTCGGGCGGCACGAGCACGCAGCAGGCCGGGTCGCAGACTTCGCGCGTGAGCGCCGTCACGGTGCCGTAGCCACCCACGGAGAACGAGAATCCGCAGGCAGGGTCATCGATGTAGGCGTTGACGTTGTCCTCGTTGTAGGAAAGCCAGTCGAGCGGGGTGCGCGCGTCCTTGATGGCCTTGGCGTAGCCACCAACGCCCATGCCCTCGACCAGCCCGCTGATGGTGTCCTCGCCCTTGAACGTGGCGATGATCTTGCAGACCAGGTTGCCCATGGACGAGGTGGCGGGAGGCATGTGGCCCGTGCCGCAGATGATGGCGCCGGCGAGCCCCTTCCCCTCGCGCGCGATGTAGGCACGCGTCACGAAGCTGCCCATGGAGTGGCCGAAGACGAAGAACGGCGCGTTCTCAGGCAGCTTGTCGCGCACGATCCCACGCAGGCGCGCCACGTCGCCGATCAGGATGTTCTTGCCCGTCTTCAGCGGGAGCTTGCCCCAGCGGTCGGGCTTGGAGCTGTCACCGTGGCAGATGTGGTCATGACCGGCCACCACGAAGTTCTGGGAGGCGAGGAAGCGCGCGAAATCGTCGTAGCGCCCGATGTGCTCGGCCATGCCGTGCACGAGCTGCACCGTTCCCCGCGGACGCTCCACCTTGCCCCACGGGTCATCGGCCGCGGCGTCCGGGCCCATGCCCTCAGGCCACCAGATGTACCCATGGATGCGCGACGTGCCGTCGGAAGAGTCGAACCAGATCTCCTCGCGCTCGACAGCCTGCTTATCACACATAGTGCCCCCCTTCGTTTCGGACTATCCCTACGGTAGCCATACGGGCGCAGGGGCACCGCCAGCAATCGACCATCGTTCACGTTTCTCGGAGAGGGGACGTGCGCCGAAGGGCGGCATGAAAAAGGAGGCGCCCCGAAGAGCGCCTCCTTACAGGCAGACTATGAGAAGGACCTACTCAGCGGTCTTCTTGGTGGTGCGGCGCGTCGTGCGCTTGGTGGCAGGCTTCTTCTCGGCGGGAGCCTCCTCAGCGGGGGTCTCGGCGGCAGCGGCAGCCTCGGCAGCCTTCTGGGCGGCCGTCTTGCGGGTCGTGCGACGGGCAGGGGCCTTCTTGGCCGGAGCCTCCTCAGCCTTCGGAGCCTCAGCGGCAGCCTCGGCAGCCTTCTGGGCGGCCGTCTTGCGGGTCGTGCGACGGGCAGGCGCCTTCTTGGCCGGAGCCTCCTCAGCGGGGGCCTCGGCGGCAGCAGCAGCCTCGGCAGCCTTCTGGGCAGCCGTCTTGCGGGTCGTGCGGCGCGCGGGCGCCTTCTTGGCGGGAGCCTCCTCAGCGGGAGCCTCTGCCTCGGCAGCCTTCGGCTCCTCGGCGGCCTTCTTGGCGGCAGGCTTGCGGGTCGTGGTCTTCTTGGCAGCCGGCTTGCGGGCGGCCTTCTTGGCGGCGGCAGCAGCGGCCTCCTCCTCGGCCTCGGCGGCAAGGGTCTTGTCCATGTCCTCGAGCACGATCGGCAGGAAGTAACGGATCTGCTTCTTCCACCAGGGCCAGTCATGGTAGACGTCGTTGCCCCAGAAGTCGCACCACACGTCGATGCCCTTGGCACGGGCGGCGTCGCGGATCACGCGCAGGTCGGCGATGCCCTTGTCCTCCCAGGCACCCTGGCCCACGCAGAGCACGAGCTGGCGCTTGGCATAGATGGCGATGTAGGGGTGACCCTCCGGCATGTTGGGCAGGAAGGTCGGGATCGAGTTCTCGTAGAGCGTGCCGTCCATGTAGTCGCCGAAGAAGAAGTGCGTGTCATAGACGCCCGAGAGCGCGATGCAGCCCTGGAAGAGGTCCGGGCGGCGGAACGCGGCGATGGCGGCATGGGTGGCGCCCATGGAGCAGCCCGTGGTGAGCGGACGACGGTCGGAGCCGTTGATCTCGTGCACGTACGGCACGAGCTCGTCGGTCACGAAGCGGAAGTAGTCCTCCTGGCGCTCGGCGCGGGCAGCCGGGTCACCCTGGGCAGACCAGCTCTCCTCGTCGAGGTTGTCGACGGAGAAGACCTGCAGCGTGCCGTTCTCGATGTAGTCGGCGATCGTGTCGATCATGCCGAAGTCTTCGTAGTTGTTGCACTTGGCATCCTGTGCCTGGAAGACGATGACGGGATAGCCCTTCTCGCCGTAGACGAGCATGTGCATGTCCTCACCAAGGACATTGCTGTAGTAGGTGATGTACTCGCGTTTCATTTGTCAATCTCCAAATCCTCAAACGGATGAATATTCGTTGCGTGCGGAAAGCTGCTGGTATTCTAGCGTATTCGCAGGTGAGGTGTGTTGATGCCGTGAAAAGCGCAGGTAAACAGGGGTATTGTCATCTGCAGACATCCTCTTGGCCGCGCAGATGCCAAGCTCATGCGTCTAGCTGGCCAAACACCGCTATCACCCCCTGCGTGACGAGAAGTCGGCCACCTCCTCTATGGTTCGCACGAACGCCTCGAGCCCCTCCTTGTCCGCCTCCGAGAAGCGCGCGAGCAGGGGGCTGTCGATGTCGAGCACGCCGATGACCGTGCCGGGCGTGTGCAGCGGCACCACGATCTCTGACTGGGAGGCGCTGTCGCAGGCGATGTGGCCCGCGAACTCGTGCACGTTGGGGACGAGCTGGGTCTTATCGAGCGCTGCCGCCGTCCCACAGACACCGCGGCCAAAGGCGATGCGCACACAGGCGACCTTGCCTTGGAAAGGTCCCAGAACGAGACTCCTCCCCGCGGGGTCCTTCTGGTCCACCAGGTAGAAGCCCGCCCAGTTGAGGTCGTCCAGCGCATCCATGACGAGCGCCGAGGCGTTGGCGAGCACGGGGAGCCAATCGGGCTCCTCCTCAGCAAGCGAGCGGAGCTGCGCACAAAGCAGCTGGTAGTCGGGGATACCCATAGGCCTCCTTCCCTCTTGCGAGCCGTAACGCGCATCAAAACAACGCGCTTCCATAAGCCGTTGACAAGGTAAACGCCCAGCTCAACAAATGTTTTCGCATCAACGTCATTTTACCGTCTCACAGAATCAAACGCTTCTGAGCCGAGGGGATAGCAGACCGACTGGTCCGCCATCGGTGCGTAGCGCAGGGTCTGCGGTACGCCTGCCGCGCGAACCCGTCGCGAGCTTTGGCGCTACGTGGATGTGCCCTACCGCGGCGTGTCACCCGTTTTGCTAACTCTGAGTTTGTTGAACGCAACGCACTCCGACGGCTATCGTTCGGCCATGGCTGACATCATGGTTTACAGACAGGCACTGGGCGCGAACATCAGGAAGCTCCGCAAGGGGCGGAAGGTCTCGCAGGAACGGCTCGCTGAGATAATCGGCGCGAGCCGCGTGCACGTCGGCTATGTCGAGCAGGGTAAGCGGACCCCCAGCCTTGACCTGCTGCTCGACATCGCGGAGGCCCTGGACGTCCCGATGCGCGACCTCTTCGACTTCACTTGGACGGCCGATGGCGCAGACGGCGCCGTCGAGTATGATTCCCGGCGCTCGTGAGCCACGGGCGCGGCTCCTTACCGGTGCTGCCTGTGACCGTAGTGGGCGAGGCGCCCGCACGCGCACGCGAGGAGCTCGGACGAGGCAATCAACCCCTGACGACCGACCGCTATACTTGATAGCGTCTCAGAGTCTAACCCAAGGCGCGCCGATCCGTCGCGCGCAAAGGGGTCCGATCGCGCGCAGCGTGCCGGTCGAACGCATCAGGAGGAGCGCCCATGACACAGCAGCCCGCCGCTCTCGGTCGTGCGTGGCATGACTATCTCAAGCACGTGGGAACGGTCGTCGCGAACAGCGGCATCTCCGGCGAGCCGATCGAGGTCATGAGCTGCAACGTTGACGCATTCGAGCGCAAGGTCGACTACGAGGGCATAGTCGGAGTCGTTTCCCTGTCCCCGGAGGAGCTGCGGTCCTGGATCGCCGAGAACAGGACCGATGACGGCTCCACGCTCGCAGCCCAGGCACTCATGCAACAGCGCTGACCGGGGGGCACGCCGGGGCGCAACCGTTACGCTGGCCCCATACCAAACCATCCAAGGAAGGATTCACCATGGCAGACAACACGACCCTCACGTCATTCATCGAGCAGTTCAACGGCTTCTTGGTCACCTGCAACGAGCTCGAGGACAACGACGCCTGGGACAAGGAGGCCAACGGCCCCATCGAGCTCTACCTCCAGGCGGACCTGCTCGGCGTGGTGCTGCAGCTCATGTCGGTCGACGGCCACTTCGAGCAGGCAGAGGCCGACGTGGTCAACACGATGTTCGGCGGCGCGTATGCCCCCGAGGAGCTGGAGGAGGTCTTCGGCGACCTCGATCCCATCATCGAGGACTACTGCGATGGCCAGAAGGCGGACACCCTCGCGCTCTTGCTCCCCCTCAGCCCCGCACTGGCGGACACCTATAGGGACCTCATCCTCATGGCCGCACGCATCGTGTCCGAGAGCGACGGCGTGGCGGAGGGCCAGGAGAAGGAGCTCATCCACCGCCTCGAGCAGGCACTCTCGCAGCGCTAGGAGCCGCGCACAAGCCCTCCCACACAGCTTCCAGCACCCCGCCAGACCGGGGGCGCCGCTGCTCCCTACCCTTGAAGAAGCATCAGCCTTTATACTAATGCCATCGCTATCTAGGAGAGGAGACGCGATGTCTGAAGTGGCAGGAAACATCATCGAGCTGCGCGAGCAGCAGCGCCTCGCCGACGGTGGAGCCGTGCCCGAGCACTGGGCACAGATCACCGAGGAGCCCCGCGAGGAAGCCGTGCATCCCACGGTCCGAAACCAGGGTAACGAGAGCGTGCACGTCTTCGAGGGGCCCGAGACGGCCAAGACCAAAGAAGAGTCCGCGCATCCCGAGCTGTGGGAGCAGAACTGGGTCTGGCGCCCGTCACGCCCCTTCCGTCCCAAGGACCCGATGGGCCCCTACGTGCCCGCCACCCAGGTGTCGCTTGAGGACCGTCCCGAGACGGCCAAGCTCGCCAAGATGATGGTGGACCGCATCCCGCAGATGCTGGGCATCAAGAAGCTCACTGCGGCAGATCCCGAGTACTGGGGGCTCTTCTCCGTCTTCACCGAGGAGACTGCCCACATCGCCCTCTGCATGGGGGTGCGCCACCCCATGACCATGGAGCAGATCGTGGAGGCCAGCGGATGGCCCCGCGAGAAGGTGGAACCGCTCGTCAACCACATGGCGCAGGTGGGCAACCTCGAATACAACTGGGAGAACCTCGACGGCAAGAACCCCGACCACGAGAAGCGCTTCGTGCTGCCCGTGCAGCTGCCGGGCATGGGCGAGTTCTACGCCATGAACGAGGCCGCCCTCGAGCAGCATCCCGAGATGAGCACCTACTTCGAGCGCGTCGCCTACGTGGGGCCCGCCGAGGTCGCGCCGATGGTCCCGCCAGGTGGAGGCGGCCTCGGCATGCACGTCATCCCCGTCGAGAAGGCCATCGAGCAGGAGGAGCGCTCCGTCAGCGTGGAGCACATCTCGCACTGGCTCAAGAAGTACGACCGCTACTCCAGCGCCATCTGCTCCTGCCGCATGAGCGAGACCGTGCGCGGCGTCAACACCGGCGACGACCCCGAGGGCTGGTGCATCGGCGTTGGTGACATGGCAGACTACGAGGTGCAGACCGGCAAGGGGCGCTACGTCACCTACGACGAGGCCATGGAGATCATCCAGAAGGCCGAGGACCTGGGCTTCGTGCACCAGATCACCAACATCGACGGCGAGGAGAAGATCTTCGCAATCTGCAACTGCCAGAAGTCCGTCTGCTATGGCCTGCGCACCAGCCAGCTCTTCAACACGCCCAACTTCAGCCGCTCGGCCTACATCGCCCACGTCAACCCTGACAACTGCGTTGCCTGCGGCCAGTGCGTGGAGAACTGCCCCGCCGGCGCAGTCAAGCTCGGCCAGCGCCTCTGCACGAGCCACGGACCCGTCGTGTATCCCCAGCACGAGCTGCCCGACGAGACCGAGTGGGGCCCCGAGCACTGGGACCCCGACTACCGCGACAACAACCGCATCGAGACCTACGACACGGGCACCGCGCCCTGCAAGGTCGCCTGTCCGGCGCACATCGGCATCGAGGGCTACCTGCGCCTCGCCGCCCAGGGCCGCTACACCGAGGCCCTCGCGCTCATCAAGAAGGAGAATCCCTTCCCCGCCGTCTGCGGCCGCATCTGCAACCACCGCTGCGAGGATGCCTGCACGCGCGGGCTCATCGACGACCCGGTGGCCATCGAGGCCGTGAAGAAGTTCATCGCCGAGCGCGACCTCGAGGCCGAGACGCGCTTCGTGCCGCCCATCCTGCAACCGTCGCTGCGCGGGCCCTACGAGGAGAAGGTCGCCATCGTCGGCGCTGGTCCCGCAGGCCTCACCTGCGCGTACTACCTCGCCACGCTCGGCTACAAGCCCACGGTCTTCGAGAAGAGCCTGCTTCCCGGCGGCATGATGACCTACGGCATCCCGAGCTACAAGCTCGAGAAGGACGTCGTGGCCGCCGAGATCGACGTCCTGCGCGAGCTGGGCGTGGACATCCGCTGTGGCGTGGAGGTCGGTCGCGACATCACGCTCGCCCAGCTGCGCGAGCAGGGCTACCTCGCCTTCTACCTGGCCATCGGCGCCCAGGGCGGCCGCAAGGCGGGCGTTCCCGGCGAGGACGGCGCGGGCGTCTGGACCGCCGTCGACCTCCTGCGTGAGGTGCTCGCCGACGAGAGCAAGCAGCTCCCTGGCAGGACCGTGGTCGTGGGCGGCGGCAACGTGGCCGTCGACGCGGCGCGCGCGGCGCTGCGCGCGGGGTCCTCGTGGTGCGCGATGTACTGCCTCGAACAGCGCGATGAGATGCCCGCCACGCCTGAGGAGCGTGCGGAGGCCGAGTTCGACGGCGTGGCCATCTGCAACGGCTGGGGTCCCGCCGAGGTCGTGCGGGGCAAGAACGGGCAGGTCACCGGCGTCACGTTCAAGCGCTGCACGCGTGTCTACGGCGAGGACGGGCGCTTCTCCCCCCTCTACGATGAGGCGGAGACCACCTTCGTGCCCTGCGACAACGTGGTCTTCTCCGTGGGCCAGTCCATCGAGTGGGGCAGCCTGCTCGAGGGCGAGGCCGTCGAGCTGGGCGCCGGCGCCCGTGCGCAGGCCGACCCGAAGACCTTCCAGACCGCCCAAGCAGACGTCTTCGTGGGCGGCGATGCCCTGACCGGCCCCGCCTTCGTCATCGACGCCATTGCCCAGGGCCACGAGGCGGCCATCTCCATCCACCGCTTCGTGCAGCCGGGCAACTCGCTCACGCTCGGCCGCAACCAGCGCCGCTACATCGAGATGGACAAGTACGACATCGCGCTCAACCCCAAGGACTACGACCACGCCGGCCGCCAGCGCGAGGGCGTGCGCGAAGGCGTCGACATCCGCCGCACGCATCGCGACTGGCACCTCACCCTCACCGAGGAGCAGGTGCGGCGCGAGACCGCCCGCTGCCTCAAGTGCGGCGCGAGCGTGGTCGACCCGCACAAGTGCATCGGCTGCGGCGTCTGCACCACCAAGTGCGACTTCGACGCCATCCACCTCTCGCGTGACCTGCCCGAATGCGCGCGCATGGACAGAAACGAGGACAAGCTCAAGCGCATCATCCCGTATGCCCTGAAGCGCGAGGTCAAGATCGTGAAGAAGAAGGTGGCCGAGAAGTTCGGCAAGAAGTAGCGTGCCGCAAACGCCATCCGCCCGAGACGCGCGGCGCCAGGCAACATGCCTGGCGCCGCGTTTGCATTGCCATGCTCGGACCGGATGGCCGAGAAGCGGCTCCTAGATGCGCGGGGGCTCCGCGGCATCGAAGTGATAGCTGACCACGAGCGGCTCGCCGTCGCCGCGGTCGTACTCGACGCACACGAACGAGCAGGTGACGGCCTCGTACCCTTGGCGCATCATCACGTAGGCATAGAAGTTGGCCTGCATCTCGTGACGGGCACGCACCTCGGCCGGCGTGAGGTCGAGGTCGCCCGTCTTGTAGTCGACGACCAGCGCCTCCTTGCTGCCCGCATTGGTGCTGAGCAGGTCGATCGCCCCCTCGACATAGGTACCGTACGCAGACTCCACCCGTATGAAGAAGGGCACCTCGGGACGCACGACGTCATAGGAGCACGCCTCGCGGCGCAGCTCGGAGCACTCCCACCGCTCGATTGCCTCGGCAAGGCGGGTGCGCTGGCGCGGGCTGAGGGTCCAGCGGCGCGCAAGCGCCTCCAGGCGCTCCTCGCTGTGGTCGCATGACCCCTCGATCATGGTTTGCGCCAGCACGTGGAAGGCCGAGCCGAGGTTGGTCGCCTTGTCAGGATCAAACGCGCGCTCCGGGGCCGCGAGGTCCTCTTCATCAACCGTGGAACGCGGGGCGGGCGCCTCAACGGGGCGCACGGCATGGCCAGAGCCATGGCCACCCTCGGCCTGGGCTGCTTCCGCCATGCGCGCGTGGGCAGACGAGTAACTGAACACACCCGTACGGGGTCTCTCCCACCCCGCCGTCGCGCGCACGGCGGCGAGGCCGTCGTCGTCACGCACATCTATGAGCTCGAAGCCCTCGGACGGGCCGCTGTCGTTTTCCGCGGAGAACAGGGGGGCAAACGTGGCCGGCTCGATTGTGCGTTCGGCAGCGTCCCCGGTGATTGCCACATGCCTGAGCCGCGCGGGCTCGGAACCGCCGTACGCGAGCGCGCCCTCCCCTGCCGGCGGCAGCTCACCGCCGAAGAGCGTGCCCACCACCTCGTTCGCGAGGCGCGGCTTGATGCCCTTGGAGTCGTAGGTCGCGGTGATGCCCAAGATCACGGACTCCCGGGCGCGCGTGATGGCGACGTAGAGCAGGCGTGCCCGCTCAGCCTCGTCACCCTCGCGCGCCGCAGCCGTGATGTAGCGTGCCCACGCCGAGACGTCCGCCCCCGCGGCAGGGGGCCGCAGCTCGTCATCCTCGCCTAGGGCGAGGTCAGCGGCGTGCATGCCTACGGGAACGAGCGTGGCGATCACGTTGCCCGCGCGGTTCTCGCAGGTGACGCCCGTGACGCTCGGCCCGACGCCGCTTCCCCAGCACTCCGCGATGGCCACCAGCGGAAACTCCAGGCCCTTCGACGCGTGGACGGTCATGACGCGCACCGCACCGCCCTCGCCCGCGGAAAGCGTGGCGGGAGCTATCTTGCTCAGATCAAGCCATCGGGCGAACTCGGAGGCGGCCCGGGCGATGCCCAGGCCCGCGGCGTCCGCGAGGTCTCCCGCATAGCGCACCGCCGCCAGCGCGTTGGCGAGCTTTGCCTGACCGTCCGCGCCCGCATGCTCCATCCGCTCGACCCAGCCGGACTCGACGAGCACGCCGAGCAGCACGTCGGCGAGACGCCAGCTGCCCGTACGCTGCATGGCCCGCGTGAGCACGTCATGCGCGGCACGCAGGCGCGGCGACGGCTGTGATCCGAGCGGCAGCTCGAAGCCGAGGAAGCCCGCATCGATACCGCGCTTGGCAAGGGCGTCGACCGTCTCCTGGTCGCGCGTGGCAAGCATGCAGAGGTCATCGGCCTCAAGCGAGAAGAGCTCGCTCACCAGCACGGAGAACAGGCCGCTCTGGGTGTCTTTGGGATTGGCCAGCGTGCGCATGAGGGCGACCACCAGCCGCACCTCGGGAGCGTTCGAGAAGGTCGACCCGCCCGTCACCACGCAGTCAAGCCCGCGGGCGCGCAGCGCGTCGAGGTAGTACGCGAGCTTGCTCATGCGCCCCAGGAGGAGTGCCACGTCCTGGGGACGCTCACCAGCGGCCACGCGCTCGGCAATGCGGTCGGCGATGAGGGCCGCCATCATGATGCTGCGCTCCTCGGCGTTGGCGCCCTTGCGCCCGGGAGTGCTGAGCAGCTCGACGTCCACCCGAGGCAAGCCGTGGGCACGATAGCCGTCGGGCCGCGTCGTGCAGGCCTCGAGCGGCATGAAGTCGGGCAGCGGCGGACCCGCCAGCGTGCGTTCCACGAACTTCAGGATGTCGTCGTGGCTCCTGAAGTTCATGGCGAGCCGCACGAGCGCATCGGCGTCGACCTCGTGCTCGCGGTCGCGGAAGACCTGCACGTCGGCGGCCCTGAAGCGGTAGATGGACTGTTGGGCATCGCCGACGGTGGCCAGGTGGCACGCGTCGACGCCCGAGAGCAGCTCGATCATGCGGACCTGCTGGGCGTTCGTGTCCTGGAACTCGTCGACCATGACCAGGCGGAACTTGTTGCCATACTGCTCCGCGATCTCCTGGTGCTCGCGGAAGGCCGCGAAGGTCCACGAGAGCAGGTCGTCGTTGTCGAGGGCGCCCCGCTCGAGCTTGAGCTCGCGATAGCGCGCTTCGACCATGCGCGCGATCTCCACCAGCTCGCGCGAGCGCTCTTCGATGCCCGCGAAGGCGATCGCGAACGCTGCCTCGGCATAGGTCGCCTTGAGCGAAGCGCCGACCTCCTTCATCGCGTCCTTGCGATAGGCGTCCCCAGGCTTTCCGACCTGCGCGAACGTCTCTGCAGCACGCGCCTTGCGCTCGCCGGGGGCACAGCGGAGATGCGCCTCGAGCACCTCGATGGCAGCCTGCAGGCGCGCCTCCTCGGCAGCACCCTTCACGCTGGAGAACGCCTTGCAGTCGAGCCCGAGCGCCAGGGCGCGCTGGTGCTCGACGAGCAGGCGCTGCAGCACGTCGTCGCCATCGACGGGAACGCCGGGAAAGCTCAGCGAATCGAAGCCGGCAAGGGCGCTGCCCGCCGCGTCGCGAAGGGCGCCCACCATGCCGAAGACGGAGCCTGCGGTGTCACCGCCGCTGCGCGAACGGGGCGGGAACACCTTGAAGAGCTCAGGGTAGCTGTGCTCGCGCCTGAGCGTGCGCAACACCTCGTTGGTGGCGCGCTCCACGAGCTGGCTCGCGTCATGGGCCTCGAGCACGGAAAAGCCGGGGTCGATACCCAGGTCGAAGGCATGGCGCCTGAGGATGCGCGCGCACATGCCGTGGATGGTGGAGATCCAGGCGCTGTCCACGGCAAGGGCCTGGGCCTCCATACCGCCTTCGCGCAGGCGCTCGCGAATCTTCTCCTTGATCTCGTCGGCCGCCAGATGGGTGAAGGTGATGACCAGCACCTCGTCGAGGTTCGCGATGTACGGCCCGCCATCGGCACCGGAGCCGGGCATGAGCGCCCATGCGACGCGCTCGGCCAGGGTCGACGACTTGCCTGACCCCGCACCGGCCGCCACGAACAGCGGGCGGTCGAGCGTCTCGACGATGCGTCGCTGGTCGGGGGTGAGCTTCCGCGCCATTATGACCGCCTCTTTTCGCAGTTCGCGACCGGGCACCACGCGCACGCCGAATCGTCCACGGGATTGGCCTCGATGTCGCCCGCCACCAGATGCTCGATGCTCACGGCTATGCGTCGCTCGCACTCGTCGAGCAGCTCCTCGAAGCCTATCTGGCCCGGTCCGCCGCACACGAGCCGTGGCAGGCGCTTGTTACCCACGGCCTTGCCCATCACCTGGTCGACCGCGTTGGCATCGAGGGCGCCCGCGATCTCGTGGTCTGTGGCAGAGTCGCCCATGGTGGAGAGGTAGACCGCGCCGACCACCTTGAGGTCGGGGAAGAGCTTGCGCACCACCTGCGCGTAGATGAGCGACTGCACGCGGCGCGGGACCACGAACCCCTGGCAATCGGCGGGCGCGCCCTCGGAGAAGACGTCGTACTCCGCGGCAAAGCCCTGCATGCGCTTGTGCTTGTAGTCGATCACCACGGCACGGCCATGGGCGTCCACGTCAACGCGGTCGATGCTGCCCACGAAATCGGCCCCGGCGTACGTGACGTGGCGCGCGTCGGGCTTGGAACCGCCGAAGCGCAGCTCGAAGTATCGCGGGTTGAAGCCCTCGAGCACCCCCAGCTCGTAATCCATGACCGAGAGCAGCTCAGCGCGGTGAAGGCCGAGGCGATACTCCTCGGTCGCCGTATGGGGGACGAGTGACTGGGCCGCGAGCATAGTGGCGCGCTGCCGCTGGTGCATGAGGTGGAAGTCGAACTCCGTGTTCACGAGCACGTGGGCAAAGGCGAGGTTCTCGCTCGCCACGTGCGAGCCCGGGATGAACGAGACGGGACCGCCCACGATGTCGAGCAGCTCACCCTCCGCCACGAGCCCGGCGTCCACCGCTGCCTGCTGCGCGAGCCTGCGGTGCGCCACCTCGAGCACGCGGTGCGCGAAGGAGCCCATCTGCAGCGGCGAGAACGTGGCGTCCACGTCGCCCAAGCCGAGGCGGCGCAGGGTGAACCACTTGTAGGGGCACTCGAGGTACGACTCGATCTGGGAGGCCGAAAGCGACGGGAGGCCCCCGGGCAGCTCGGCCTCGCCCGGCCGCGGCACGATGATCATGCTTGACGCGGCCTCGCCGATCACGCCCGTCGGGGCATTCTCGAGCACCTCCCGCGTGGTGGGAAGCACGCCCGCAGACGAGGAGAGCCGCGAGAGCTCGGCCTCCGCAAGAACCTGGGGGGCGAGCGGCCCATCGGCATACGCCATGTCTTCCGACGTCATGCCGTAGCACGCGGCGATCTCGGAGAACATGACGGCAGGATAGGCCTCGTGCGCATCGGCGTCGTGCGCGCAGCGCTCGAGCACCACAGCACTCCGGGGAACCGCGAGCAGCGCATGGAGCTGCAGGCGGGCAACGTCAAGCGGATCATCGGCAGCGTCGAGGCCCGCATGCGCGAGCAGCGCCGACGCGGCGTCGTCTCGGGGCGCGAGCGGCCACTCGTTGGCCGTCAGGTTGCAGAGCATGAGCACGTCTGCCGAACCCGGGGCGAGCGCCGCTGCCTCAGCACGGCTGCAGATCCTGACCTGGCACGCTGCGTCATCGGGGCCAAGGGTGCGGCGCGAGACGAGCAGGGAGCGCTCCACGACCTCCGAGACCAGGCTCACGCGCGCGGCGAGCTGCTCGACCTCGGAGCTCCCCGTTTCGGGCAGGCCCGCCCCCTTACCAGCAGAGAGAACCGCGCCCACCGTGCGGGCACAGTCGGTGATGATGCCGAGCGCGGCGATGGCCTCCTCATGGCCCTCCCCGCTCTCCTGCAGCCCCCGGGCGAGCTGGCCTGCTGCCGCGCCGATACGGCCGCGCAGCACCGAGGCCGTCGCCTGCGCGACGGGCCGCGAGGTCAGGCTCACCTTCTGGAGCTGCTCGAGCACCTTGGCTGGCGTGAGGACGCGGTTGCCGCGCCACTTCGCGTCGAGGTCCCACGCCTGTGCGGCGCTCACCTGCGCGATATCGTTCAGCAGGAAGTCGGTCAGGCTCTGGGGCGGCCACCACGACATGTCCCCGAGCTGCGGGACCTTGCCCTCTGGGCCGTCCACGGGCTCGGGCCACGTGGCGTTGAGAGTAGCCAGCTCGGCGACCGTCTCGGCAAAGGCCATGAAGGCGCGCACGGTCTGGTTGTGCGCCTCACGCTCGCGCAGGCTCACCCGCACGGCAACGCCCCGCGCAGCGAGCTTGGGCGCCAGCGAGCGCCACGCCGCGTCGACGTCAGCCACCGCCACGACGACAGACTGGCCTGCCGGTACCTCGTGGGCGCATATCTCCTGCGCGACCGCCTCCCATTCCGCCAGCGGGCCGAGCGGTAAAAGCTGCCTGACCTGGCCCACGGGAAGCAGCGGCTCATAGCAGGCCGCGTCCCTGAAGAGCCGGTCCCGCAGACCCGCGAGTTCCTGCGCAGCGCCTAGGCCAGCTTGGGGGACGTCCACACGCGCGTCGCGTACCGTTACCCCGCGACGCCGCGCCTCACGGGTCAGCCGTGCAGCCAGCTTTTCGACGAGGGCGTCCGAGGGGCCACCGAAAGAAGCGAGGCAGAGCGTCACCTCAGTTGTTTGGGCAAGCGCAGCCAGAAGCTCGCACGCAGCCTGCGAGAGTGACGACACGCCGCTGACCACGAGGGGCTCGGCCGACGGCAGCCGTGACGCCAGGGAGAGCATCGCCTCGCAAGGCTCGATGAGCCCGCGGGCGCCGAGCAGCTTCTGGTAGGTGCCCAGCACACGGCAGGCATCGAGCTCGCCCGGGGAGAGCGATCCCGCGCCAGGCTCCGCGCACAGGGGAGACAGGAGGCCGTCGATGGGCAGGTAGACAAGTGCCTCACGGGCAAGGCTGATGAGCGCGTCGAGCGTTCCCGACGTCTTCGCAAGGGTGCACTCCGTCGCATCGAGCGCGACGCGCATGAGCGCGATGCGCTCCGGCCCCGAGACGAAGCTGCTCCCGTCACCCCAGGCACCCCAGCGCTCGTCAGCCCACGCGCTCAGCGTGGAGGTGGTGACGCCCAAGGTGAGCTCTCCCCTGTCGGCAAGGACCGACTGGGCCTCGAGTGCCTGCGAGAAATTGGGGACGATCAGGCTCACGTGCCCCGTTCTCTCCAGCATCTGGCCCAGCGCGTCAGCTGCCGCTGCGCTCACGAGATGCTGATCGTTGGTATATGTGATGTGAAGCGCCATGGCCCTCCCTCGATGTCGTAGGTATTCCATGGTAGCGCGTCATGCGGACACAAATCGGCACGCCCACAGAGAACGCTCACCCGTCTGGGCCAACGCCCGTCGCCCAGCGTGCGATTTCATGGTGAACGGGATCCGGCGCAACTTCGCCATGGCACTTGGGTACACTAGCGTCATGGACCAACGACCTGGGGGATTCATGGCGAACATCATCGACTACCTCAACTGGCGCGGAGACATCACCTTCGACGAGCGCCCCATAAACGACGTGGACAACATCATCCTCGCCACCTTTTCCTATCTCGACCTCACGGGCATCGTGCCTCCCCCGAAATCGGGATCGGTAAGCTTTGCCCATGCGTGCCAGGCAGTGCTTGAAGACACGGGCGGCGACGTCGACCTGCGCGTGCGCTCGCTCGCGAAGCTCGACCCCTCCCTGCTCACCAGGCTCGCCGACTCACGTCGCTTCGGTCACGCGCGCCTGCACAGCTACATGGACGTCCTCGACGAGACGCGCGCCCTGCAGTTCGCGGCCGTGCAGATCGACCTGACGGACACCGAGACCTACGTGTCGTTCCGCGGCACCGACTCCACGCTCGTGGGATGGCGCGAGGACTTCATGCTGTCCTTCTCCATGACCGAGTCGCAGCGCCTTGCCGCGCTCTACCTCGAAGATGCAGCAAAGCTGGCACTCAAACGCGGACGCAAGCTCTATGTGGGCGGCCATTCCAAGGGTGGCAACCTCGCCGTCTATGGCGCGCTCTCGTGTCCGATCGATCTCCTGCCCGTCATCAACCGCGTCTGGAGCAACGACGGCCCCGGCATCTCCCCCGAGCTCATGCCCGTCAGTCCCCAGATGCTGCTCGGAGAACGGTATAGCCGCATCGTCCCCGAAGACGACGTCATCGGCATGATCTTCGAGCGTGAAGACGACCCCCGCACGATCATCAAGACCAGTTCGAGCAGCATGCGCGCCCATGACCCCTTCACCTGGCAAGTGACGCCCTTCGGCGCCGACGAGGCGGGCGATCTCACCACCTCCAGCAAGGCGATCCGTAATGCAATCAGCACCTGGACCTCCGAGGTCCCCCTCGAGGACCGCGGCACGCTCGTGGACGAGCTCTTCGACGCGCTCGAATCGGGCGGCGCCAAGACCACCGAGGACCTCGTGTCCTCCGTGCAAAGCGTGAGCACCGTGCTCTCGGCGCTCAACAACATGGACACGCGCACCAAGGAGCTCGGCATGAGCCTCGTGGAGACCGTGGTCACCTCGTCGCTCGACATGACCACCCTCTCGGTGCGCGAGAGCCTCTCCCAAGCCTTCAAGGTCGCCCGTGAGTCTGCGCGCGACCGCGGTTGGATGACCGACGGGAATACGGCTATAGACAGCGCCACGGCGATCCTGCGCACCGCGCGCGACGCCTTCCTTGCCCGGCTTGACGGCACGTCGCGCCTCGAAGAGCCTGCTGACGTGCAGGAAGAGCCCTCAGATGCCGTCGATCGCGAGTTGCCCGCGGCAGAAGACGAGCAAGGATAAGCGACACGAACCACGAGACACGACGCTGCTAAGCCCGGCAAGGAGGCATACGCATGACACACAACGCAGACAGTGCCGCAACGTCCGCAGACAGCATGCGGCGCCTGCACGAGGCATTCTGTGCCCTCGAGACGCCCGAAGAGGCCGAGGCACTGCTCGCCGACCTCCTGAGCACGCGCGAGATAACGGACCTCGCCCAGCGCCTCGAGGTGGCGACGCTCCTGCACCAGGGCGCCTCCTACATCGAGGTCTCCAAAGCAACGGGAGCCTCCTCGACCACCGTGAGCCGCGTCTCCAAGTGCCTGAACGGCGAAGCGGGAGGATATCGCCTCGTGCTGGAGAGGCTCGAACGGTAGCCTGGCCTGATCTGTATCCCAAGAACCCATGTGGTGGCAACAAAGCGGCGTGAATCTGGCAATTTGCGGATCAACGCCGCTTTGTCATGGCTCATTTGACCGTTCCAAAACGGTTCTGCGTTTGTTCGCCCGAGTTAATGCCTCACGTTCGTACTTTTTTGTAACCGTAATCGTAATCGTGCAGACTAATCAGGCGTTTCCGCAGGTAAGCATCGGGTACAAACACGTATTAGCCAAATGAAATACGAACATGAGGCATTAACTCGGGCGAATAACTCTCAGTAGCCGAAAGACCAAGCAAATGGAGTCTTCAAGCTAGATGAGGGCCGCGAGGCGGCCGAGGACAGCGCAGCGAAGGCGATGCGCGCAGCGCGAGCCCCCCACGAGGGCCGCGAAGCGGCCGAGGACAGCGCAGCGAAGGCGATGCGCGAAGCGCGAGCCCAGCGGAGGGCCCCGAGCGATGCCGGTCCCCGAGCCCCTAGCAACCCAACGCCAAGCCCAAGGGAGGCCCTCCCGCGCAAGATCATGGCCTAGGGGCTCGGGGTTGTGGAGCAAACATTCCGCAGAAAACGGGGGCCGAGCAAAGCTCGGCCCCCGTTTTCGAGGACGTTTGTGCAATAACCCCGAGCCCCTAGGCCATGATCTTGCGGAACAGCTCCTTCACGGTCTCGTGATCGGCCTCACGCGGGTTGCCCGGATAGCAGGCGTCGTTGAGGGCGTCGGTCGCAAGCTGGTCGAGGTCGGCCTCAACCAAGCCGTCGCAGGTCTTGGGGATGTTGACGTCAGCGGAGAGCTGTTTGACGGCAGCGATGGCAGCGTCGGCGGCCTCATCCTCGGTCATGCCGGTCGTGTCGACGCCCATGGCCACGGCGACCTCAGCGAGACGCTTGGTCACGACGGGCTTGTTGTACTCCATGGCGATGGGGAGCAGCATGGCGCAGGCGACACCGTGCGGGGTGTCATAGTGGGCGGAGAGGGTGTGCGCCATGGCGTGGTCGATGCCGAGGCCCACGTTGGAGAAGCCCATGCCGGCCACATACTGGCCGAGAGCCATGCCCTCACGGCCGCTTCCGGGCTCGCCGCTCTTGGCCTCGGCGTAGGAGTCGCGGAGGTTCTGGGAGATGAGCTGGATGGCCTTGAAGTGGAACATGTCGGAGAGCTCCCAGGCACCGCGGGTGGTGTAGCCCTCGATGGCGTGGGTCAGGGCGTCCATACCGGTGGCGGCGGTGAGGCCGGCGGGCATGGAGGCCATCATGTCGGGATCGACGACGGCGACGTCGGGGATGTCGTTGACGTCGACGCACACGAACTTGCGCTCCTTCTCCACGTCGGTGATGACGTAGTTGATGGTGACCTCAGCGGCGGTGCCGGAGGTGGTGGCCACGGCGATGGTGAAGACGGCGTGGTTCTTGGTGTCGGCGACGCCCTCGAGGCTGACGACGTCAGCGAACTCGGGGTTGGAGATGATGATGCCGATGCCCTTGGCGGTGTCCATGGCGGAGCCGCCGCCCACGGCGACGATGCAGTCAGCCTCGGCGGCCTTGAAGGCCTCGACGCCGTCCTTGACGTTCTGGATGGTGGGGTTGGCCTTGATGTTGGAGTACAGGCTCCAGGCGATGCCAGCCTCGTCGAGGAGGTCGGTGACCTTGGAGGTCACGCCGAACTTCACGAGGTCGGGGTCAGTGGCGACGAAGACCTTCTTGAAGCCGCGACGCAAGATCTCGCCGGGGACCTCCTTGATGGCGCCCTTGCCGTGATACGAGATGTTGTTGAGGACGAAACGATTGGCCATGAGATTTCCTCTCTCTGGTGTAAATACGACCAAGAAAGAAGCTTATCACCCTTCCCGCCTCAATGGCGTCGCTTTGGGCAATCTCATGCGTTCTGACACTTTGCGAGACACCCGCTGAAAGCCCTTCCCGCAGACGGGCCACGCACGCAAAATGCCCCTCCGCCGACAGCGCGGCAGAGGGGCCAAAACGTCTTGTAGGCGTTGCCCTACAGCTCGCAGGCGATCAGGTCGTCAAAGGTCTGGCGACGCACGGCGAGGCGCGCCTCGCCTCCCGAGACCATGACGAGCGCGGGACGCGGGATGCGGTTGTAGTTCATGGACATCGCGTAGTTGTAGGCACCGGTTACCAGCACGGCGATGACGTCGCCGCGCTCGGGGCGCGCCATGCTGATATCCTCGGCGATGCGGTCACCGCTCTCGCAGCAGCGGCCCGCGATGGTGCACGTAAAGTCGGGCTCGGCATCCGCGTGGCTCGCGTTGAGCACCGTGTAGGCGCTCTTGTAGAGCGCATAGCGCGGGTTGTCGGTCATGCCGCCGTCCACGGTCACGTAGTCGCGATAGCCCTCCACGGTCTTGATGCCGCCCGTGGTGTAGAGCGTGGTGCCCGCGTTCGCGACGATGGAGCGGCCCGGCTCGAAGAGCACGCGGGGCACGGGATAGCCTGCGGCGGCGCAGCCTGCCGAGAGGTGCTCCGCAATGGCGTGGATGTTGCCCGCGATGTCCACCTGGTCGTCGCTCTCCACGTAGCGCACGCCGAAGCCTCCGCCGAGGTTGAAGACCGACGCCACGTAGCCGAACTTGTCGCGCATCGCCACGGCAAAGCGCAGCATGATGTCGACCTGATCGCAGAAGGAATCGGCTTCGAAGATCTGCGAGCCGATGTGGCTGTGGAAGCCGTCCACCTGCAGGTTGGGCTGGGCCAACGCCTCGAAGAGGAACCCTTCGGCCTGGCCCGTCTCGATGGGGATGCCGAACTGCGAATCGACGCGCCCGGTATTGATGGCGGCGAGCGTATGCGGGTCGAGGCCGACCGTCACGCGCAGCAGCACGCGCTGCATCACGCCGCGCTTCGCGGCCTCGCTCTGCAGTACGGCCAGCTCGTTGAAGTTGTCGACCACGAAGCACCCCACGCCCGCGTTGAGCGCATAGCGGATGTCGTCATCAGTCTTGTTCGTGCCATGGAAGTAGATGCGCTCGGCCGGGAAGCCCGCCGCACGCGCGGTGTAGATCTCACCGGGCGAGACGGCGTCCACACCCATGCCCTCGCTTTCCACCACCGGATAGATCCCCTTGAAGCAGAGGGCCTTGCTCGCGTAGAGAGCGCCCGACCCCTCGGGCAGGCACTCCCCGATGGCCGTGAGATAGGTACGGCAGTTCTCGCGAACCATGTCCTCGTCGAGCACGTAGAGCGGCGTACCGAAGCGTTCCGCGAGGTCAAGGGCGTCAATACCCCCGATGGCAAGGTGCCCCGCATCGTTCACGGAGAGGTTGCTGTAGAGCATGGTGCGTCCTTTCTGTCCACACGCAAAGGGCGAGCCCCGCACCGAGGTGAGGCTTGCCCCTTGAGGGAGGCAGGCGTGGCCTCGGGCGCTCCCGCCCGCCACGGTTGTAGTACTTCTACCTTACACGATGTGTGCGAGGAGCTCGTCTTTCGAGAGGGGCGAGAGCTGCGCGGGCGCGATGTCGAGGATGGTGAAGGCGCCCGCCTTGCCCTCCTCGGACATGCGGAAGGCGGCACGCGCGATGGCGGCGAGCACGCTGCCCGTGAAGAACGGGTTGGAGTCGAGGTCGAGCGAGAACTCGAGGGTGTCGGCGAACTCGCTGGCAAGACCCGTGCGACCGCTGCGGATGACGCTGCCGCCGTGGGGCAGGCCCTTGTGCTCGGCATCCAGCTCCTCCTGGCTGATGAACGTCACCGTGGTGTCGTAGTCGGAGAAGTAGTTGGGCATGGTGACGATGGCCTGCTCGATCGCGGCGAGGTCGGCACCCTCCTCGGCCACCACGTAGCACTCGCGCGTGTGCTTGTCGCGGGTCGTGAGCTCGGGATTCTCACCCGCGCGCACGCGGGCCAGCGCCTCGGGAACGGGCACGGTGTACTGGCGCGCGTCGGCGACACCGGGGATGCGGCGGATGGCGTCGGAGTGGCCCTGGCTCACGCCACGGCCCCAGAAGGTATAGTCGACGCCCTCGGGCATCACGGCCGAGAAGTACAGGCGCGCGAGCGAGAAGAGGCCGGGATCCCAGCCACAGGAGATGATGCCCACGGTACCGGCAGCCTTAGCCGCGGCGTCCACGTTGGCGAAGTGCTGCGGGATGTTGGCATGGGTGTCGAAGCTGTCCACCACGTTGAAGCGCGCGGCGAACTCGGGGGTCTGCACGGGCAGGTCAGTCGCGCTGCCACCGCAGAGCACGAGCACGTCTATCTCGTCCTCCATGCCATTGAGTGCGGCAAAGCCATAGACGGGGGTGTCGGTCGCCGGCTTCACCGAAGCGGGGTCACGCCTCGTGAAAATGCCCACAAGCTCCATGTCCTTCGCGTTGGTGACCGCAGCCTCAACACCACGTCCGAGATTGCCGTACCCGGCGATACCAATCTTCATAGCTCCTCCTTAGCCAAAAATCGTCCATGAAGAGGATACGTGCTGGGCATAGTGCACGGAACCATATGCAACACGGTAGTCGCAAAGCCGAAACGAACGGGCGCACAAGCTGCACACCCAATCGCAATGGCCTCGTATCGTGTATGAAAGAAACGGATGCGGCCTAGCGCGTACGACGGCGGGCGTTGCCGCTGCCACCGCCCTTCCTGCCGCGCGGCTTCGGGTGACGCCTCGAGGAGGTGGCCTTGCCCCGCGTGGTGCCCCGTTTCGAAGACGCTCCGCGCGCCGTGCGCCGCGTGCGCGCCTCGACCTTCTCGCGCGTCTTCTGGGGCTGCTCGACCCACTGCGCGCAGATCGTCAGGTCATCCACGACGGGCGTGGCGTAGTCATACGCCTCCGCGCTCTCGCTGTCGGCGAACCAGCCGACGAAGACCCATCCCTCTGCCTCGGGAACCGCAGGCTCCGCCGCAGGGCTCTCGTAGGGAACCGTCTGGGGCTCAGGCGCCACGCCGTGGCCGCCCATCTCGAAGCTGACGGTGCAGGTGCGCGGCACGGTCTCGTAGCTCGCCGTATAGGTCGCGTCTTCGGTGGCGGCGGCCAGCTCGGGCACCCATGCCACGAACTCGAAGGCGTCCGGCCCCTCGGCGGGCTTGGCGGGGATGCCCGAGGCAAACGAGGGCCGCATCCCGTGCTCGACCGTGCTCGTGTCGAGCTCGGAGCCGTCATCCTGCAGCCAGGTGATGGTATGCGTCTCACGCGCCGCATATCCGTGGCGCGTGACGAGCTCGTCGCCCGCGGGAAGCACGGCGGCCTTGGTATAGCCGATGTCAAGGCCCAGGTTCTTGAGCAGCGACGTGAGCGACGCAGCCGCACCGCCGAGGCCCACGATGATCATGAAGAGGGGCACGAGGATCGAGACGTCGGCATAGGGGTTCTCGGCGCCAGCGGTCACGGTGAACCTGCAGGATGCCTCGCCGTCAGAGAACCTGACCGTCAGGGTGTGCGTACCTGGCTTGAGGACCTCGAGACGAGCTGCGTTTATCGTCACCTCGAAGGGGTTGGACGAGACCGTATAGGCCGCCGGCTCGAGCACGGTGCTGTCGATGCTCACCGACTTGAAGAACTCCGAGATCTTGCCGTTGTGCTCGCTGCGCGTGATCGTGAAGCTGAGGCCCGAAAGCGACCCGATGCTCCACCGCGCACCGGAGCCGGAGCTCACCGTATAGACAGCCGTGTTCTTGTCCTCGTCATCGTCGAGCTCGCCCTCCTGGTACCACTTGGCGAAGAGGTCCACGTCATCGGTGAGGGGCTGCGAGAAGTCGTACAGGTTCTTGCAGGTGGACTCGGTGTACCAGCCACCGAACGTGAAGCCCTTGACCTTGGGCGGATCGGGTTCGGTCGCGAGCTCGCCGTACTTGTGCTTCTGTGCGGCAGGCGGCGTGCCATGGCCGTTCGCGCTAAAACGCACGAAGTACACGTTGGCCACCTTGACGTAGGTCGCCGTGTAGGTGGCGTCCGCCGTGACCTTCACGATGGTGGGTGACCAGCCCTTGAACTTGTAGCGGTAGGTTGACGAGGCGCTGCTGGCAATGGTCGGGTTCTTGCCCTTGTACGCCGGCATGTCGCCCTTCTTGAGCTTCTGCGTCTGGAGGACCGTGCCGTCGGAGTTCACGAACTTGATCGTGTAGGTGTGCTGATCCCACTTCGCGTACAGCGTGATGTTCTTGGTGACTTTGGTCGAGAAGCTGTAGGCGCTCGTGCAGGCCTTGTCGGTATACCAGCCGGCAAAGGTGTAGTCCTCGTCGGAGGGGTCGGCAGGCTTGCTTGCCGTCTCCCCTTCCTTGACCTTCTGGGAGGCGGGAGCCGAGCCGTGACCGTTGGCATCGAAGGTCACCGTATAGGTCTCCTTCGACTCTTCCTTCTCTTTGGTCCACCTCGCGTAGAGCGTGATGTTGCCCGTGACGGGCGTCGAGAAGCTGTACGCATTGGTGCACGACGCGTTGGTGTACCACCCACCGAAGACGTAGCCGTCTGCAGAGGGGTCGGAGGGTTGCCATGCGTAGTCGCCCTCGGTGACCGTCTGCGAACCAGGCGCCGAGCCATGGCCGTTGGCACTGAAGGACACCGTGTAGGTCTTCGCCGGGGGAGTCGGCTCTGGCTTAGACTCCTCCGTCCACTTCGCATAGAGGGTGATGTCGCTCCAAACGGCGGAGCCGAAGCTGTAGGGGCTCGAGCAGCCTGCGTCCGTGTACCAGCCGCCGAAGACGTATCCGCTTGCCGAGAGGGAGCCGGGATCGTACGCGGCGCTTCCCTCCTCCACGGTCTGCGAGCCAGGCGCCGAGCCATGGCCGTTCGAGCTGAAGCTCACCGTGTAGTAGCGGACGACCTTGCTGAAGGTTGCCGAGATGTAGACGTCGGCGTCAGGCATCGTGAAGCTGCCCGACGCGGACCCCGTGCTCAGGAGGGTCGATCCTCCCGTCCCGGCGTAGAGCTCGATGAGCTCGTAATCATCGTAGGGCGATGCCCAGCAGGTGATGACGTCGCCCGCGACGGCACTGTCGCGGTCTGCGCCCACCGTGCCTCCGTCGCACCCGTAGAACACGATGCTGTGGGTGATGGGTGCGGGCTCGCTTACGACGACCCTGCGCCCGGAGCTGAAGCCGCCGTCGTTGGTCGTGACGTAGATGGTCGCCGAACCCGCCGCGTTGGCGTACACCGTGCCGCCACCGTCAACGGATGCCACGCCGCTGTTGTCGCTGGACCACGTGACGCCCTTGTCGCTCGCGTTGTCGGGGCTGACCGTGGCGCCCAGGGTGTAGGTATCGCCCACTTCGAGGTAGAGGTCGGAACCGGCGCCCTCGATCGTGACGCCCGTCACGGCAACCGTCTCGGACTCTTCCGTCTTGAGCGCGAGGCTGGGGCGCGGGGAGGCGAACGCCATGGAAAGGGGTTCGACGATCATGAGGACCGCCAGCAGCACGGCAAGGAGGGCACGCAGCAACATACGCCGCTTTTGCGCACGCTTCATGGCGACCTTCTCCCAAACAGTCCGACCGTCAAAACCTAACAAAACCTTAAACAGGCATGGATGTATATCATACGCGCAAAAGGGGGCGCTAACGATAAGAACATCTGCGAACGAGGTACGGGGCGCAGCGTGTAACGGCGTGGCTTCGCGCAGGACGGCGGGCTGATGGTGCTCCGAACCACGAGCGAGGGCGCCCGACCTGATGGAAGGGCGCCCTCGCTGGCGTTCATCTTTGCTCCCAAAGGGGCAGCCGCTCCTAGAACTCGGCGTTGCCCACGGTGCGGGGATGCGGGATGACGTCACGGATGTTGTCAACGCCCGTGAGGTACATCACGAGGCGCTCGAAGCCCAGACCGAAGCCCGCGTGGTGGCAGCCGCCGTATTTGCGCAGGTCAAGGTAGTACTTGTACTGGTCGGGCGTCATACCCAGCTCGGAGATGCGGCGCTCGAGCACGTCGAGGCGCTCCTCGCGCTGGGAGCCGCCGATGATCTCGCCGATGCCCGGCACGAGGCAGTCCATGGCAGCCACGGTCTTGCCGTCGTCGTTGAGGCGCATATAGAAGGCCTTGATCTCGGCCGGGTAATCGGTCACGAAGGTCGGGCGCTTGAAGTGCTGCTCGGTGAGGAAGCGCTCGTGCTCGGTCTGCAGGTCGGCACCCCACGACACGGGGTACTCGAACTTGTGGCCCTTGGCCTGGGCCTCCTCGAGGATCGCGATGGCCTCGGTGTAGGTGACGCGCGCGAAGTCGGAGCTCGCCACGTGCTCGAGGCGATCGAGCAGGCCCTTGTCCACGAACTTGTTGAACATGGCCAGCTCGTCGGGGCAGCGCTCCATGACGGCGCGCAGCACGTACTTGAGCATGTCCTCGGCGAGCTCCATATCGTCCTCGAGGTCGGCGAAGGCGATCTCGGGCTCCATCATCCAGAACTCGGCGGCGTGACGACGCGTGTTGGAGTTCTCGGCGCGGAAGGTCGGGCCAAAGGTGTAGATGTCACCAAAGGCCAGCGCGAAGTTCTCTCCCTGGAGCTGGCCGGAGACGGTGAGGTTGGTCGGCGAGCCGAAGAAGTCCTGGCTCCAGTCGACCTCACCCTTGTCCGTGAGAGGGGGGTTCGCCGGATCGATGGTGGTCACGCGGAACATCTCGCCCGCGCCCTCGGCGTCGGAGGCCGTGATGATGGGCGTGTTCACGTACACGAAGCCGCGGCCCTGGAAGAACTCGTGGATGGCGAAGGCCGCCGCGGAACGCACGCGGAAGACCGCGCGGAAGAGGTTGGTGCGCGGGCGCAGATGCTGGATGGTGCGCAGGAACTCGACCGTGGTGCGCTTCTTCTGCAGCGGGTAGTCAGGGGCGGAAGGGCCCTCGACCTCGATCTCCTTCGCCTGCAGCTCAAAGGGCTGCGGGCGCTCGGGCGTGAGCACGAGCGTGCCGCGCACGATGAGGGCGGCGCCCATGTTCTGCGCGACGATGGTGTCGTAGCAGCTCAGCTCATCGCGGTTGAGCACGACCTGCAGGTCCTTGAAGCAACTTCCGTCGTTGAGCATGACGAAGCCGAAGTTTTTCATGTCGCGTATGGAGTGAACCCAGCCGGCGACGGTGACGTCGGTGCCGCCGAGCTCCTCCTTGTCGGCAAAGAGCGTTGCGATCTTGGTGCGGTCCATGTGGTGCCTCCTCGTATGGGCTGCCATTTCATCAACCGCTCAACAATAGCACTAATGAGCGGAATCGCCCGCACCTTTGCGCACCATCTAACGAAAAGGCCCCAAGGAACGCTTCCTTGGGGCCATGTTCCCTGTTGGGATGTCCGGTTATGCGCCGAGGGTCTCCAGGACCTCGGACTCGGGACGCGTCGCGAAGAACGACGTCGGGTAGTTCTCAGCAAGGGAGCGGCCCATATACACGTCGGTCCCCTGGTGGTAGATCTCACCGATGCAGTAGATGGGGCTGCCCAAGGGCACGACGTCCTCAACGAGGCGGTAGCCGCGCAGGGTCGAGGTCGGCTTGCTCGTGGTTACGGTAGTCTGGCTTGTTTGGCTGAGCGAATCGAGCATGGAGCTGAGCACCATGCCCGTGAGCATCTCGCTCAGCACGTCGGAGCCGGAGGGACGGTGATAGGTCTGACGCGGATAGGGATTGGGCCGCGGCTGCTGGTAGGTGGGCCTGGGAACGTTGCTGAAGCCGCCCACGTTCGAGAAGCCCGTGCCGAGGAAGATGTCAAACCCCGGCGACGAGGGGAAGCTGACATTGCCGCCTGATGGCTTGCTGCTGGGCTTCTTCTCGTTCTTCGGCTTGTTCGAGGAGCCACCGCTGAAGCCGCCGGACGGACGGGAAGACGAGCCGCCGCGGCTGCTGGAGCCACCGGGACCGCCGGATCCACCGGAGCGGCCAAAGAGCGAGACCTTGGCACCACGGGAGCCTGTGACCATACGGTCGCGCGCCCAGCCGTCAGAACTGAGGCCTGCGCCAACGGCAGCGCCGGCGCCGGCGAACGCATAGGCGCCCTGAGGCGCGAGGCCGTTCAAGAGCCTGCTCACCGCATCGCGTGCGCGGCCAAAGCCGTGTACCACCACCGACGCCAGCTCCCCCACCATGTTCGAGGTCTTGGATGACGACGCGGCAGCCGTGGTCGCCTTCGCGCCTTCCTTGGCGACGGCCTTGGCGAAGTCGGAGTTGGGCCCCTCGACGTGGTTCGTGGAGTTGATGAGCATCACGTTCTCGCCGAAGCTGTCGATATCGATGTAGATGGGCGTGTCGCAGGAGTCGTCCGTGAAGTAGAACGGGTCGAAGGACTTCTCGTGCGCGATGAGGGTCTCCACGTCGCCCGCGCCTTTGTTGTCGATGCGGTAGCACCGGATCTCGTAGTAGGCGACCTGCTTGCGGCTGTACGGGGCGATGACGCCACCCTCGCGCTGCGAAGTGCCCGTCAGCTCGCAGTACTGGCGGAAGTCGGACACCGTCTGCTCAAGCTCGTTAAGGATGTCCACCTCGTCGACCACGCGCGAGGTCCTCGTGACTTTGATGTCCTCGACCATCTGGTCGCGCTCCGTGCTCGGCTTCGAGCTGGTGGACGAGCCGGATGCGCTCGAACTGCTCTTGGCCCGCATGCTGATCAGGACGTAGGCGATCATCGCGATGGCCAGAATTACCACGATATAGAAAGCACTGTCTCCCATCAGGTCCTCCCGAGTTTCAATCAACCGCTACCGCCTGTCCTGACCAGCCGTCAGGCGCCGGCAATGACGGGTACCTCGCAAAAAGCCCGGTGCCTCCGAGCAGCCCAGCGGGCGCAGGCCCGCGCATGAGGCGCAGAGACACCGGGCGGAGTAAGCCGCTAGACCAGCGGAAACCTACATGCCAAGCTCGGCCTTCAGGCGCTCGAGCTCGGTGTCGATGGCTGCGTTGTGGGCCATGTCCTCGAAGTCGTCCTCGACGCTGCTGGCGCCGGTGTTGATCTCGGCAAAGGCCTCGGCCGTGGACTCCTGCTGGATGATCTTGGCCTCGAGGCGGTCGAGCTTCGCGAACGCGGAGTCGATGCTCGTGGAGTTGATGGACTGGGCAGCCTTCTGGGAGGCGTCGGCCATCTTGGAACGGGCGATGAGCACGTTCTGGCGAGCGCGGGCCTCGTCGAGCTTCATGCGCAGGGTCTGGACCTGGTTCTTCAGCTTGTCGACCTGAGCGGTGATCTCGTCGTAGGAGGCGCGGAGCTGGGCGACCTGGGGATCGAGGCCGACCTTGACGTCGAGCGCACGACGAGCGAGGTCTTCCTTGCCGTTCTTGAGGGCGAGCTTTGCCTTGTCGTTCCAGTCGGCGACCTTGGCCTCAGCCTCGGCGAGCTCCTTGGCGGCGACCTTCTGAGAACCCATGGCCTGGCCGAGAGCCTGCGTGGCATCGTCAACCTGCTCCTCCATCTCGATGATGAGCTGCTTGACCATCTTGACGGGGTCTTCTGCCTTGTCAATCATGTCGTTGATGTTTGCCTTGAGGATGTCAGCCAGACGAGAGAAAATTGCCATTGTTACCCCTTTCCTTGGGCTTTAACCACTGGTCATACCTTGAGTTTCGCACCTTGCGGAAGCAGCAAACGTGTGACACCCAACAAACCATATACCATGAAAATTGCTGAATATGTGGCGTTTTCGGCAAGCTGCTGCCAGGTTGTCCGAAAAGGTATTTACAAGGGTATTTTAATTGTGTACTATTAAATTACGTAAAATTTATTAGAAGGAGTGCAAAATGGGTTTTTACAATCTGAGCGTTCTCGATCCCGCCGGCAACGAGGTCAAGATGTCCGACTTCAAGGGCAAGGTCGTCATCGTGGTCAATACCGCCACCGGCTGCGGTTTCACCCCGCACTACGAGCCGCTTGAGAAGATGCACGAGGACCTGCACGACAAGGGCCTCGAGATCCTCGACATCCCCTGCAACCAGTTCGGTGGCCAGACCCCCGGCTCTGACGACGAGATCCACGAGCTCTGCACCCTGCACTACAACACGCAGTTCCCGCAGATGAAGAAGTCCGACGTCAACGGCGAGAACGAGCTCGCGCTCTACACCTGGCTCAAGAGCCAGAAGGGCTTCGAGGGCTTCGGCGAGGGCAAGCAGGCCGAGTTCATGAATGCCCACCTGGCCAAGATCGACCCCGACTTCGAGAACAACGCCAACATCAAGTGGAACTTCACCAAGTTCGTCATCGACCGCGAGGGCAACGTGGTCGCGCGCTTCGAGCCGACCGCCAGCATGGATGACCTGCGCGCCTGCGTGGAGGGCCTCCTCTAGGCCTGCGCGCAGTGGGAAAGGGATGCGGGTGGAAGGGCTTGCCTTTCCACCCGCGCTCCATGTGCACGGGCCGCAGCGTCACGGGCGCCTGTGTCATAGCGAACGACGGGGTCGTCCTGGGGACGACCCCGTCGTCCGTTTGGGGTATGGGTATACTCAGACACATGAGAACGCCTGACACCGACACTGCCGTAAGCACCGAGACGCGCCTGAAGCCGCTGGCCCAGGCGCTGTTCATCGTGTGCTCAAGCCTTGACGCCTATCTGCTCGCCGTCTCGATGGGGCCGCTGGGCATCGGCGGCTGGCTCGCACTGGCGCTCCCCTGCCTCGCGCTCGTCGCCCTCAACCTGCGCTTTTACCACGCCAACGGGCCGTCAATCGGCATGATGCCGCTGGCGGTCTTCTCGCTTGTGCCCGCGACGATCGGCGGGCTGCTCACGTTTGTCCCGGGCAGTGTCGGCTGGTGGCTCTGCGCGCTGGGGTGTGCGCTCAGCACGGCGGTGCTGTGCGTCTTCCTGTATTGGTTCGTGCGCATCCGTAAGGCTTACCAGGCCGAGCCGCACATCGCGCCGGATGCCGTGCTCGTCGTCCTCGGCGGACTCGTGCGCAACGGCAAGCCCGTGCTCACGCTGGTCAAACGGCTCGAGGTCGCGGCGCGCCTCTGGCATGAGGCGCCCACGCGCACCATCGTGGTGACGGGCGGGCCCACCACTGACCGCACGAGCACCGAGGCCGACACCATGGCCGCCTGGCTCGTTGACGATGCCCAGGTCAGCGAGAGCGCAATCCTCCGGGAGCGCGAAGCCATCAACACCGAGCAGAACTTCCTGCTCAGCAAGCAGCTCGTCGAGCGCGAGGGCCTCAGCGACCGGCAGCTCTGCGTCATCTCGAGCAACTATCACCTGTACCGCGCGGGCATCCTCGCCAAACGGCTGGAGCTCGAGGTCACGCTCGTCCCCGCGCCGGTTCCTCTGAAGAGCCGCGCGCAGCAATGGTGCCGCGAGGTGCTCACCATCCTGAGCAAACTGCGCTAGACGGACCATGGGCATGGCGGGACGTCGCGCCATCAACCAAACCGCACGCACTATGGCGCTCTGATCGACTCTTTTGCTATCGAGCGACACATGGAACGCTGTCATGCGCCCATTTAGCCCTAAAACGTCCTCATGACAACTTCTCGCCCGAGTTAAGGGTGCATATTCGTATTTTTAGTTCCAACGATTGCCACATGCTGCACAAAACCCCAGTTCATGCATCAAAAAATTATCTAATACCACAAGATGCGCAGCATAGAGTACGAACATGAGGCTTTAACTCGGGCGAATCGTGCATTCTGGTATCTCGAGGGCTCATGGCACACGCAATTGCCAATCCCGTCCTGTGGTTTGCAAGGGCTGGCCGGCCCCTCTCGGGGCAAGGAGACTGTTTCGAGTCCTTACCTAAGGCGAACCACTCGCCTAGCGCATCGAACGCTCGTGGCACACGCGCTCGCCGAGCGCGTTTGCCCAACGCTCCGGGAAAAACGCGTAATACGAGGTGTGGCGACGCGTCCGCCTGCGCTCCATGGCGGGCAGCCCCGCCCACACGAGCGAGGGAAGCACGATGGTCGGCAGGTACAGGGGGCCAAGCATCAGTGCCTGGATGCTGTGCCCGTACTCGTGCACGAGCAGCGGCCG